>JAGUYC010000291.1 GCA_020061515.1 Gemmatimonadota bacterium
TTCCCATCGTCGCCGCGCGTTCCGCGCCGGGCGCGGACGGCTCGCGCAAGGTCCTCTTCCGCTTTCCGGATGAAACCGAAGTCGAGACGGTTCTCATTCCCGGCGCGGATGGCCCGACCGCCTGCGTCTCCTCGCAGGCCGGATGCCGCTACGGATGCGCCTACTGCGCCACACCGCTCGGCGGGTTCGAGCGCTCCCTTCGCGCGGGGGAGATCGCCGGCCAGGTGCTCGGCCTCGGCGAGCCGATCCGCCGCGTCGTCTATATGGGCATGGGAGAGCCGCTCGCGAACTACGGGGAGGTCGTGAGAAGCGTCCGCCTCCTCATCCATCCGCACGGCCTCGCGCTCCCCGCGCGCCGGATCACGATCTCCACCGTGGGGCTCGTCCCTCTCATCCTCCGCCTTGCGGAGGAGAAGCTCGGGATCCGCCTCGCGATCTCCCTCGCCTCGGCGATCGACGAGAAGAGAGCTCGCCTTCTTCCCATCGCGCGGACCTACGGCCTCGATTCCCTTCTCGCCGCCGCCTCCTCTTTTGCCGAGACAAGCGGCTCGCGGGTCACGTTCGAATACGTTCTCCTCGGCGGCGTGAACGACGGGGAGGAGGACGCGCGCGCCCTCATTCGAAGGCTCTCGCCTCTTCGCGGCAAGCTGAACCTGATCCCCTTCAATCCGGCCCTGGATCTCCCCTTCCGTGCGCCCTCGGAGCGCGCGATCGATCGCTTCCTCGCGCGCCTCGCTCCTCACCTCACGGTGACCGTCCGCCGGAGCGCCGGACGAACGATCGACGCCGCGTGCGGGCAGCTCCGTCTTCGCGCGCGCGCCGCCTCGCCGAGGGAGCCGGGACGATGAGAGACCGCATCGGCAAGTTTCGATTGACCTATCAACGAAAGCTCCTTCTTGCGTTCCTTCTCCTCGCGCTCGTGCCGACGCTCCTTCTTATCGCCACGCAGAAGAAGCGGATCGAGCGGACGATCGACTTCTGGCAGAACCCCGGGGTCGAACGGGCCCTCCGCGAGTCCCTTCGCCTCTCCGAGAACGCGCTCGCCGCCGATCGGGAACGGGCCGCCGATCGTCTCGCGGCCGTGCGCGCCTTGTTGGAAGGCGAGAGATGGGAGCCTTCCGCGCCCGGCGCCGCGGAGCGTCTCCAGGACGCGGCCGAAGCGTCGGGGCTCGATGTTTTACGGATCGATCATATAGACCCGGCCGTTTCCTCGGCGCCGGCAGTTCTTCTGGATTATCGGAGCACGGGAGTCCCCGACTCCCTTCTTCTCCCTCCGATTCGCGAAGGCACGCCCGATCTCTCTCTCTTCGCCGCCGCGCGCGATTCTCTCCTGCTCCCCGAAGGGGACCTCCTTCGGCTCGCCGGCGCCCTTCTTCTTCCGGAGGGGACGCCCGAGAGGATTCGCGCAGTCCGCGAAGGGTTCGCCTTCTACGGGCAGCTCCGGGTGTACGAGCGCTACGCGAAGGCGAAGGTCGCCGCGCAGGCGGCGCTCGTCCTTCTCGCGGCGGCCTTTCTCGCGTTCGCCGTCGCGCGCGTCCTCTCCCGTTCGCTCGGGCGCCCGATCGAGGCGCTCGTGTCGGGGACCGCGCGCGTAAGAGAAGGCGATCTCGACGTTCGGATCGAGGGGGAAGGCTCGGACGAGATCGGGATCTTGATCGCCTCGTTCAACGAGATGGCGCGCGATCTTCGAGCGAGCCGCGAGAGGCTCGCCCGCGCGGAGCGTGTCGCGACTTGGGCGGAGGCGGCGAGGCGGATCGCGCACGAGATCAAGAACCCCCTCACGCCGATCACCCTCTCCCTCCACCGCTTGCGGAAGAAGGCCGAGTCGCTGTCCGACGAAGAGCGGCGCGCGCTCGAGGAGCTTCTCGCGCCGATGATCGAGGAGGTGGAGAACCTTCGCTCCCTCGCCGAGACCTTTTCCCAGTTCTCCCGTCTCCCCTCCCCGCGGATGGAGGCGGTCGATGTCCGCGATCTTCTCGAGAAGGTCGCCGCTCTCTATCGAGAAGGGAGCCGTGTTCACACGTCCCTCGCGGTCGATTCGGAGACGCCCCCCGCGCGCGGCGACCGGGAGCTTCTCTGGCGCGCCTTCTCCAATCTCGTGAAGAACTCGATCGAGGCGATGGAGGGAAGCGGGGAGCTCCGCCTCGCCGCCTCGCCGAGCGACGGCCACGTCGAGATCCTCGTCTCGGATGACGGGCCCGGGATCGACCCGTCGATCCGGGATCGGATCTTCGCCCCGACCTTCACCACGAAGGCGGGAGGATCCGGTCTCGGCCTCGCCCTCGTGGAGCGGATTCTTTTCGAGCACGGGGGGACGATCGCCGCGGAGCCGAACGTCCCGAAGGGGACGACCTTCCGCGTGCGCATCCCCGCGTGGAGCGAGCCCGGTTGCGCCGCGCCTTCCGCGCACGTACAATCGCGGACGGCCGAGCGAAGGAGAAGGTCCGCATGACCGTCCGATCGATCCTCGTCGTCGACGACGAGCCGAACATCCGCCGCACGCTCACCGGGCTTCTCGAGGACGAAGGTTTCGACGTGAAGTGTTCGGCCTCGGCCGAGGAGGCGCTCGAGGCGATCGGAAAGAGCCCGCCGGATCTTCTCCTTCTCGACGTCTTCCTTCCCGGCATGGACGGGATCGCCTTTCTCGAGAAGCTTCGCGAGAAGGAGATCGCCTTTCCGGTCGTCGTCCTCTCGGGACACGCCTCGATCGAGATGGCGGTCCGAGCGACAAAGCTCGGCGCCTTCGATCTTCAGGAGAAGCCGGTCGACCCGGAACGCCTCCTCCTCGCCGTTCGGAACGCGCTCGAGGTCGCTCGGCTCCGCGCCGAAAACCGATCGCTTCGCGCTTCCTTGCGCGCGCCGGGCGCGATCCTCGGCGAGCATCGCCTCATGGCCCTGCTTCGGGACGAGATCGCGCGAGCCGCCCCCTCGAGCGGCCGCGTTCTCGTCCACGGCGAGAACGGAACGGGGAAGGAGCTCGTCGCGCGCGCGATCCACGAGGCGAGCGAGCGGAGGGAGAAGCCGTTCGTGCGCGTGAACTGCGCGGCGATTCCGAAGGACCTCATCGAAAGCGAGCTCTTCGGCCATGAGAAGGGCGCCTTCACCGGCGCGGCCGAGCAGCGGATCGGCAAGATCGAGGCGGCCGAAGGAGGGACGCTTCTTCTCGACGAGGTCGGGGACATGAGCCTCGAAACCCAAGCAAAGCTCCTTCGCGTGCTCGAGGCGCGCGAGCTGGAGCGCGTCGGCGGAAGAACCCCGATCCCGTTCGATGTTCGAATCCTTTCGGCGACGAACAAGAACCTCCGGAAGGAGATCGAGAAGGGGAGCTTTCGGGAGGATCTCTACTTTCGGATCGCGGTGGTCCCGATTCGCGTGCCGCCTCTTCGCGAACGCGCCTCCGACGTCCCGATCCTCGCCCTGCACTTCCTCGCGCGCCTCGCGGAGGAGAACGGACGGAAGCCGAAGCGGTTCTCGAAAGAAGCGCTCGACCGGCTCATCGCCCATCCGTGGCCGGGGAACGTGCGGGAGCTTCGAAACCTCGTCGAGAGGCTCGTCATCATGTGCCCCGAGGAGGAGATTGGGGAGGACGACGTCGCCCGCGCGCTCGGAGAACCCGCGGAGGAGAGCGGAGCGGACGAGGCGGTCTCGCTCCGCGAGCGGGTCGAGCGGTACGAGGTCCGCGTCATTCGAGAGACGCTTCGGCGAAGCGGCGGCAACGTGGCGGAGACCGCGCGCGCGCTCGCGACCGACCGGGCGAACCTCCACCGGAAGATGCGCCGCTACGGAATCCGCCCTCGAGAGGAGTGACTTCCGGACGCTTCGAGAGTGTCCGATCGTCACGCTTGCGGGAAGCAGGGAGCGATCCGGCGCGCCGAAGGCCGTGCGTTCGCGGCGCGCAACGAGCGAAGGCGGCACGGACCTTGCGGGACGCAGCGATGGGTCCCCGCGAAAGGATGTGGACATGAACCTTCGACTCGTTCGGTGTCTCGTCCCCGTGCTTCTCGTTCCCGCGCTCGCCGCCGCAGACGTGGCCCGACGGATCGACGCGATTCGGATCACTCCGGAGGCGATCCTGATCTGCGCGGACGGGATGGCCTTCCTCCTCGACGGCGAGGAGGCGTCCGCCCTGAACGACCACGAGTGGTTTGTTCGGGGCGACGCGCTCGTTCTCGTCGCGGCGGACGGAGAGCGGGTTCTCGCGGCGAAGACAGAGGGCGCATCGTGCGACGACGTTCTCGAAGAGGAGCGGGAGAGGCCGCGATTTTGGCCGGTGGAGATCGAGCGGCATGAGAACGGCGTGTTCGTCCGCCTTCGCCAACCGGACGCCCTCGAGGCGGCGATCCAGGGGACCTTCAACGGCTGGGATCCGGACCCGATGCGCCCGGAGGAGGGCGGCTGGTCGTATCACCAGCGCATGAAGAGAGGAACCCATCGCTTCCGCATCCGCTATCGGCTGGAAGGACACGAGCAATGGTTCGAGGAACCCCCGCCGAAAGAGGAGCGGGCGGGACCGAAGGCGCGGCTCTACGCGATCGAGGTCGGTGATCGCGGCGTCTCCTGGTCGATCGAGGAGGCAGAGGAGCGCGCGTTGAAGCCCGGGTTCGGCGCCGCCTACAACCGGGTCGAGGGGTTCCGAATTTCGTACGCGATCGACTTCGAGCGCGGCCTCCGCCACCCCGCGCGCCTCGGCTGGTCGCAAGCGTACGCCCTCGCGGCGGAGCGCTGGTCGTGGGAGGCAAGCGGCGCGGTCCCCCTTCGCCTTCTTCCGGGCCTTCGGCTCGAGGCGTCCGGCTTCGACCGGATTCGGGTCCCGACCGCGTGGACGGTGTCGGAGAGCGAGAACTTCGCCGCCGCTTTGCTTATCAAAGAAGACTTCTTTGATTTTGTATGGACGAAGGGATGGAGCGCGCGCCTCGCCCTCGACGCCGGAAACCACTCGCTCTCGGGCGGATACGCGGCGACGGAGGACGCGCCGATCGCGAAAAGCACCGATTGGTCCCTCTTAGGGCGCGGAAAGACCTTCCGCGAGAACCTCTTCGCGGGTCCGGAGGGGATTGCGGGGACGAACCGACGGATCGAGGGGCGCTACGCGTACGACAGCCGGAACTACGCGAAGGGCCCCTCCCTCGGCTGGCTCGTCGACCTGCAGGGGGATTACGCGGGATGGGAGCTCGGCGGAGATCACAACTATTGGCGCGGCATCGCCGAGATTCGGCGTTTTCAGAAGCTCGCCCCGCGGCTCCACTTCGATTTCCGCTTGCTCGGGGGAGCGATTCGCGGCAACCCGCCGCC
This sequence comes from Gemmatimonadota bacterium, assembly GCA_020061515.1. Classification (GTDB taxonomy): domain Bacteria; phylum Orphanbacterota; class Orphanbacteria; order Orphanbacterales; family Orphanbacteraceae; genus VGIW01. The sequence continues at coordinate 5,293 of JAGUYC010000291.1, forward strand.
CCAAGAGCTCTTTCGAATCGGCGGGATCGGCACGCTCCGCGCGCATCGGTTCAAGGAGCTCTCGGGCGAGCGCCTCTTCCTCGCGAACGTCGAGTACCGCGCCTCGGTGTGGAGCAGCCTCCAGTGCGTCTTCTTCGCGGACCTCGGGGACGCGTGGGGTTCCGACGAGCGAGAGGATTTCGATCTGGAATCGGATATGGGGATCGGGCTGCAGAACGAGCGGGGGGATGTGCGGGTCGACTTCGCCCGGCGCATCGACCGGGGGGCGGACGACGATCTCGTTGTCTCCCTCCGCTTGAGCCGAATGTTCTGACGAATCCTCGCGGGAGAAAGCGCCGTTGTCATTCGCCCCTTTCGCCGCCGCGCTTCTCCTCGTCCTCTTCGCCGCGCCGGCCGGCGCCGCGAAGGGGACCGTCTGGTTCAACAACATCCGGTCCGCCGACGGGTGGATCGAGGCCGACCTCGAGATTCCCGGCGGCTTCCCCTCGGGCGTGGCCGAGACGCTGGAACGCGGCGTCCCGGCCACGGTCGTTTACGAGATCGAGATCTGGCGCGATCGCTCGCGCTGGTTCGACCGGCTCGAGGCGACGCAGTTCCTCGTCTATCGGATCGAGCACGACGCATGGGCGGGGGTCACCCGCGTCCTCGGACAAAAGGGGAACGAGCATTCGCACGCTTCTCTCGCGGAGGCGGAAGCCGAGGTCCTTCGACCCGAGCGGATTCGCATCGCCCCCGCGCACCGGCTCGACGGGAAGGAGCCGCACTACCTCGCGGTCCGCGCCAGCGTACGGCCGCTTGCGCTCGAGCAGGTCCGCGCGATCGAGGATTGGCTCGAGGGGAAGATCCCCGGGGAGACCGACCCCGGCAGGTCGGACGAAGGAATCCTTCGCGTCCCGGAGAGGCTCTTCGGTTTCGTGGCGAGCCTCGCCGGCTTCGGCGAAACAACGCTTCAGGCGCGAAGCATCAACTTCCGCCCGGAGGGGCTGGAGTGAGGGGATGCGCACCGGAATTCGGCTAGAAACCCTCGGCTGGAACGAGCGGCTCGCACGGGACTCGGCGACGTCGGGAAGCACGGAGGGCCTCGTTCCGGCGCGCGTCGCCGCGCCCCACCGGAGGACATACACCCTCTTCTGCGAGCGGGGAGAGATCGAGGGGATTCTCTCCGGAAAGCTCCGGGACGCGCTCGGATCGGCGGCCGAGCGTCCCGCCGTCGGCGACTGGGTTCTGGCGAAGCCGCTCCCGAACGAGCATCGAGCGGTGATTCACAGAATCCTTCCGCGCGCGAGCGTCCTCTCCCGCAAGAGCGCCGGAGAGAAGACCGAAGAACAGGTGATCGCGGCCAACATCGACACGGTCTTTCTCGTGAGTGGCCTCGACGGCGACTTCAACCTCGCGCGGATCCAACGCTATCTCTTCCTCGCTCGAGAGAGCGGCGCGCGCCCGATCGTCGTCCTCAACAAGGCGGACCTCGTCGAGGATCCGGTCTCGTTCGAGGAGAAGGTCGAAACGGTCGCGGGGGGCGCGCCGGTCGTTCGAACGAGCGCCGAGCGACGGGAAGGATTGGAGAAGCTGCTGGCGCATCTCGGCGAGGGGAAGACCGGCGCGCTCATCGGATCGTCCGGGGTCGGGAAGTCGACGCTCGTCAACCGGCTCGTTGGAAGTGAAATCCTCGAGGTCCGCCCGGTGCGGAGAGAGAGAAGCCGCGGCCGGCACACCACAACCCGAAGGGAGCTGATCGTTCTCGGGAAGGAAGGCCTTCTCATCGACACCCCGGGCCTTCGGGAGATCCAACTCTGGGCCGACGGGGAAACGCTCGAGGACGCGTTCGAGGACATCGCCGGGCTCGCGGAAAGCTGCCGTTTCCGCGACTGCGGGCATCGAACCGAGCCGGGCTGCGCCGTCCTCGCCGCCCTGGAGGAGGGGACGCTCGACGAAAGACGCTACGAGGCCTACGCGAAGATGCGGAAGGAGCTCGATCATCTCCGCGTGAAGCGCGAGTCGCTCGCGCATCTGGCCGGCAAGAAACGCTGGAAAGACATCGCGAAGATGAGGAAGGCGATCAAGAAACGGAAGGGATGACCTCCTTTCACGCGATCGAGGCCGGACCTTCCGTATGATCCGGCCCCGGCCAAAACCTTCATCAATCAACCTTACATGCCCGAATCCGACGGAGGCGCGCTCGGCGCGGCCGGCGCTTCCGTGATCGCCTCTCCCTTCGGCCGCCTGCCGAAACGCGTCGCGAGAACCGCCCCGAAACCGACGAGAAGCGCGAGGCCGAGGATCACCTTCCCCGCGATCGCGAACGTCCATCCGAAGAAGCGGACCGGACCGACGAACGAAGAGAGGAGAAGCCCGCCGACGAACGCCGTGACGCCGAGGATCAGGAACCCGACGAACGCCTGAAGGCGCGGCGTCTCAAGATCGGGGAAGAACCGGCGACCGAGAGTCCGCCCGACCACGAGGGAAGCCGCGACGAACCCCCAGAGCATCGCCACGCCGACAAGAACTCCGAGCACCGGGAGAAGAAGGATCCCGATGCAGGAGAGCACGAGGACAAGGATCGTGATCGGCAGGAGGATCAGGCCGAGAAGCCCGATGAGCCCCGACCGGAACGAGTCCCCCTCCGCGCGGGCCGCGATCCGCCCCGTCCGCTCGCCGAAGAGATCGACGAAGATGAGGATCGCGAGGAAGCCGAAAACCACGCGTGCGATTGCGTCGATCAGTCTCTTCCCCGCGCTGTTCCACGGGCTCACTTCCCGCTTGTACCAGCTCCACGGAAGAAGCTGCTCGATTCCGGTCCCGATCGAGACCTCCTGCCCCCCGACGAACGCTCCCTCATCCTTGACGAGCCGGCCGCCGACCACGACCGCTTCCCCGCCGACGAACGCGTCCGGATACAGATGCAGGGTCCCCCCGACCACCACCGCATCCCCGCCCACTTTGCCGTGCACGTCGAGGTTCCCGCCGATCACGACCGCGTCCCCCGAAACCATTGTGCTCGCGTCGATCGTATGGCTCTGCCCGACCCGCACGAGATCGCCGGCTTCGGAATGGATCACGAACGCGCCGCCGGCCGTCTCGGCCTCCGCTTCCGCGTCCGTGTCGACCTCGATCTTCACGTCAACGACGCGCTCCTTCGCGGGGGTCGTGTCG
>JAGUYC010000196.1 GCA_020061515.1 Gemmatimonadota bacterium
CGGAGCTCCCGCGCGCCCTCGCGGAAGGGGCGCTCGCCGCGGCCGCGGCCTTCCTCGTCCACGGCCTCTTCGAATGGAACCTCGGCGACTCCGAAGTCGCCCTCGCGCTCTACGCGATCGTCGGAATGGGAATCGCCGCTGGGCGGCTCGCGGAGCGGGAAGACTAGATCCGGTCGACGCGCTTCCCCGAGGCGACCTCCGGATCGGCAAGGCACTCGCGGACGACCCGGAGGAGGTCTCCCGCGTCCGCGTGGCGCGCGGCATCGACGAGCGTCAGGCGATCACGCTCCTCCTCGATCCAGCGCGAAAGAAGCGCGTAGGCTCCTTCCTCCCGAGTCCCCCCCTCGCCCCGGAAGAACTGTTCGATCTCTCCGGCGAGGCGTTCGACGCGCCTCGCGTTCCTCCGGGCGCGAAGCCGTCGCATCGCCCCATCCGCGCGGAGGAGAAAGAGCGTCACGCATCGAGCGTCCGTCGACGGGAGAAAGAGAACAAGGTTCTTCCCGCGAACGAGGGAAGAGGGCTCGGCGCGCACCTCGATCTTCTCGTTGTACGGAGGCCTCTTCCTCCGAATGCTCCTCCACTCGCGAAGAAGCGCCTCCGCCTCCGAGCCGACGACCTCCGTCTCGATCCGCGCGATCCGGCGCACCAGGTCCTTCTTCTCTTCCGGAAGCCCGGCGAACCCGCGGAAGTAGCTCTCGACGCGCGATCGAAGAGAACGGGACTTTCCGACATAAAGCAATTTCCCCGAGCCGTCGCGCATCCGGTACACGCCCGGACGCTCCGGAAGATCGGCGAGGAACGCCTCTCCCCCTTCGCGGAGGAAGGGGATGTCCCGCGATCCGCAAGCGATCTCCTCCGGCTGAGGACAGCCGCGGATCTCCAGAAGACGCGCGTGAATCGATCGAAGGAGACGCGCCTCGAGGAGGGGATCGTCCCCCTCCACCGCGCGAAGACCGAGCGCCGCGGCGAGACGCTCCGGCGTGCGGATCTCCTCCGCCCGGAACAGGCCGGACGCCCACGCGCGGAGACGAAGGGTCGTTTCCGAGAAGAGACTCCCCCCGGGGTCGAGAAGCCGGAACGGCTCCCGAGCGGAGAAGATCGCGAGAGCCGCTCCCCGCGCGAGCCGTTCGAGCGAAGGGGGAAGATCCCCGCGATCGCCGCTCCGCCGAACGAAGACGAGAGATCCCGACTCTCTTTCGTTTTGCACGCGAAGGAACCCGTAGAGGAACGCGCGCGGATCGGTGCCGGACCGCCTCGCGACGCCAAAGAGAAGCGCTCCCTCCTCGGGAGAAGCGGCGTCGGATGGCGCGTCTTCCTCGGCCGCCCAGAGCTGCGTTCCGATCGAGACGAACCGGGGATCGCCGGAGAGAAGGGCATGCACGATCGGGCCTGCGGTGGAGGGGCGAGGGTCCTGCACGTGAAGGAAGCGCCGGGCGATCTCGGTCGCCGCCACACCCTCCGGATGGTCGCGGAGAAAACGATGCACGCGCCGGAGTCGGTCCCCCTCGTCGAAATCCCGCATGGACGCGCCCTCGCCCGCCGGGAGCTTCCTTCTTTATCGCAAGAGAACGACGGTTCCGGTCTTCTCCGCCCCGCTCGACACGAGACGATAGACGTAAATGCCGGGCGCGACCCGACGCCCCTCGTCGTTCGTTCCGTCCCAGACGACCGGATGAATCCCGACTTCCGTCGGACCGTCGAGGAGTCTTCTCACGAGCCGACCCGAAACATCATAGATCGACAGTCGAACGTTCGATCGTTCGGGGAGGGTCAGTTCGAACGCAAGGTTCTCCCCGAAGGGGTTCGGCCCCGAGAGAAGGAGGCGCGTCGCGGAGGGAGCGATCGTGAAGGAGTGGAATCCGCTCTCCGGGCTCGAGGCGCGGTTCCGAAGGGGCGAGGTATCGACCGCGGTGATCCGGTAGGAGTAAGTGCCGATCCTCCCCGAGCCCTCGGGGAAAGTTCCCGTGTAGACCGAATCGGCGGCCGCGGCGGCCAGGGAAAACACGTCTTCCGCGGCGGCGGCGCCCGATCCGGCGAACGCGTACGAAACGACGACCGAGTCCGGATCGATCCCGACGTTGTCCCTCACGACCGCCGTGATCGAAACGGGGAGCTCGGTCTCGAGGAAGTCCCGGAGCGGAACGTGGGAGATCCGCGGCGCCTCGGTGTCGACGACAACGTACGTTCGGTACGCGCTCGCCGGGAGGCGGGCGGTCCGATCGAGCGCGTCGACCGTCTCGTAATAGTAGGCGATCGAATCGGTTCCCGTTTCGATAGCGAGCGATCCGACGTAGAGGCCGGGTCCCGACGAGACGAGCGCGAGCGTATCCTCGCCCGGCGCTTCGCGGCCGAAGATCACGCGCGCCGCGCGGATCGGCACCTGCGCGCTCAACCTCAGGCTGCAGAGAAGGGCAGTTTCTGTGTAAAGCGTTTCGGGGTGCGCCGCGCCGAGAAGAACCGCCTCGCCCGTGTTCGCCTCCGTCAGGATCCCCCGGTTCCGGAAGGCGGTGAAGATCTCCACCGCGTGCGCCCCGCCGGAGAGCTCGCGGTCCGCCTGAAGGATCGCCCACGCCCCGTCCTCGAAGGTCGAGTTCGGCGAGGTTCCGTTGAGATAGAAATGACTCTCGAGAATCGTCCGGTCGGCCGCCTCGCCTCCGATCGCCTGATGGATCTCCCAGAGCGCGGCGGACCAAATCAGCGAGTTCACGTAGATGTTTCCGCCGGTGAGCGAACGAAGGGAGTCGGGCACCACCGCGCCGTTGTCCACGCGGCGCCCCGCCCATCGGCAGAACGGCTCCTTCCGGTTCTTGTCCCAATCGAAGACCTGCCCGAGGTCGAAAGTCACGCCGGTCCGAGCCGCATGCGACTCCGCCCAGTAATCGGAGAACCCCTCGGCCATCGCGCCCATGTAGCCGGACGGGTATCCCCAGTTCGGGACCTGCGCGTACTCGATGACGTGGCCGTACTCGTGAAGGAGCACGTCGGCGTCCTCGGCGTCGTCCACGCACCCGTCCCCATAGGCGAGCCGATGAAGGGGCGGCGGGTCGTAGCGGGAGTTGTCGTCCCCGTTGAAGGCGTGCACGTCCACGACGATCGGCATGACGCCGATCGAATCGGCCCGCACGCCGTCGAACCCGAGGCTCCGGAGATAGCGCTGCGCCGTGTCGAGATGGTAGTAGGCCATCACCGCCTCGAACGAATCGTCCGCGCGCTTCGATCGAAAGCTGTCCGGGTGGCTCCGGACCGGAGGCGGGCTCCACGGGTTCTCGAAATCGGCGATCCGCACGAAGGGTCCCTCGAGAACGTAGCTCCCGCCGTTCGGCGGCGCGAGGTCCCGGAGAACCTGGACGCGATACGCCGGATCGAAGACCGCCTGGTCCGTATCGTTCAGGTCTCGAAGGTTCGTGTCCGCAAGAGCGCTCACCGGGTTCGGCGTCCAGATGAGGCCGCTCCCGTCGACGTACATCGAACGGTTCGCGCGCATCGCGACCGCGCCGCTCCGCGCGTCGACATCGATCTCCCAGAGGCCGGCCGGATCGTCCCGGAAGAAACGAACCCTCCAAACGAGCCGGAGCCCCTCGTCCTCCTCCCGGTAGACGAGCTCCGTCTCGGCGTCCCGGGGCCGCGCGCCTTCCGCGGCGACCGCGATCGCGTCCTCCGAGGAGAGCGC
>JAGUYC010000278.1 GCA_020061515.1 Gemmatimonadota bacterium
CGTCCGGAAGAGGGCGGTGCTGGAGGGGCGGCGTGAGGAAGGCGAAAGGGCGCGGGCGAGCGGTCCGGATGTTCCTTCTCCTGCTGGGGGCGGCTCTCGCCCCCTCGTCCGGCGCGAGCGCGGATCCCGACGGCGACCCGGCAGGGTCCGTGGGGCGCCTCCGCTTCGTCGTCGACGCGGTCAGCTTTCCGCGATCTCCTGGAAACACCACCGAAGAGGTCTACCTCCTTCTCGCGAGCAAGGATCTCCGCTTCGAGGATCGCGGGAACGGGACGGCCGGCGCGGAGATCCGCGTGCGGTTCCACTTCCGGTCCTGGCCGACCGGAGAGACGATCCTTCGCAAGACGATGAACGCCGTTCTCCCGATGGAACCGAGCGCGGAGGACGGCGGCCTGCAGGTTCTCCAACATGCGTTCCTCCTGAGGGAGGGTCCGTATCAGCTCACGGTGGAAGTGGAGGATCTCCGGACGCGCGGCTTCGGCTTCTTCCGTCTCTTCGGTAGACACCCGAAGAAGGGGAAGGCGGTCGCATATTACGAGGCCAAGGGGTTTCGCCCGGAGGGTCTCGCGATTTCGGATATCCAGCTCGCGCGAAGCTTGGCGCCGGATGCCGCGAGCGAGTTCGCGAAGGGGAATCTCGAGGTGATCCCTCAGCCGAATCGTCTCTTCGGCGCTCTCATGCCTGTCCTCTCGTTCTACTACGAGATTTACGATCTCGGCGACGAGCAGGATCCGGCGGGGGAACCGTACCGCGTAACGCACCAGCTGGTCGTCTCGGATGGCGCGGTCGTGCTCGAGGAGAACGTGGCGCTCCACGCGGCGCCCGGGATCTCGCGCTTCCGGCGGAGCGGCACGTTCGACCTGGCGGAGCTCGAGCCCGGATCGTACGATCTCCGGGTCTCGGTCGAGAGCCCTTCGCGCGGTCTCGCTGCGGGCGCGGAGCGCCGGTTTCGTGTGATCTGGAAAAGCGAGGACACGGCCGGATGGGATGCGGAGACGAGCGACGGGCGCGCGTGGACATATCAGGGAAGGACCTCCGAGGAGAGCCTGATCGATGAGATGCGGCCGATTCTCGGGCAGCGGGATCTTCAGAGGTTGGAGGGGATGGGATCCGAGGAGAGGATGGCCTGGATCGAGGCCTACTGGGAAGCGAGGGATCCGAGCCCCGGAACGCCGCAGAACGAGCTCCGCGAGGAACACTATCAGCGGATTCGAACGGCGAACGCGCGCTACGGGGCTCTCCTGCTCAAGGGGATCGAAACGGATCGGGGCCGGATCTACATTCGTTACGGCGAGCCGGACGAGATCCGAATCGGGTTCGCCGACCAATCGTTCGTTCCCGAATCGTCTATGAGGTCCGGACCGATGGGGCAGATCGGCGAGGTCGGGCGGTCGCGCGGAGGATATAACGTAGAAGAGAAGGAGTACGAGGTCTGGACGTACAACGAGAGAGGGCGCATCCTTGGAGATCGAGGGAAGGTGGCCGGCGGGCTCGGCCTCCGGTTCGTGTTCGCCGACCTGGAGGGTTACGGAAACTACCGGCTGGTGGAAAGCTCGGAAGTGGGAGAATACTGACAAAACGGTTGACAATGCCGAAAGGCGCGGGTAGAGTGTAACTCTTGAATCTGAGCGAGGTTGTCAACCGGAACGGGATTCGGCCCCGCGCCGGTTCCCTCTCGAGCTTCGCATCGAGAAGAGATCAAGGACCGGAAATCGGAGGAGTGCTTCGATGACATCGATCGGCAGGAAGACGGGTGTTTGGGCTCTGATGGGAGCGCTTCTCGGCGTGCTCCTCATCGCGGCGCCTCTCAGCGCGCAGGAAGATCTCGGAGCAGCGGCGGAGGACCCCGGACTCGCAACCTCTGAGGAAGAAGCCGCGGCGGTCGAGGAACCGGCCGCTTCAACGGAGGAGCTCGCGAGCGGCGCGGGCTTCGCGGACGTCGAGGAAGACGCCGGTTTCTTCGCGCGTCTCGCGAAGAGCGGGCTCGTGCAGCTGTTTGATCAGGGCGGAAACTTCATGTGGCCGCTTCTTGCCTGCTCGATCATCGGTCTGGCGGTTCTCATCGAGAGGCTCGTCACGCTCTTCCGTGCGAAGGTGAACGTGCGGAACCTGATCGGCCGAGTGGTCGAGGCGCTCAACAAGGACGGGATCGAGGGAGCGATGCGCGTGTGCGAGGAGACGCGTGGGCCGATCGCCGCGATCCTTCACGCCGGGCTTCTGAAGGCTCGCCAGGGGCGCGCGGAAATCGAGAGAGCGATCGAGACGGCGGGCGCCATCGAGATGAGCTTTCTGGAGCGCGGGCTGATCGTGCTCTCCTCGATCGTGACGATCGCCCCGCTCATCGGCTTCCTCGGAACCGTGTCCGGGATGATCCGCGCGTTCAACGACATCGCGGCGGCGGAGCAAGTGAACGCGAAGATCGTCGCGAGCGGAATCTCCGAGGCGCTGATCACGACGGCGACCGGGCTCATCATTGCGATCCCGTGCCAAGCGGCGTACAACTTCTTCGTCGCGCAGATCGATCGCTTCGTGATCGAGATGGAAGAGGCGGCATCGGAGATGATCGAGAGCCTGGGCGCGCTGGAAGGCAAGTAGCCATGAAGATTCGGAAGAAGGGAAAAGGGGAGCCGGAAATCCCGAACGCGTCGATGTCCGACGTGGCCTTTCTCCTGCTGATCTTCTTCCTCGTCACGACGATCTTCAACGTGGAGAAGGGCCTCGACATCGTCCTCCCGAACCTCGGGACGAGCCCGAAGCGGATCGCGAAGCAGAACCTCTGCGAGATCAAGATCGCCGCTTCCGGGCGGGTGACGGTCGACGGGGTCGAGACGGCGGTGCGCGGGCTCGAGGACGTGATTCGGAGGAGGCTCATCGAAAACGACAAGACGATCTGCGTGATCGAGACCCACCCCGCGTCCTATTACGGGATCATGGTGGACGTGCTCGACGAGCTGAAGCTCGCCGAGGCGACGAAGATCACGCTTCGCACGGGCGGAGGCGGATAGACGATGGCCAGGAAAGAGAAGTTCAAGAGAGGCGCCAAGGGGTTCTCGAAGGTTCCGACCTCCTCGATGGCGGACATCGCGTTTCTCCTTCTCGTCTTCTTCATGACGACGACGATCTTTCGCATGGAGGACGGCCTTCCCGTCGAGCTTCCGAAGGCGGCCGCGACGAAGCAATTTCCGCGCGAGAAGCTCGCCCACATCTGGGTCGACGCGAGGGGGCAGATCTCGATCAACGACAAGCTGGTGGATGTTCGCTCCATCCAGTCGCTCATTCTGAGACGGCTCCAGCTGAACCCGGCGCTCGTCGTCGCGTTCAACGCCGACAAGAAGGTCTCCTACAAGATCATGTCGGACGTGATGGAGGAGCTGAAGCAGGTGAACGCGACGAAGGTGTCCTTCAACGCCGACTACGAGCCGAGGAGGTAGGCGATGGCGCGCCTTGTCGCCACGGAAAACGTAAAGTTCAAGCTCGGCTTTCGGAAATACTTCGACCTCGCGCTCATCGCCGCCGCGCTTCTTCACATGATCGGGTTCGTGTGGACGCCCGAGGTCAAGGTGGAGGCGTACGTAACCGAGAAGGAGGAAGAGATCGTCGTCCTCGAGGTTCCCGAGGAGATCGAGGTTCCTCTTCCCCCCGTGGAGGCGATCCGTCCCTCGATCCCGCTCGCGGCCGAGCTCACCGAGGTGCTGGCATCGGACGAGGCGGACCCGGAGGAGACGATCGAGGACACCGATGTGGATATCACGAACCCGACCGCGGCGCGGCTGAACTACGTCGATCCGGGCGAGATGGGCGGCGGAGGAGACGCGGAGTTCCTCACGTACAGCGACCCGCCGATGGAGAAGCGGATCTTCCGGCCGGACTACCCGGCGCTCGCGCGCCAAGCCGGAATCGAGGGGACCGTCGTCGCGAAGGTCTACATCGACGAGAAGGGACGCGTGATCCGGGTGGAGATCGTGCAGTCACCCGGCGAGATCTTCAACGAGCCGGTGAAGCAGGCCTTGTTCAAGAGCGAGTTCTATCCGGCGAAGCAGCGGGATATCCCGGTGAAAAGCCGGATTCTCGTTCCGTTCGAATTCTACATCCGGTCCGGCCAGCGCTGATCCGGATTCGCGTCGGTCGAGAAGAAGCGCGCCGGCCGCGTTCCGGCGGGGCTCTCTGGCGATGAGCGAAAAGAACGAGGTCGAGCGGCCCGCACCCCGCGCGCGCTCGGGCTTCTGGAGCGATTGTGTGGCCCTCTGGTTCTCGCCGGCGGGCCTCTTTTCTTCGGTCGCGGAGCGGCCGCGGTCGCGCGCGGCTCTTGTCCTTCTTCTCGTCCTCGTCACGCTCTCCACGCTCGCTACGCTCGACCCTCTTCTGGAGACGATGCAGAGCCGAGGGGCGGCGGAGATCCGCGAGCGGGGCGGGAATCCCGAAACGCTGGAGATCCTCAGCGGCCCGTGGGTGCGCGCCGGCCTCGCGGTCACGGCTCCGCTCCTGTTCCTTCTCGCGCTCGCGGCGCACGCGGGAGGCGCGTATCTGCTCCTCGCGCTCACCGGGGGGACGGACGCCCCCCGGCCCTTCGCGCGGCTCTTCCACGTCGCGACGTGGGGGAGGCTCGTCCAAGTTCCTCGCTTGCTCCTTTGGGTGCCGCTCGTTCTCGCACGAGGGAGCGGAGAGGTTTACTTCGGTCCGGCGGCGTTCGTTTCGAGCGACGGACATTCGCCGCTCTTCACAGCCCTCGCCGCGCTCGACCTCTTCTCGATCTGGTTTCTCGTGCTCTTCGCTCTCGGGATCAAGATCGTGCTTCGCGTGTCGGGGCTCCGCGCGGCCGTCGCCGCGGTTCTCCCTTGGGGGATCGGGCAGGCGATCCAGATCGCGACCGCGCATCTCTAGCCTGGATTATGCACGCGTTTTCTACTGCGGCCGCGGATCGCGGCCTACGAAGCCTCCCTTCCGTCGCCGCTTCCTAGAGCGTAGTGCCGAGACTACGATTCCGGGAGCGGCTCGTACCGGTCGGCCTCTCGGCACGCGCTCCACATCCTCGCGACGAAAACGCGTGCATCATCCAGGCTAGCCCGGCGTTCTCGGCCTGGACTCAGGGAACGAAAGCGCCTACTCTCGCGTAGGGTGAATCGTAGGTCGGCGGCGCTTCGCCGGAGCGCCGCGGGAAAACGCCCCCTCGACAAGGAGTCTCGCATGAAGCGTGGTGTCGTTCTCCTCGCCGCATCGGCCGCGTTCGTTCTCGCGGTCTCCGTCCCGAGCGCGGAGGGAGCTCCCGCGGTCGCCGAGCGCGCGGCCGAGGCAATCCGAAGCGGCGTTCCGCTCGGCGTGGATCGATGCGTCGAGATCGCGCTCGCCCTGAACCCGTCCCTTCGCTCGAGCCGGGAGAGCACGCGCGCGACGGACAGGGCGGTCCTCGAGGCCTATGCGACGTTCTTCCCGCGGGTGGACGGGGGTTACGACGGATCGCGGACGAAGATCGGCTACTCCGAGTTTCAGCTCGCGGGGACGCGGGAGTTCGACAACCATTCCCTCGGGGTCTTCTTGAACCAAACCCTCTTCTCCTTCTCGGGCGTGAAGTCGATCCATCGGGCGCGGAACAGCCGCGAAGCGGGGCGCGCCGGCTTCGAGGCGGATCGGCAAACGTTGGTCTACGAGGTGCGGGCGGCGTGCCACGGGCTTCTCATGACGGTCGATCTCCTCGATGTGGCGCGCGAGAACCTGCGGGTGGGAGAGGAGCAGCTCAAGCTCGCGGAGAAGCGAAAGGAGGTCGGAGCGGGCGTCACCGCCGACGTGCTCAAGGCGAGCGCGCGGGTGGAAGCGAACCGACTCGACGTGATCACCGCCGAGAAGAACCTCGCGGTTGCGCGCGCGACGCTCCTCGCCTACCTCGGGATGGAGGTCACCCTTCCGCTCGAGGTCGAGCCTCCGACGGAGATCCGCACGGACGTTCCGTCGTTCGACGAGAGCATGCGCGCGGCGGAAGCGAACCGTCCGGATCTTCGCGAAATGGAGTACACGGCGCGCGCGAGCGAGGACGGCGCGGGAGCCGCGTGGGGCGAGTACGTCCCGTCGCTCGGCGGGAGCTTCTCCTACGGCTGGCGGGACACGGCGCTCAGCGGGGACATCTTCGACGAAACAAGGAACACGTGGACCGCGAGGATCAGCTTGGACGTTCCTCTCTTCAACGTCGGGGCCGCCTCGCGCGTGCGGCAAGAGAAGGCGCGGGCCGCGGCGGCCCGCCACGGCCTCGAGGCGACCCGGAAGGGGATCGAGCTCGAGATCCAAGAAGCGATCCTCTCGATCGACGAGGAGCTGAGGAAGATAGAAGCCGCGGCGCGCGCGGTCGCGGCCGCCGAAGAGGACCTTCGCGTGTCGCGCGGGAAGTACGAGCACGGTCTCGTTCCGATTCTCGATCTCATCGAGGCGCAGGCTGCCCTCCGCGAGGCGCGCGCCGCGCAGGTCGAGGCGACCTACGACCACATGACCGCGCGCGCGGCGTGGGAGAAAGCGGTCGGGGCGGTCCGCTGAGATGCCGGAGACGAACGGTTACCTGATCGAGACGCGCGATCTCTCCAAGACGTACCGGCTCGGGAAGCTCGATGTCCCCGCGCTTCGCGGGGTCACGTTCCGAGTCCGGCGCAACGAGTACATCGCGATCATGGGTCCGTCCGGTTCGGGGAAGTCGACCCTGATGAACCTTCTCGGCTGCCTCGACACGCCGACCGACGGCGAGTATCGGTTGGAGGGGGTCGAGGTCTCCGGGTTTTCGGGAGAGGAGCTCGCGGCGATCCGGAACCGGAAGATCGGGTTCGTCTTTCAAACCTTCAACCTTCTTCCGCGCGCGAACGCGTTCCAGAACGTGGAGCTTCCTCTCATCTACGCCGGGGTCGGCAAGGAAGAGCGGCGCGCGAGGGCCGGCGAGGCGATCCGCGCGGTGGGTCTTCTCGATCGGGCGCGCCACCGGCCGAGCGAGCTCTCCGGGGGCGAGCGGCAACGGGTAGCGATCGCGCGCGCGCTCGTGAACCGGCCGTCGCTCATCCTCGCCGACGAGCCGACCGGAAACCTGGACAGCGCGACCGGTGAGGAGATCCTCGCGATCTTCGATTCGATCCGCAAGGCGGGGAACACGATTCTTCTCGTCACGCACGAGGAAGAGATCGCGCGCAGGACGGAGCGAATCATCCGTTTGCTCGACGGCAGGATCGCCGACGATCGTTCGTTGTAATGCGAACCGGTTGCGCGGCTTCTTCGCGGAAACGAGCGAACGGGCGGGCGCGCCGCGATCGGAGGGGCGCTTGAACGAGAACGACCTTCTTCTTCGCGTGCGCGAGCGCCTCCGCGAGGCGGCCGCCGCGGCGGACCGCCGGTACGACCGGATGGAGCTCACCGCGCGGACGGAGGGGGGCTCGGTCGTCCTCGAGGGGTACGCAACCTCCCAGAATCTCGTCTGGAGCCTCCGGAGCCTTCTCGAGAAGGAGGGGATTCGCGCCGACGATCGCGCGGTCGTGCGTCTCGATCGGTCCTCCGCGGCCCGGGTGCTTGTCGCGATCTCGGCCGTCGCTCATCTTCGCGACGAGCCCGATCCGCGCTCGGGGCTCTTGACGCAGGTCGTGCTCGGCGAGGAGGTGGACGGGCTTCTGGAGAAGGGGGAGTGGGTGCTCGTGCGCACGCGGGACGGCTATCTCGGCTGGTGCAGCCGGAAC
>JAGUYC010000251.1 GCA_020061515.1 Gemmatimonadota bacterium
GAGCGGGCCGCCGCGGAGAAGAGCGGCCGGTCGTGCCGGACTGCCCTCGCCTCCGAGGAAACCGGCGCGATCAGCGGTCGCGCGGATCGTCTCGATCTCGCCCCGAGCCGCGACCGCGGAGAAGACCGTTCCGGTCGCGCCCTCCTCGGCCATTCGGTTCTCGGCGAACACGGCTCCGGTTTCCGGGTCGATCTCCGTGGCGAGAAAGCGTCCGGTCTTCTCGGGGAGCGTTCCGAGAACGAGCCTCCGGTACGAAACGACCGAGATCCTGCGCGTTCGGCCGCTTCGGTTCGTGATCCGAAGGCGCGCGATCTTGACCGGATCCTCGACCGCCGCGAAGAGGCAGGTCTCCTGTTCGAACCCGCGGCTCTCGTGCCGGCAGAGGGCGTATCCGAACCCGTACCGCATCTCGTAATCGGCGGCCGCCGGAGCGGGCCCGGGGAGGGGGGACCAGAAGGCGCCGCTCTCTTCCTCGCGCACGTAGAGCGCCTCTCCGTGCGGATCGAGAACCGGGTCGTTCGACCACGGTGTCAGCCGATCCTCGCGGCTGTTCCGGCCCCACGTTGTGCCTGCCCCTCGTTCGCTCACCAAGAACCCGAGCCGATCGTTGGCGATCACGTGGACCCAGGGAGCCGGAGGGAGCGCGAGCCCCGATCCGGCGTGGTGCGGGAGGCGGATCACGTACTCGCGGCCGTCCGGCGAAAAGCCGCCGAAACCGTTGAACAGAAGAAGATCCGACCGTCGAGTTTCGAGTCCAAAAGAATCGTCCGGCGGCGCGGTTCGGCTCTCCGAACGGACCGTCGTCCCGGCCGTCCCGCGAGCGACGGCTACGGACGGTTCCGTGACGTCGAGAACGCCGGGCACGACCGCCCGGGCGGCGGTCGTGAGGAGATCGACCGTTTCGTTCGGGACCTCCCCGCGGGGGAGAACCAGAAGGCCTTTGGGTCTTCCCTCGCGCGCGAGGTTTCCGATCGCCGAAGGGTCCTTGGAGAGGACGACGGCGCGAATCGAAAGTCCGAGGAGGTTCCAGTAGCGGAGAGCGCGAAGAAGCTCCGGAACGAAGGATGCGTTCTCCCTCTCATCCGCGCGGAGCAGCACGAACGGCTCGTCCGGCGAGACGCCGAGACGGAGGAGGTCGGAGGGGCGTCCGCGGGAAGACGCGCGCGCCCTCGAATCGGCGCGGAGCGAAGGGTCGCCGTAGAGAAGAGCTCCCCCGAGATCCTGGAACTCCTCGGCTTCCCTCAGGTCGAGCCCGAGGCGCGTGATCTCGCGCCGCGCCGCATCCTCGGACGCGGCGAAATCGGTTTCGCTCTCGACCCCGCCCGCACGCGCGCGAACCGCATGGATCGCGTTCTCGCGCGAATCCGCGGCCCCGAGGACGAGAAGAAATCGCGCGGCCTCCCCAGGCTCGATCGCCGCCGAGCGCCGGAGAACGAAGGCCGGGTCGAGGACCGCCCCCTCGCTTCCGGAGAGGCGAGCGGGGGAGAGGAGCGCGCGCGGCGCCTCGGAAGAACCTCCTCTTCCGAGAAAACGCGCGCGGTCGCTTTCCCATTCGAGGGCGCCTTCCCCGATCAAAGCTTGAAACATCAATGGAGGATGCTCGGCGCTGGAGCGGGGTCGCCTCGTCGCCAGAAGAGCGCTCTCGCTTGGAACGGATGCCGTCTCTACGAACAGCTTCGAGAAGGCGGGGTGCGCGGCGAACGCCGCCGGGTGATCGAGGACGACCTCCGCGTAAGCAGTGAGCTCGATGCGGCGTCTCTCGGCCGATCGGTTCACGAGCGTGATCCGGCGAACCTCGGTCGCCGAGTCGGGAGGGACCGCGACCTCCATGCGTGCCTCGATGCCGTCCGCGCGACGGGCGATCGTGAAGACGCCGGGGCGCCAACAAGCCCCGCTTTCCTCCTCCGGGAAGGGGACCGGCCGGCGCCCGACCGACCAGAACCGCCCGCTTTTCAGGTCGCGGATGTAGACGAAGACACCGTCCTCATCCTCGACCGGATCGCCGCGCCAGCGGGTCAGCGCGTGCTCGCGGGTCGCGGCGAACCCGGTTCCCGCTTCCGTCAAGAGGGCGGTGAGCCGCCCGTCGGAGAGGATGGAGGCCCTCGAGGTTCGAAACGCGCGATCGCCGGGAAGGGATGCCCGGAACCGTACGAAGAAGGGAACCGTCATTCGCGCAACCCTTTTAATGGCAATATATTACAGAAGGGCAACCGACTTGGTCCCTTCCCGCCGTCCGTCACTCGGGCGCCTCCCAGGACGATGGATGATCGCCCGACGGGGCGGACTCTTCAAGTCTCCGCTTGCGCTTGACAAAGTATGCCCCATATGGCATCATCTTGTAAACGGTTACATCGAGTCCGGCGGCCGCTGATCGGCCGGACGGGATGTCGCCGGGCCGGCGTTCATCGGGGCGAAAAAGGCCCCTCGATTCCCCGGGGGTCCGTGTGGCGACGATCAAGGATGTGGCGCGCGCGGCCGGCGTATCGGTCGCGACCGTCTCGCGAGTCTTCCAGGGGAGCCCCCTCGTGGCGTCCGCGACCGCCCGGCAGGTCCAGCGCGCGGCGGTCTGCCTCGACTACTCACCGAACGGGGCCGCGCAGAGCCTCAGCACGCGGAACGCCCGAACCCTCGGCGTTCTCCTTCCCGACCTCCACGGCGAGTTCTTCTCCGAGGCGATCCGCGGGATCGACCACGCGGTCCGCGCCGAGCGCTTCCAGGTGCTTCTCTCGAGCTCCCACGCGGACGCCCGCGAGATGATCTCGGTTGCCCGCTCGCTCAGGGGGCGCATCGACGGGCTGATCGTGATGGCTCCCGACGCGGGGAGCGCGCGCGTGATCGAGGACATCGCCCGGTACTTCCCGGTCGTGCTTCTCAACCCCGGGGTCCGCGCGAAGAGCTGCTGCGCCGTCTCGATCGCCAACTCGGACGGCGCGCACCAGGTCGTCCGCCACCTGATCGAGCTCGGCCACGAACGGATCGCGATCGTTCGAGGCCCCTCCGGGAACGTCGACGCGAAGGAACGCCTGCGCGGATTCCGGAAGGCTCTTCGGAAGGCGGGGCTCGGCGTCCCCCGCGGGTTCGAAATCTCGGGCGACTTCACGCAGCGTTCCGGATATGAGAGCGCGCAAACGCTTCTCGGTCTGCGGCCGCGACCGACGGCTGTTTTTGCGTCGAACGATTACATGGCGATCGGCCTGATGAGCGCGCTTTCCGAGGCCGGCGTTCGCGTTCCGGAAGAACTCGCCGTTGCGGGATTCGACGATATCCCGCTCGCGCAATACGTAAGGCCCCCGCTGACCACGGTTCGGGCGAACGCCTACGAGCTGGGCGAGAGGGCGGTCCGCATGTGGTTCGATTCGGCGAGGGCGCGGATCGCGCGCAAGGTCCCGCGCCACGAGGTTCTTCCGGCGGCTCTCGTGGTTCGGAGCTCGTGCGGATCCGGAAACGGCGCCGCTCTGCGCCCATCCCTTGAAGAAGCCGGCCCGCCGGCACGGGCTGTGAATCAGATCGAGCGCGAGAGGCGCCGGCCTCTCGGGGGATAAAGCATCGGGGTCTTCTTCGTCTTCCTCGAGGAGGGAACGGGGCGGAGAACTCGCGAACGAAAGGTCCTGCTGTTCCGGCGCCTCTTCTCGGCGCCGGAGGAGGGTTCAAACATGAAGAAAATGCTTCGGATGATCGGTGCGGCGTGCGCGTTTCTGCTCGTTGCGCTTCCCGCGTTCGCAGAGGCGCCTCGCGAGGACGCGATCTGGGCGCGCTCGACCGCAGGCGCGTCGATCACACTCGACGGGGTGCTGAACGAGGCGGCTTGGGCCGCGGCCGAGTCGGTCCACGTTCGTTGGGGAGAAAGCACCGGCATTCCCGGGAGCGGGTGGAAGCTCGAGGTCGGGCTTCTCCCGAAGGATCCGACCCGCGCGACCCTCAAGTTTCTCGTCGTGAACAACCAACTCTACCTCGGGGCGATCGTCCCGGACAGCTCGGTCGGGGGCGGCCCGGCGTTCAACCGTTTCGACGGACTTCTTATGGCCATCAAGGATCATGCGGATACGCTCGCCGCGCCGAAGCCGCCGGCGGAGTATTTCTATTCGTGGTGGTATCCGGAGTGTCCGGATTCGATGGCGATCGGGAAGGAGCCCGGTTTCATTGGCAGGTGGGGGTCCTATCCCCCGTGCGAGCCGCGCGACTCGGCCGACATCGCCAATTGGGACGCGGTGACGGTGGTTAACGGTCTTTCGAACACCGACGCGACGATCGACCAAGGCTACGTCGTCGAGATGCGGTTCAACCTGACGCCGATGGGTTACGACGTGACGGCACCCGAAGGGGACGTCGTGGAGTGGAACATCTCGATCTACGACGCCGATTGGTTCTGGCCGATCAACGTCACCAAGGTGAGCGGGAACCGCACCTGGTGGCAAGGGCCTTGGGGAAACAACATGTTCTACAACGAGGTGCGCATCCACGCGAGGCCCGACGTCACGATCCACTCCGGACCGGTTCCCACGATCAAGCCGGAGCTCCGAATCGTGAACGGGATCTCCTACGATCCGCCGGTCATCGACGGCCGGTTGAACGACGAGATCTGGGCGCACGTCCCCGCGTTCGACATTCGTTGGGGGGACGACGCCCTTCGGGAGACCTACCCGGCGGTCGGCCCGTACCGAGCGGGACAGTACCAGCCGGATGTGAACGGCGGGCAGGCTCCGGTCGTGGATCCCGGCGACGCGACTGTGAAGATCTTCTTTCGCGAGGACACGCTTTATTTCGGGTTCGATGTCCGGGACGAGGTCGTCCAGTATCATCCCGACTTCAACCGGTGGGACGGCTTCCTCGTCACGATCAACGAGCGCGAGGTGCTGAGCCCCGACTCGACCCTGAAGTCGCGTAGGCTCTCGTTCCAGGTCGGGCCGGCCGGAACCGCCCTCGCCGGCGATTACCTCCCGTACTTGATCGACACGCTGCAAGGGGCCGAGCTCGCGCTCATCCTCAAGGGCGGAACGATTGTGGACACGATCCCCGAGGCGCCGGACTCGGGCTACACGGCGGAGCTCGCCATCGATCTCACGAAGTTCGGTTACCCGCCCGGCCTCGGCGACCGCACGTTGTTCCTCGGGCTGAACCTTCTCGACGGCGACTCGTTCCTCCCGATCGAGGACAGCTACGGAACGCGAACCTGGTGGTTCCGCGAGTACGAGGATATGTGCTGCCCGGTGTGGGCGTATCTCGATCCGACCTGCTTGACCGTCGGCGTGGAGGAGGGAGGTCTTCCGCGGATCTCTCGGCTCTCCTACAACTTCCCGAACCCGTTCAAGGGGAGCACGACGCTCCGCTATCTCCTCTCGGGAGACAGCGACGTGACGGTCGAGGTGTTCGATGTTCGCGGGCGCCTGGTCGACAAGCGGGAGCTCGGCAGGCAGCCGGCCGGGATCGGTTCGTTCGAGTTCGGAGGGATCGATCGGGAGGCGGGCGTGTATTTCTATCGTCTCCGCGTAACGGATCCCGGAAGCGGCGAGACGACCGGCTCGCTTACCGGAAAGATGGTTTTGATGAGATAGGTTCGGGGTGAAAGGGACGGACCGCGCGGGTCCGTCCCGAGACCCGAGAGAAAACCCAGGGAAGGACCCGACCCGTGACGTCGCGTTTTGGAACGAAGAGGAGCGGACGCATCCGGTTTTGCGCGGGGGTTGCGGCGCTCCTCGCCGCGTTCGGTTTGGCCCTGCCCGGCGTGGCGCGCGCGGGGACTACGGGGAAGATCGCGGGCTTCGTCCTCGATTACCAGGACCGGCCGGTCGAGGGGGCGCTCATCGAGGCGTTCGGAACCGGCGCGCTCGCCGTCGCCGACCGGACCGGCCGCTTCAACCTGATCGGGGTTCCGGCGGGAGTCCATCGGGTGCAGGCGACGAAGACCGGCTACCGAACCATCCTGATGCTCGAGGTCGTCGTTTCGGCGGATCAAACGACCTGGCTTGATTTCGACATGCCGGCGGCGGACCAGGTGTTGGAGACGATCGAGGTGGTGGCGGAGCGCCCGGTGGTGGAGGTCGGCCTCACGAGCTCGATGGCGAGCCTGACCGCCAAAGAGATCGGCGAGCTTCCCGTCCAGGAGCTTCAGGATGTGGTCAACCTCCAGGCGGGTGTCGTGGACGGCCATTTTCGCGGCGGGCGGATCGGCGAGGTGCAGTTCCAGGTCGACGGGGTGAGCGTGAACAACGCCTACGACAACAAGGTGAGCCTTCGCATCGACCGTTCTCTTCTCGAGGAAGTGCAGGTGATCAGCGGCACCTTCGACGCGGAGTACGGGCAGGCGATGAGCGGCGTCGTGAACGCGGTCCTCCGATCCGGAACCCCGTCGTTCCGCTGGGAGGGGGAGATGTTCTCCGGCGGGCATTTCTTCCCGGGCGGGGAGGACCGGCGCCTCACCGACGATTCGTTCGACGCGCTCGCGGTGCAGAACTACCAGGTCACGCTGAGCGGCCCGACCGGTCTCCCGAAGACCGTGTACCTCCTCAGCGCGCGGCGGTACCTCTTCGACGACTTCGTGACCGCCGAGCGGATCTTCCTGCCCACCGACCGCTCGGACTTCGAGAACAAGATCTACGTTCCGACGGGAGACAGCGCGAAGGTGCCGCTCGAGTACTCGAGGGAATGGTCCGGCGCGGCGAAGATCACGACCGCGCCCGATCCGAGGCTTCGATTGAGCTATCAAGCGATTTGGAACGAGATCGAGGGGAGGCGGGACAACTACGCCTACCGCTACAACCCGGGCGGACTCACCACGCAGAGGACGAGGGCGATCGTCCACGGGCTTGACGTGACGCATACGGTAACCCCTTCGGCCTTCTACACTCTCGGTCTTCGCCACAACCACTTCGACTACCGGGACTACTTGTTCGAGGACGTGTTCGACCCGCGCTACGACGAGGCCGGGCCGCCGATCTCGGATTTCAACTACGAGCCGGGCGCTTTTATCCAGGGCGTCGATTTCACCCGCTTCCAGCAACGGACGGACACCTATCTCGCGAAGGGATCCTTCCTCAGCCAGGCGACCTCGCAGCATCTGGTGAAAGCGGGCGGAGAGATCCAGCTCCCGCGCATCCGGTTCGGAACGCCCGGGCACCTTGTCTTCTCGACCGTCGACGGAGAACCGGCGTATGTCCGGCATGTGGACGAGCCCCCGGACTACCCGGGCGTGATCGAGTACCGGCCGGTGCTCGCGGCCGTCTACGCGCAGGACCAGATCGAGTGGGACGATCTCACGCTCCGCGCCGGGGTTCGTCTCGACTACTTCGATGCGCGCAGCACGATTCCGAGCGACCTCGCGAACCCGGCCAACTCGATCGCGGGCGCTCCCGAGTCGGTTCCGGTGGAGACGAGCCGGAAGGCTTCCGTCTCCCCGCGTCTCGGCGTGGCGTATCCGATCACCGACCGCGCGGCGGTCCACTTCGCGTATGGGCATTTCTATCAGTACCCGCCGATCGGGGAGATCTTCCGGAACGCGGATTATTCGGTTCTCAACGATTTGCAGGCGGGAGGGATCGATTACGGAGTGGTCGGGAACCCGGACATCAAGCCGGAGCAGACGACCCAGTACGAGTTCGGATACAAGCACGCCGTCACCGACCATCTCGGGATGGACCTCACGCTCTTCTACAAGGACATCCGGGATCTCCTCGGGATCGAGTTCGTCTCCACCTACAACGCGGCCGAGTACGCCCGGCTCACCAACGTCGACTTCGGTTCGGTCGTCGGCTTTACCCTCGCTCTCGACCAGCGCCGGATCGGGATTCTGGCGAGCACCCTCGACTACACCTGGCAGCTCGCGCAGGGGAACTCGAGCGATCCGCGCGAGACCTCGACTCGGGCGGAGGCGGGCGAGGACCCGCGGCCCCGCCAAGTTCCCTTCGTGTGGGACCAAAGGCACACGTTCAACCTGACGCTGAGCCTTCGGCGCCCCGAGTCGTACACGGTGAGCGCGGTCCTTCGGACGGCGAGCGGCCAGCCGTACACGCCGGTGATCGAGTCCGGCTTCGGCTACGGGCTCGAGACGAACTCGGGCCGCAAGCCCTCTTCCCTTCTCATCGATCTTCGCGCGGAAAAGAAATTGCTTCGGGGCCCGGGTCTCGTCCTCAGCCTCTTCGGCCGCGGGTTCAACCTTTTCGATGAGCGGTTCTTCAACGGGTTCGTCTTCTCGAGCACGGGGAGCCCGTACTACTCCCGATTCCCTGTGGCCGATGAGATCTCCCTCGGTGATCCGACGCGCTTCTACGCGCCGCGACGGATCGAGGTCGGCCTCAAGCTCGGCGTGGGAGAGTAAGAGAATGATTGAGGCGCCGCAGATGCATGTGAAGGACGCGAAACGAGCGCCTCGCGCGCGGTCGGTTCTCGCGGGCGTTCTCGCGGCGCTCCTCGTTTCCGTTCTTCCCCCCGACCGGACGAATGCCGGGGCGCCGGCGTCGGTCCCCCGCGAGGAGAGGGGGCGGATCGACGCCGAGCGGTCGGGCATCCACGATGCCGCGAACATCCGCACGATCTTCTACAACTTCGGGATGGTCGGCGACTATCCGCGCGACCCGGGGAACGTCGACCTCTCCGTGTTCCACTCGGCCGAGGTCCCGAAGGGGAGCGGGATGAACTACACGGACGGGATCACTCCCTTCGTGCTCGCCAAGATCAAGCAGAGAAACGGACTCGACGCGTACATCATGGAGACGGGTTTCCGCGAACGGCAGGGGCTCAGCCCGAACTACGACCGGGTGATGCGGTTCGAGCCGAGACCCGGCTACTTTCAGCCGGACCCGACCTTGAATCCGGCCCGCTCGCCCGCGATCTCGAGCGACCCGCGCACGTGGCCGGCGCGATGGCCAGACAGGCTCGACGATCCGGACGATCCGGGTTGGGGGGGGGACTGGAACGGCTATTTCGGGAAGAGAGCCGCGGCGGACCAGGAAAGCTACACCGTCATGGACGACGACTTCTACGACGCCTGGGATTTCTTCCCGGACTCGACCGACCTTACGAGGCGCGGCCTCGGTCTTCGCGTCGAGGTCCGCGGCTTCCAGTGGTCGAACCCGCAGGCGAGCAACGTGATTTTCTGGCATTACGACATCACGAACGAGGGGACGACCGACTATCTCGACAACATCATCTTCGGTCTCTACATGGACTCCGGCGTCGGCGGCTCCCAGCTCTCCTGCGACGGGATCTACGAGTCGGACGACGACAACGCCTACTTCGACAAGTCCTCCGGGCTCAATTTGGTTTATACATGGGACAAGTTCGGGCACGGCGTGGATCTCTCGGGGAACTGCGGAGAGACCGGCTACCTCGGCTATGCTTATCTGGAGACGCCCGGGAATCCCTTCGACGGGATTGACAACGACGACGACGGGATCATCGACGAGAAGCGGGACGGCGGGCCCGGGACGCTGATCGCGGGGAGGGACGCCATCCGAGCCTACGTGTCGCTCGAGTACGACCTCGTGAAGTTCGAGGAGGCATACGGCGCGCTCGAGCAGCGTCCGGCGTTCAAGACCGGCATCTGGTGGACGGGGGACGAGGATCTCGACTGGAACGTCGATCTTCACGACGTCGGAGCGGACGGTCTTCCCGAGACCGGCGACACCGGCGAGGGGGACGGGATCCCGACCGCCGGCGAGCCCTACTTCGATCAAACGGACCTCAACGAATCGGACATGATCGGCCTCACCGGCTTCAAGATGAACCGGATCCGCGCCGGGCAGGGGAACCCGAACCCGGAGGTGGACGGAATCCTCTTCTACATGGACGACGCGAGATGGCCGGAGAGGCTCTACCAGAAGTTCACGGATCCGCGCGAATCGGCCCGCTTCGATTCGGCGCTCGCCGCGAACTACAACATCGGGTTCCTGTTCGCGTCGGGCCCCTTTATTCTTCGCGCCGGGCAGACGGAGCGGTTCAGTCTCGCGCTCGGCTACGGAAAGGACCTGCGCGAGCTCCGGAACACCGTGAAGACCGTGCAGCAGATCTACGACGCGAACTATCAGTTCGCCGTGCCGCCGCCGCTTCCGACCCTCTCCGCCGAGACCGGCGACGGTTTCGTGCGTCTCTCGTGGGACAACAAGGCGGAGCACGGCTTCGATCCGGTCACCTTCACGAACGACTTCGAGGGATACCGGATCTATCGCTCGACTGATCCGGCGTTCCGCGATCCGCGGGTCATCACGACGGGAACGGGGACGGGCCCGATCGGGAACGGGCGCCCGATCGCGCAGTTCGACCTGATCGACGGGATCGAGGGCTTTTCGGAGCAGACCGTGGAGGGGGTGGCGTACTTCCTCGGCGAGGAGACGGGAATCGTTCATACATGGACCGATTCGACCGTCACGAACGGACAGCTTTATTACTACGCGGTGACCGCTTACGACTACGGGTCGGACTCCCTCGGCTTCTACCCTTCGGAGAACGCGATCACCGTCTCCCGGACGCCGCGCGGGGGGACCATCCTTCCGCAGAACGCGGTGGAGGTGCGGCCGGAGCCGAAGGTTCCCGGCTTCATCCGCGCGGAGGCGGGGGACGCGGCGCACGAGGCGGGACGCGGATTCGGAACCGCTGAGATCCGCGTCGTGAACTCCGGTCTCGTCCCCGACCGCCATACGTTCCAAATCACGTTCAAGACCCCCTCCGACGACAGCATTCGGGCGAATTCCTACTCGCTGACCGACCGGACGACGGGAACGGTCGAGTTCTCGCGCGGCTCGGATCTCGAGGGGAAGGGGGAGGGACCGGTCGGAGCCGGGCTCCTTCCGGTGATCGCGACTCCCGAGGAGGTCTCGGTCGACACCACGGCGAGCGGCTTCACGGCGGCGAGCCCGACGAACGCGCGGCTGCAAGTTTCCTATCTCGATGTTTTGCCCATCAACTTGGCGAGGCCCGGCTTCCCCGACGATCTCACGATCACCTTCTACGACGAGGTGGTCGACACGTCGCTCTTCATCTTCCCGACAAGGCCAGCCCCGTCCAAGTTTCTGGTGACCGCGCATTCGCCCGATGGGCCGATCTCTCTCGATTACCGGTTCGTCGATCGGGACGCGGACGGGACGCTGAGCCGCGCGGACGAGTACTTCGATGTCGTTACGTACTCGAGGGATGCGCCCGCCTCGCCGAAGGTGACGTGGCGCGTGCGGCTCGACACGCTCGGGCAGGAGGAGCGAGGTCCGCTGCGGCCGCCCGCGGCGGGCGACGTCCACGAGGTTCGGCTCATCCGTCCGTTCGGCGCGGACGACGTTCTCTCCTTCACGACCGCGGGGGAGAGGGTGAACGACGGCGGGGACGGGAAGCCGGATTGGGAGCCGTACGTGGTGCCGAACCCGTATGTCGGGTCGGCGAGCTTCGAGCCGGAGCGCTTCGCGGTCTCGGGGCGCGGCGAGCGCCGCATCGAGTTCCGCGGGCTTCCGCGCGCCTCGACGGTTCGCATCTATACGGTTCTCGGGGAGCTGGTTCGAACGCTCCGGCACGACGGTTCGGACGACGGCTACGTCGCCTGGGACCTTCGGACCAAGGACAATCTCGATGTGGCGCCCGGTCTCTACGTCTATCACGTGGACGCCGGCCGTCTGGGGACGAAGATCGGCAAGTTCGCGATCATCAAGTGAGCGTGGGATGATGGTGAAGAAGATCGCGGTCGCTTGGATGCTCGTCGGTTGGCTGCCCGGGCTCGCCCTCGGGCTCAGCAAGACGGGAACGACCGTCGGCCAGTTCCTGCTGATCGAGCCGAGCGCGCGGATCGCCGCGATGGGGAACGCGGGCGTCGCTCTCCCCGAGGGGATCCAAGCGATCTACTACAACCCGGCCGCCGCGGGTCGCCTTTCGGCATGGGAGCTTCAGTTGACGCACAGCGCCTGGTTCGCGGACATCTCCTACGACTACGCGGCTCTCGCGGTCCCCGTCCGGGAGCTCGGCACGTTCTTCGCGAGCCTGACCTCGCTCGGCTCGGGGGAGATCGACGTGCGGACGGTCGACCAGCCGCTCGGGACCGGGGAGAAGTACACCGTCGGCAACCTCGCGCTCGGCATCGGCTACGGCCGTTCGATCACCGACCGGTTTGCGGCCGGGCTTCAGGTGAGCTATGTTGAAGAACGGATCTGGCACAGCTCCCTAAGGACCGTCACCTTGAACGTCGGCACCGTGTACCAAGTCGCGGACAACGGGCTCCGGATCGGATCGAGCCTTTCCAACTACGGCACGAGGGCGCGGTTCGGCGGGAGGGATCTCCGGATCCAGTACGACAACGATCCGACCCGCTACGGGGACAACAGCGCTCTCCCGGCGGAGCAGCACACGGACGAGTTCGCGGTTCCGGTCCTCTTCCGCGTGGGAGTGAGCCTGCCGCGCCGGGTGACCGACGAGAGCCTTCTCCTTCTCGCGGTTGACGCGTTTCACCCGAACGACAACAGCGAGAGCATGAGCATCGGGGCGGAATGGACGTGGCGGGACGCGGTCGCGCTTCGAGGAGGCTGGCAAGACCTCTTCCAGAAGGACGCCGAAGTCGGTCTCACGCTCGGGCTCGGCGTCTCGGGGCGGATCGAGGGATCCGCGTTCGATTTCGATTATGCGTGGGCGGACCACGGGAGGCTACAAGAAACGCATCGCGTGACGATCGCGCTGCGGTTCTGATCGATGGAGAACGGATGCAAGGGAAACGAGAGGCTGGACATGCAACGTAGCTATTGGATTCTCGTGCCGGTGCTGCTCTTGGCCGCGGCCGCCTCCGCGCCGGCCCAGATCACGGAGGAGGCGCTCCTCGATTCGCTTCAGAGGACCGCGTTCAATTACTTTTGGAATGAAGCGAACCCGTCGAACGGCCTGATCAAGGACAGGAGCGCGTCCTGGTCGCCGTGCAGCATCGCGTCGCTCGGGTTCGGCCTCACCGCGATCTGCGTCGGGATCGATCACGGATGGGTGACGCGCGAGGCGGGGAGGGAGCGGATCCTCACGGCTCTCGAGACGCTCTGGAACGCTCCGCAGGGGAGCGGAGCGAGCGGCATCGCCGGCTACAAGGGGCTCTTCTACCACTTCCTCGACATGAACACCGCGACCCGCGTGTGGGACAGCGAGCTCTCGACGATCGACACCGCGCTTCTCTTCGCCGGGATCCTCTTCGCCAAGCAGTACTTCGACACCGAGGACTCGCTCGACGTCGCGGTCCGCGCGCACGCCGACTCGCTCACGCGGCGGGCGGACTGGGAGTTCATGCGGGCCGGCGGATCCGGAATCCGGATGGGGTGGAAGCCGGGGACCGGGTTCTCCGGCTTCGGGAACTGGATCGGATACAACGAGGCGATGATTCTCTACATCATCGCCCTCGGCTCGCCGACCTATCCGGTCCCCGCATCAACGTGGAACTACTGGACGAGCGGATACAGCTGGCAGACTTGGTACGGCCAGTCCTACGTCAACTTCCCGCCGCTCTTCGGGCATCACTACTCGCACTGCTGGATCGATTTCCGCTGCATTCAGGATGCCTACATGCGGAACCGCGGGATCACCTACTTCGAGAACTCGCGGCGCGCGACGCTCGCCCAGCGGGCGTACTGCATGGCGAACCCCTTCAACCATATCGGCTACAGCGACAGCCTCTGGGGCCTCACCGCGGGGGACGGCCCGGACGGCTACGAGGCGCGCGGCGCGCCTCCCGCGCAGAACGACGACGGAACGATCACGCCGACCGCCGCCGTGAGCTCGATCCCCTTCGCGCCCGAGGTCTGCATTCCCGCCGCGCGGAACATGTACAACGCGTACGGCGCGCAGCTCTGGATGCAGTACGGATTCCGCGACGGATTCAACCTCTCGCGCGGGTGGTGGGGGCCGGACGTGATCGGGATCGACCAGGGACCCATCATCCTGATGATCGAGAACTATCGGAACGGATCGGTGTGGGAGCGCTTCATGGAGAACGAGGATATCCAGCTCGGACTGGGGCGGGCCGGCTTCGAGACGACGGTCACCGACGTCGCGCTGGAGGAGAGTGGCGCTCCCCTTGGCGAGGGTCTCTTCCTTTCGGGCGCGCCGAACCCGTTCCGCGCGGAGACGGTCGTCCGCTTCCTCCTCCCGGAGAGGGGGCATGTGAAGCTTTCGGTTTACAACGTCGCGGGCCGCGAGGTCGCACGGCTCGTGGACGATGAACGATCCGCCGGGCCGCACGAGGTCCTGCTCGACGGGGCCGCGCTGCCCAGCGGTGTGTACTACTACCGGCTCGAGTCCGGGTCGCTATCGCTCACGGAGCGCTGCGTGCTCTTGCGATGAAGAGCCGGTGACGGGGGTGTTCGGTCGGATCCGCCCCGAGCAGGCGAGGAGGAGGTGAGGCGAGCCTGCCGGGAACATTCAGAAGCTGATCTTCGAAACAAAAAGGAGAACGAACGAAATGAAGCGCTACCACCTGTTCCTGTTCGCCGCGGTTCTGATGCTCGCGGCGGCCCAGGCGTCGGCGACTCCCGCGGTCAACAGCGCGGTGATCCAGCTGAACATCTGGGAGGACTGCATCTTTCACACGGTGACCACGAACAACAACTACTCGACCGAGCTCTGGATCGACGACGAGTGGGTCCAGTGGCCTTGCGGGTGGGCGAACCTCCACAACTGGCGGCTCTCGGAGGACGGAATGACGCCCGCCGTGTTCAACAACGGCGACGGGTTCCGTCTCGCGGCTGTTCTCGAGCTCACCGGGACCGGGTACGGCGAGTCGGGGCTCCAGGTCGCGCCCTGGTGGTCGCAGAACGCCGACGGCAGGTTCAACGTCCGGACCCCGGACGGGGAGATCGCCTGCTTCGGCGGCCGCCTGCCGTTCTACACCTTCAGCGGGTTCCAGGGGGTCTTCTACTTGGGCGGCCCGATCTTCCTCGAGGTGGTCTATCAGCCGAACGGTCTCTCGCAGACGAACCCGGCGACGATCACTTACAACATCGAGTACCCGATCGGCACGCCCTACACGAGCGGCCCGCTCCCCTTCGACGAGGGGAACCCGAACGAGCCGTACGGGACGTGGGGGATGCTGGACAACGCGCGCGTCGGCGCGCACTTCCAGCCCCTCATCCAGAACTCGGGCCAGATCGGCAGTGTTCGCGCGACCTGGTCGGATATCGACTTCGAGGACATGGGCGGACCGACGGGGACCGAGGAGAGCACCTGGGGGAGCGTGAAGACCCTCTTCCGGTAGCCCCTCGCCTCGCAGCGAACGGGAACGCCGCCTCCGGTCTCCGGGGGCGGCTTCCTTTTGGGGCGCGGGCGCGATTTCCGCGCCCCGCGCTCCCGACGAGATCGGGCTCCGGAGGTCTCCGGAGCCCAACTCGCGATCGGTCTGGCGGGGGAAGGATTCGAACCTCCGACCTTTGGGTTATGAGCCCAACGAGCTACCAGACTGCTCCACCCCGCGGTGCATTCAGGAACTCAAGTTAAGGCGGGAGAGCCCCGCTGTCAATGCCTTTCTCCCTTCTTCTCCGCCTCTTCCTGCTCCTCGCGTTCCACTCGCTTCCGCTCGAGCGCCTCCTCGAGGAGACGCTGCCGGTCGGACTTCTCCACCGAAACGAAGATATACGACTTCTCTCCCGGCGCGGAAAGGTGATACCGCTCCCGGGCGACCCGTTCGATCCTCTCCCGGTCGTACTCGAGCTCTTCCGCGGTCACGTCGAGCGAGTCGAGGACCGAATCCATCCGGGCGATCTCCTCGCGCAGCCTCAGGTTCTCTGTTTCAAGAAGCGTGTGGCGGAAGACGCTGTGGTCGCTGATCAGGAAGACGTGCGCGACCCAGACGGCCGCAAGAACGAGAACCAGGCGCACGAACTGCTTGCGCGCGAAAACGGCTCGATGATCTACGCGGAGGAAACGCAGGCGGTCGGGACTTCGCCAATCGGTCACGGAAATCTCCTAGCCCTTCGGGCGACGGAACGCGCCGGGACCCGCATAGCGGGCCGCGTCTCCGAGCTCCTCCTCGATACGGAGGAGCTGGTTGTATTTGGCGACGCGATCGGTTCGGCAGAGCGAACCGGTCTTGATCTGGCCGACGCCCGTCGCCACGGCGAGATCGGCGATCGTCGAATCCTCCGTCTCTCCCGAACGGTGCGAGATGACGCAGGTGAAGCCGCTCCGGACCGCCAGATCGATCGCTTCGAGCGTTTCGGTGAGCGTGCCGATCTGGTTCAGCTTGATCAAGATCGAGTTCGCCGAGCCCTCCTCGATCCCTCTCCGCAGGCGGTCGACGTTCGTCACGAAGATGTCGTCGCCGACGATCTGGATCTTCCCGCCGAGGCGTTCGGTCATTTGCTTCCATCCGTCCCAGTCGTCCTCGGCGAATCCGTCCTCGATCGAGACGATCGGGTATCGATCGACGAGCTCCGCCCAGTAGTCGACCATCGCCGCCGCGTCCCGCACCGGGTTCTTCTCCGCGGCGAGGCGGTACTTGCCGTCCTTATAGAACTCGCTCGCCGCCGGATCGAGAGCGAAGAAGACATCGGCGCCGGGGAGGTATCCCGCCTTCTCGACCGCCTCGACGAGAAGCGCGAGCGCTTCCTCGTTCGAGCGGAGGTTCGGCGCGAACCCCCCTTCGTCCCCCACGGCGGTGGAGAGCTTCCTCTCGTGAAGGATGTTCTTTAACGTGTGAAAGATCTCGGCGCCCATGCGGAGCGCCTCGCGGAAGGAAGGCGCGCCGGCGGGGACGATCATGAACTCTTGGATATCCAGGTTGTTGTCCGCGTGCTTCCCGCCGTTCAGCACGTTCATCATCGGCGTCGGAAGGAGGCGCGCGCCGACCCCCCCGAGATAGCGGTAGAGAGGAAGCCCGAGCGAATCGGCCGCCGCGCGCGCGACCGCGAGCGACGCGCCGAGGACCGCGTTCGCGCCGAGGCGCCCTTTGTTCGCCGTTCCGTCAAGCTCGACGAGGATCCGATCGACGAGGATCTGATCGAACGCGTCGCAGTCGAGGATCTCCGGCCCGATCTCCTCGTTCACGTTGCGGACCGCCCGGAGGACTCCCTTCCCGAGATAGCGATCCTTCTCCCCGTCGCGAAGCTCGACCGCCTCGTGTTCGCCGGTCGATGCCCCGGACGGAACGAGGACCCGTCCGAACCCTCCGTCCTCGAGGACGCACTCGACCTCGAGCGTCGGGTTGCCTCGCGAGTCGAGAACCTCGCGCGCGTGAAGATCCGCGATGAGCGTCATCGAAGCACTCCGTTCCCCGGCCGGGCGCCGGGCGAATCCCGTTGTTCGCGGCAGAAGGAACACACCCTCGCGGCGAGTACCGTACGACCCGAAACGGGGGCCGGTCAAGAGAAAACCCGGAACGCGGCGCGGGGCTCTTCTTGACGGCCGGGAAGCGTCTCTCTACATTGGGCGCCGGAGAGAGTCCAGGGGTTCGCGGGCGGCCGCGCGCGCACCGGACGGGACTTCGAGCGATCACGGAGGGTCCATGGGGTCCTCGCCGGAGGAACGAAGGCTCGTCGCGCGGGCTCGCGCCGGCGAAGAGGGCGCGTTCCGCTCTCTTCTCCGCCGCCACCAGAGGGACGTCTTCAACCTCGCCTTCCGGATCCTCCGCAATCGAGAGGACGCGGAGGACGCGGCGCAGGAGGTGTTTCTTCGAATCTACCGGTCGCTCGGCCAGTACGACCCGGAGCGGCCGTTTCGAAACTGGCTCCTCCGCATCACGCACAACCTCTGCATCGATCTGCTGAGGCGCCGCCGGATCGCCACGGTTTCGCTCGGCGAACCTCTTCGACGGGACGAGGGGGAGATCGAGTGGGAGCTGCCCGATCCGAGCGCCGCGGATCCGCTCGAGGCGCTCGTCGGGAAGGAAGAGAAGGAGCTCGTGGAGGAGGCGATCGCGAAGCTCGGGCCGACGCTTCGGAGCGCGATCGTCCTCCGGCACGTGCAGGGACTGCGTTACGAGGAGATCGCGGACGTGCTCGGCATTCCTCTCGGGACGGTGAAGGTCCGTCTCTTCCGCGCGCGCGCGGCGATCGCGGATCTCCTCGCTCGAAGGCTCGAGGGGGACGGCCGATGAGAAGGACCCTCGCGGCTACGGTCTTGCTTCTTGCTTCGGCCGAGGCGCTCTCCGCTCCGGGAAGAGGCGCGCAGGTTCTCGACTACAGCGCGGAGGGGCGCCCCTTCCCCGAGGGGACGAAACTCGTCGTTCGATGCGGCAACGGTTCGGTCCGCGTGGCCGGTGATCCCGAGACCGACCGGATCCGCGTGCGCGCTCTCGAGGAGGTTTTCGGCGCGGCGGGATCGGAGGGGCGCGCGATCCTTGAGGAAACGACCATTGATCTGCTGGAGGAAGGAGATTCCCTGATCCGCATTGAGGTCTCCGCGCCGGAAGCTCTTTCGCGGCGAGACAGGCCGCACTTCCTCGATTTCCTCCGTTCGCGAAGACGTCCCGCGGTCGCCGTCTCCCTCGTGATCGCCCTCCCGGAACGGGCGGATGTGGAGATCCGGGCCTCGTTCGCGGATGTCTGCGTGAGGGGGATCGATGGTCGGGTGGATGTCTCGACCGCCGGCGGATCCGCGCGGCTCGATGAGATCGCGGGGGACGTTCGTGTTTCCACCGAAAGCGGGGCGATCGCCGTGGAGGACATCCGGGGAACAATCGAGATTCGGTCCCCGCGCGGAGAGATCGAGGTCCGGCGCGTGAACGGCTCGGCGCGGATCGACGGCGCGATGAGCGAGATCTATCTCGCGGGGAGCACCGGCTCCGCGGTGGTGAACAGCCTCTCGGGGAACGTGCTCGTCTCGCGCGGAACGGGGACTCTCTCCGTGGAGACCTCGAGCGGAGCGGTCGAGCTGGCTCGCCGAAGAGGGGAGGTCTCCGTTCGAACGCGCTCGGGGAGCGTGACGGTGCGGGACGCGGCGGGCGGGCTCGCGCGGTGCGCGATCCGCACGGAGAGCGGAGATGTCCGCGTTGTTCCGAAGGGGGAGTGGAGCGCGCGGGTGGAGGCTCGCGCGGGAAGCCGGCGGGTAGAGTGTTTTTATCCGATGATATTGCAATGGGTTACGGGTTCCGGCTTTCTCGGGGTCGCCGGGACCGGCGCGGCGGAGTTCCTTCTCGAGAGCGAGCGAGGTGCGGTTCGGATCGCCTCGCGCCGATCACCGACGGAAACCCATTGAGGCGGGAAGCCGTAGGGAGTGCAGAGGAAGGGAAGAGGCCATGACGATGCGGCATGTGCGCGACGAGGAAATGCAGCTCCACCTCGATGGCGAGACGATCGACGGGGCGCTTCTCGATCATCTCGCGGCCTGCGAGTCGTGCGCGGCGAGGCTCGATCGCCTGCGCGGGGCGCTCCGGCTTCTCGATCGCATCGAGCTTCTCGATCCGCCGCCCGTCATCGAGCGGGGCGTCGTCGCGCGTCTCTTTCCGAGAACAGCGCCGGCCGGCTTCCGCGTCCCCGCGTGGGCGCGCGCCTTCGCGCCGATCGTTCTTCTCGCGAGCTCGGCGTTCTTCTACGGCGTTCTCTCCCTCGTCGGTCTCATCGGAGACAAGACGATCCGATGGGCGCTCGGGAGCGATCCGTCGCTTCGGAGGCTCGTTGCCGACGGGGTGTCCGGGTTCTTCATCGGGCTTCTTCGCGCGGTTCGCGAGCTTGTGGATGCGGCGAGCGTCGCGGA
Organism: Gemmatimonadota bacterium; assembly: GCA_020061515.1. GTDB lineage: Bacteria > Orphanbacterota > Orphanbacteria > Orphanbacterales > Orphanbacteraceae > VGIW01. The sequence continues at coordinate 19,621 of JAGUYC010000251.1, forward strand.
TGCTCTCGGGCGCGCCGCTCTCCTCGCCGGCGGGACGCCCGAGGTTCGCGCGCTCTTCGTCGCTTGCACCGGATTCTTCGTCTTCCTCGCCCTGGGGTGGGGGACGCGCGCTCTTCTTTCACGCAGCAAAGGAGGACATCTCCATGCGTTCGTTGTCTAGGCTTGTCCGGCTGTTCTTCGTGCTTGCCTGCGCCGTTCTCCTTCTCGGCGGCGGCCGTCTCTTCACGGGCGAAGCGGAAGCCGCCGCCGCAGCGGTCGCCTCGGCGGAAACGACGGGGACCGGCGGAACGGAAACGGGAGAGGGGAGCGA
>JAGUYC010000284.1 GCA_020061515.1 Gemmatimonadota bacterium
CGGGGGAGCCGGGCGCGACGGAGGCCACGAGAACCCCCCCGCCCGGGGGGGCGGAGAAATCGGGAAGCGTTCCGAGAAAGGGCCTTTCGCGATCGGAAGGGGGAGCGCCCGAAGTGAGGCGCTCCCCGTGAAAGACTCCTGCGAGGCGCGCGAAGAGGGGAGCGGCCTCGCGCGCGAACCGCGTCACGCGCGCGAGTCCTTCGTAGTCGATTCTCTCCTCCGTGTCGGTCGGCCGGTGGTAGTCGGCGTGCGGCCCGGTGAAGAGCATCATCGAGGGGACGCGCGCCTCCGCGAAGGGCGCGAGATCACCCGCCTCGTATCCCGACCGCATCTCGACGATCGGAGGGTCGGCGGGGAGGAGGGCCACGAGCGAGTCGCGCGCTTCCTCGCGGAGCCCGGCGAAAGCGACGAGGAGCGGCCCCGCGCCGAGGCGCCCCACCATGTCGACGTTCACCATCGCGGCGGTCTCGTCGAGGGGGACGGGGGAGCGGCACACGTACGCGCGGGAGCCGAGAAGCCCCGCTTCCTCGCCCGTGAACGCGGCGAACACGACCGGCCCTTCATGAGGGTTCTCGCCCGCGAACGCCCGCGCGGTCTCGATGAGAAGCGCGATCCCCGAGGCGTTATCGTCGGCGCCCGGATGCATCTCTCCGTCCTTCACGCCTAAATGATCATAATGGGCGCCGATGAGAAGAACGCGTCCCTCTCGATCCGGATCGACCGCTCCGATCACGTTCCGCATGCGCTTCTCGGGAACGAAGGGGTCGTCCCCGGCGGCGCACCCCTCGATCCTCCCCTTTGCGTCGACCGCGAACGGATGGAAGAACGGAGCGAACACGCGGTCTTCGCCGAGAGCCGAGAGCCCGATCTCCCGGAACCTTCCGGCGATGTACTCCGCCGCCGCATGCTCCCCCTCGCTCCCCGCTCCCCTCCCGGCGAGCGCGGGGGAGGAGAGGAAGCGGACGTGCGCGGCGAGCCGCCCCTCGATCGAGGAATCGGGGAACGCCCCCGCGGCACGCGCGCCGTGCGCCGCGAGGAAGAAGAGAACCGGAAAGAACACCGCTCGGTTCATGACGCAAAGAAGATAGAAGAGAGAGCGCCTTCCGGGCAAGGGGCGGTTGCGCGGCGGGCGCCGCTTGTCTATGCTGAGGGAAGTCGGCCCGCGATCCCCGGCCACCTGGAAGGGACCCGATGAACTCGTCCGATGCCCGCGAAGGAAACGAGACTCCCCGCCGGTCGCGGAAGATCTCCGCCGACGCGGACGAGACGTTCGAGTTCCTCTCCGATGATCGGAACCTCTCCTCTTGGTGGGGCGCCGGCGCGCAAGGGGAGGAGGGAGGCGCGGAGGGGTTTCACATGGATGCCGATCCGGGCGCGCGCGATGTTCATCTTCGCTGGGGGTCGCCGGGGATGTGGCGGCACATGGTGGCGAGCGTGACCCCGGATGGGCCCGGCTCCCGCGTCACGATCCGATTCGTTCCGGTCCCGGGGTGCGACGGGGTCTGCCTCGACCGGGAGATCCTTCGGGCGGGCGGATCGCTCCGGAGGATCGCGCGGCTTCTCGATCGCCGCGCTCACCTGGTGGACACCGACCACTATTGGCTCTAGCCTACTTCTCGCGCCCGGTGATCGCCTCGACCGCCGTGATCGCCGCCTTCGCCGCGGCGTCGACCTCCGCTTCTTCTCCGCCCATTTGGAGGCGCCCGAACGCTCCGAAGGTTTGCACCTGAACGAGCGTGACGCGGGCCGCCTTCTCCGCCTCGTTCGCGGCGAGCGCGATGTACGCCGCCGGCTCCGTCTCCATGATGAAGAGAGACTGACCCGGGAGGAGCATCGAGCCGTAGCGAGTTCGGTTCACCGTCTGCGCGTGCATCGGCTCCACGGCGCGGATGATCTGGCTGGAAACCACCCGCGGGCGCATCCGATCCGCTTCCTTGAGGCGAAGATAATTCAGGGCCGCCTCTCCGGCTTGGCGGACCTCCCCTTGGTCCCGGTGGTGCACCTCGAGAAGCCCGTACGCGCGCTCGACCACCTGGATGGCCGGCTGCACGGCGGTCGCCTTGAGACAGACGTCGGTGATCGTGTGGATCGGCATGCCGGGCGCGACCTCGATCCAGAGCGAGGCGTCGTCCCTCACCGGCGGAAAACCGCGCCCGGTGCATCCGGTGAACGCGGCGAGCTGGGGTTGCAGGCTGTCCAGAAACACGAAGGCCCTGAGCTCGATCATCTCGCCCTCCTCGTCGGGTTCTCCATCTTCAAGCCTGGATTATGCACGCGTTTTCGTCGCGAGGATGCGGAGCGCGAGCCGAGAGGCCGACCGGTACGAGCCGCTCCCGGAAACGTAGTCTCGGCACTACGCTCTAGGAAGCGGCGACGGGAGGGAGGCCTCGTAGGCCGCGATCCGCGGCCGCAGTAGGAAACGCGTGCGGAATTCAGGCTAGGGCATCGCCGCCCGCCGGTCAAGGAGGAGAGGCGGGAATCCACAAGGATTCGACCCGCGGGCGGCCTCCGGAGCCGGAGGGACGGCGCCGCCTTTCTTGACAGAACGCTCCCGCCCGTGGGAGCATGATCGAGCGAAAGGGGCGGGCATGCTCGAGGAGCGCGGAGGCGCATCCGGCGAGCCCCTTCATCTCCTGGTTCGACGGGAGAAGTTCCGAGAAGCATCGCGCAATCCGCAAAGGTGGGGGTGCAAGATGAAGATCACCGTTGTCGGCGCCGGACACGTGGGCGCCACCGTCGCGCAGCAGATCGCCCAGCAGGAGTTGGCCAAGGAGGTCGTGCTCATCGACATCTTGGAGGGCATTCCGCAAGGAAAGGGGCTCGATCTCTGGGAAACCGCGCCCGTTCTTGGCTCCGACACGATCGTGCGCGGGACGAACACCTATGCGGATACGGCCGGATCGGACATCTGCGTGATCACCGCCGGCGTGGCCCGAAAGCCCGGCATGAGCCGCGACGATCTCCTCGAGACGAACAAGAAGATCGTGAAGTCGGTCACGGAGTCGCTCGTCAAGCACTCGCCGAAGTCGATCCTTCTCGTCGTCTCGAACCCGCTCGACGTGATGTGTTACGTCGCCCTGAAGACGAGCGGCTTCCCGCACGCGCGCGTGTTCGGCATGGCCGGCATCCTCGACACCGCCCGCTACCGCGCCTTCCTCGCGGAGGATCTCGGCGTCTCCGTGCGCGACATTCAAGCGATCGTGCTCGGCGGCCACGGCGACTCGATGGTTCCCCTTCCGCGCTACACGACGATCGCGGGGATCCCTCTCTCGGAGTGGATGTCCCCCGACCGGATCGAGAAGCACGTCGACCGCACGCGGAACGGCGGCGCGGAGATCGTCGGCTACTTGAAGACCGGGTCCGCCTACTACGCGCCGGGAGCGGCGGTGGCCGAGATGGTCGAGGCGCTCGTGAAGGACAGCAAGCGAATCCTCCCCTGCTCGGCATGGCTGACCGGCGAGTACGGGCTCCGCGAGGTCTACATCGGCGTCCCGGTCGTTCTCGGCCGAAAGGGGATCGAGAGGATCGTCGAGGTCACGCTCACCCCCGAGGAGAAGGCGGCGCTCGAAACGTCGGCGAGCCACGTGAAGGGGGTCATCGACCGGATGGCGCTCTAGCCTGCTCGTCGATCGGATCGTCATGATCGAAAAAAACGCCCGGGCCGTCGATCGACGACCCGGGCTTTCGTTCGCCCGGCCGCGCACCCTCGGGGAGGAGAGGATCGCGCGTTCCGGGCTCGAGGGACGCCCCGTCTACTCCTCGAAAAAGCTTCGTCCCTGAAACATCGGGAAGTCGATTCCGGTCGTCTCTTGGTTGTTCCTCACGTCGATCGCGAGGAGCCGGACGCCGAGACCCCACTCTCCGTAGAGTCCGAAGAGGCTCTTCTGTTCGTCGTACTGCCCGTCCGTGGCCACGTTGCGGAAGGCGTAGAGGTAGTACTTCCCCGGAGCGAGGTTCTCGATCGAGTAGTCGCCGTCCGAGTCGTCGACCCAGCCGAGGGCCATGATGTAGTCTTCGAACGCCTGCCCCCAGCCGACCCACCGATACGCGTCCACGAGGATCAGTACCGAGCCGGCCGGGTTGTACGAACCGGGCGTCTGGATGTGGCCGTGAATCGAACCGGTCGGGGGATCGGCGGTGGTGCTGAACGCCAGGAGCGCCGGCTCGTCGAGACCGGTCGAGTCGGCGCCGAGCGCCCACAAGACGAGCACTTGGTAGGCCGTGTTCGGGTCCAGGGCCACGTTCCGGCTGAACGTCAGCATGTCCTCGCTCCGAAGAAGCCATTGCTGGTAGCCGCCGCTGCCCCCGAGGCCCCGCAAACCGGGGACGAGAATCGCTCCCACCTCGAGGACCGGGCGGTCGAACGTGATCGACACGGTGACCGTGTCGCCGAGAGCGTGCGTCCCGTGCTCCGGAGAGAGCGCGACGATCTTCACCGTCTCCTTCGTGTCGTCCGGGCCGGTCGGGTTGTCGCTCCCCCCACCGCACCCGAGGACGAGAACAGGGACGATGACCCCGAGGCCAGCAAGAAACTTCCGCGCGTTCATCTCCAAACCTCCTGATCGAGGACTTCCGATCGGACCTCTCGGAGCTTCCGAGCCTCCCACCGATAGACGCCGGAACCTCCCCGAGGGTTCATTCGTTTCGCGACGAACTGCATACGATTCATCCTGCGTATCTATTCTCAGCGAGTCAGGGTCGTGCAGGCGTTTTCGTCGCGAGGACTCGGAGCGCGCGACGGGGCTTCCCGTCTTGTACCGAGCACAAGTGTACCAGGTCCAGCGGTCCCGAGGAAGCTCCGCGGCCGGGTGGCGGCGGCACGTGTCCGTCCGGCGCGCAGCCATCAAGCCCAAAGGGCGACTGGCGAGCACCGGATGGACAGCCGCCGACAGGACCCGGCCGCCCGCAATCCTTAGTGACGGATTTCGACGGAAGGGAGGCCTCTTGAGGCCGTGCTCCGCGTCCGCAGCAGAAAACGCCTGCACGATCCTGGCTAATGCATGCGGCGCACGGTGAAACGGCAAAGCTCCGCCAGCGCCTCCCGGTGCGGGGATTCGGGGAAGCGGCGGAGCCGATCGAGCCCCTCCCGCACGTGATCCTCCGCGATCCGGATCGAATCCTCGACGGCCCCGTTCCTCGCGACGACGGCCGCGATCCTCACAACCCGGTCCTTGTCGGCGCCGGCTCCGCGAAGGAGCTCGCGGACTTCCTCCGCGAGACCCTCGTCCCTCTCCATCGCGAGGATCAGCGGAAGGGTCACCTTCCCTTCCGCGAGGTCGCTCGTCTCCCCCTTGCCGGTGTCCCGCGACGCCCCGACGTAATCGAGCACGTCGTCGGCGATCTGGAAGGCGATGCCGAAGTGGTGGCCGAAACGTGCGAGCTCCTCCGCGCGCTCGCCGGGGAGCCCGCCGATCATCGCCGCGGCCCGCCCGCACCAAGAGAAGAGCGAGGCGGTCTTGCAACGGATGATCTCGTCGTAGGCTTCGCGCCCGAGGAGGGGGTCCCCGGCGTGAACGAGCTGGAGAAGCTCTCCCTGCACGAGATCCTCCACCGTGCGAGCCAGATGCCGCGCGATCTGAAAGTGGCCGCGGTCCATCATGATCGTGAAGGCGCGCGCGAAGATGAAGTCGCCGACGAGGACCGGCGCCTCGTTCCCCCAGATCCGGTTCGCGGTCGGACGCCCGCGCCGCACCGTCCCCTCGTCGATCACGTCGTCGTGGAGAAGCGTGGCCGAGTGGATCATCTCGCTCACGGAGGCGAGAACGATGTGCTCTTCCCCTTCGTAGCCGGCGAGACGGGCCGCGAGGCAGTGAACGATCGGGCGGATCCGCTTCCCGCCCGCCTCGACGAGATGGCGAACGACCGCCGGAACGAGGTCGAACGACGCGTCCACGCTTGAGGTGAGAAGCTTCTCGACCTTCGCGTAGTCCTCGTTCACCACACCGAGCGGCCCGCGCGCGAAGAGATCGTCGAAGGTTCTCGCCGGGGAGAGCCCGCGCTCCGAGGGGATCGGCGCGCTCATCGCGGCTCCTCCTTTCCGCCGAGGAGAACGTCCCACGCCGGCGCGCCCGCCCCCTCGCTCCCCAAGAGACCGAGGAAGAGCGTGCGGCCGGTTTCCGTGATCCCGAGAAGATCGCGGGTCCGCCGGGAGAGCGTTGGATCGGACACGCCCCCTCCGTCCGCCTCGATCCCTCGGAGAACGCCGCGAAGAGCGCCGATCGCCTCGTTGATCGCAGGAAGCTCGCGCTCGTTCAGCACGCGAAGAACCATCTTCGGGACGTTCTCTTCCGCCTCGAAGAAGTCCTTCCGTTCGCCCGGCTTCCACGACTTGCGGACGACGCCCCATCGAAGCAGCTCCTGGAGCGCCATGCTCGCGGAGCCCCGGCTGATCGAGAGCTGCTCGGCGATCTCCGCGGCCGAGAGGGCCGCGTCTTGGAGGTAGAGGAGCGTCCAGATCCTCCCGAGGTTCTTGCGGAAGCCCCAGAGCTCCATCATCCGACCGATGATCTGGCAGATTTCGAAGCGCGCCGACGACGCCGGGGAAGGAGAAGCCTCTCTTTCGGAACGCACGCTCCCCGCTCCTTTTCAGAAGTTTCAATACTTTTTGAAAGGTTATTCGGATCGGAGCGTCCTGTCAAGGCGAAGCGACCGTCCGGGCGGGAGATGGATGCGGCCAGGCGCGACGGAGCGCGAAAGAGAGAAGGTGAACTGCGAAGATGCTCGGGCTACTATGCGGGAGGAAGGGAAGACGCGCGTGACCACCTGCCGCTACGAGGATACGAGAAACCGCTTCCGCTGTCCGGAAAGCGTTTCGGGAGCCTCGCCGTGGTGCTTCTGGCACAACCCGGACCAGCCGAAGAGCCGCGATGCGGTGGAGGCGGCGGTCGTCGAGAAACGCAACCTGACGGGCGCGTGGATCGAGGGAATCGATCTCTCCGGCGTCGACCTCACGAACGTCTGCCTGTACGGATCGGTCCTCCGTTTTGCGAAGCTGGACGGCGCCAGGCTCGGGCGCGCGGATCTTCGTTACGCGGATCTCACGCGCGCCTCGCTCGCGGAGGCGGATCTCTCCGACGCGCTTCTCGAGGGAGCCCTTCTCCCGAAGGCGGTCCTTCGAAAAGCGATGCTCCGCTACGCGAACGCCGCCGGCGCGAACCTCCGCGAGGCAGACCTCACCGAGGCGGACGCGCTCTCCGCCCATCTCGCCGGAGCCGACTTCTCCGGATGCGCGCTCGCTCTCGCCTCGCTCGGCCTCGCGAGCCTCGCGAAGGCGAACCTTCGAGGAAGCGTTCTCGACCGCGCCGACCTCGCGGGGGCGAACCTCGCGGGGACGGATCTTCGCGGCGCGAGCCTCCGCGGAGTCCGCGTCGACCGCGCGACGCGTTTCGACGCGGTTCGCTACGACCGCAGAACGGTCTTCTCCGGAATCGACACATCGGCGATTGATCCGGGGCAGAATCCGGTCTTGCTCCGGGACATCCGCGACGCGCAGTTCCTCGCGGAGTACGCAAAGGAGCACCCGAGGATCTTCCGCCTATGGAAGGCGACATCGGACTGCGGGCGCTCGCTCCGCCGGTGGTCGGTTCTCTCCCTCGCCGCGGGGGCGCTCTTCGGGACCGCGCGCGCGCTCCTTCCGGGCGCGATCGACGGACGATCCTCGACCGCGGGCGCCTATCTCGATTCGCTCACCCGGATCCTCTCGCTTGGCGGCTCGGGGGGCGACGCTCTCACGAACACCGGGCGCGCGCTCCTCCTCGCCGAGAGCGCCGCATCGTACCTCCTCTTCGCCGGATTCCTCTCGATCCTCTTCCACAAAATCGCGAGGAGGGGGTAGCCTGCCGCAAGCGGGGCGAGGCGATCGCGTCTTCTGCGCGTGAGGCGCAAAAACGCGAGCCGGCTTCACGCCTGCAGGAGCATCTCCGGATGGTTCGAGGCGATGCCGTGGACGCCCATCGCCTTCAGCTTGCGGATGACGTCGATGTCGTCGACCGTGTACGCGTACACGGGGATGCCTCGCTCATGAAGGAAGCGGACGAGACCGGGCGTCAAGAGCTTGTAGTAGAGCATCACGACATCGGCCCGCGCCTTCTCGATCTGGCGCAGGACGAAAAAACGAATGGTTCGGCGCAGAACGAAGAGGATCGCCCAGCGGAGCGGAGCGATCCGCTCGAGTGCGGAGAGATGAAAGAAATCCTTCGGCAGGGAGATGCCGGTGTGGATATTCGGCTCGAGCTCCTTGATCTTGCGAAGGCTCTTCGCGTGATGCGAGCTGATGAGGACCTCCCTCTCGACCCCCTTGTCGACGAGCATCTCGACGAGACGCTCCTCTCCTCCGCGCGATTTGAGATCGATGTTCATGAGGGCGGAGCCCTTGACGACGTCGATCACCTGCTGGAGAAGCGGGATCGGCTCGCCGTGCCCGGCGCGGTGGTGCACGAGATCGTTCCATCTCTTCCGCGCGATGCGCGACTGAAGATCGAAGAACCGCCCGACCCGGCTCGAATGCCAGAGGACGAACTGGTCGTCGAGAGTCTTTCGAATATCGAACTCGACCACGTCGACCCCCATCTCGATCGCTTTTCGAATCGACGCGATCGAGTTCTCCCAGAAGTGGGAGGGGGCGCCCCGGTGGCCGATGCGGAGAACTTGCTTCTTCTTCATTGTCCCCGATGCGGGCCGCCGTCTCTTCCGGCGCCCGCGCGCTGTTGACGCTTCAACCGGCTTCCTGCTGGGCGTAACAAGCGGGAATCTACCCCGAAGGGACCGTTCTGTCAAGTGCTTTCCTTGCAAAGACTAGCGTCTCCGTGCTAATGTTCGGGGCGGAATCATACGATGAGCGTCCTCATTCGAAACGCGGAAACGATCGCCCTGCTCGACCCGGGGCGGCGCGGGATTCAAGGAGGCTGGGTCCTCTTTGACGAAGGGGTGATCCGCGCCGTCGGCGCGCCGGGGAACGAGCCGGCGGGGGCGGGCGAGGTCGTCGACGCGCGCGGCGCGGTCGTCCTTCCCGGCCTCGTCAACACGCATCATCATTTCTACCAGACGCTCACGCGCGCGTTCCCCGCGGCGACCGACTCCTCTCTTTTCCCGTGGCTTCGAGCCCTCTATCCGGTCTGGGCGGGCCTGACGCGGGAGGCGGTCCGTACGGCCTCCCTCACCGCGATGGCGGAGCTTCTTCTCTCCGGCTGCACGACGACTTCCGATCATCACTATCTCTTCACGCGCGCGTGCCCCGATCCGATCGACGCGGCGATCGAGTCGGCGCTCACGATCGGGATCCGCTTCCACGCGACGCGGGGGAGCATGAGCCTCTCGGAAAAGGACGGCGGCCTCCCGCCCGACTCGGTCGTTCAGGACGAGGAGACGATCCTTCGCGATTCGGTCCGCCTCATCGAGCGCTATCACGACCCGTCTCCGGGCGCGCGCGTCCGGATCGCCCTCGCCCCTTGTTCTCCCTTCTCGGTCACGGAGGACCTCATGCGGGAGGCGGCGCGGATCGCCTCGTCGTTCGGGGTGCGCCTCCACACGCACCTCGCGGAGACGAAGGACGAAGAGGAGTACTGCCTCGCGCGCTACGGGCTCCGGCCGCTCGACTTTCTCGAACGCGCGGGGTGGCTCGCCGACCGCACGTGGATCGCGCACGGGATTCACTTTGCGCCTCAAGAGCTCGATCGGATCGGGCGCGCGCGCATGGGCGTCGCGCACTGCCCTTCCTCGAACATGCGGCTCGGCTCCGGCATCGCGCCGATTCTCGATCTTCTCGCCGCCGGCGCGAAGGTGGGCCTCGGGGTCGACGGATCCGCGTCGAACGACGCATCCTCGCTCGCAGGGGAGGCGCGCCAGGCGCTCTTCGCGGGGCGCC
>JAGUYC010000021.1 GCA_020061515.1 Gemmatimonadota bacterium
CCAGAAGGAGCCGCGGTTCGAGACCGAGCAGGGCCGCGGGAAGGAGGCCGAAGAGGGAGAGCGCGGAAAAGCGGCCGCCGATGTCGAGGGGATTCCGGAAGACGCGGCGCCATCCTTCCTCCGAAGCGAGCCGGTCGAGAGGAGATCCGGCATCGGTGACGGTGACGAAAGCCCGTGGATTCTTTATTCGCGAATCAAAATATCGGCGGAAGGCGTCCACCTCGACCGTAGTCCCCGACTTGGAGGCGACGACGACGAGCGTGCGCCGGAGATCGATTGCGTCTTCCGCTTCGCGCACCGCCTCCGGGTGCGTCGAGTCGAGGACGAGAAGCGGAATCCCTTCTCCCCGGGGCCTGAACGTCCGCGCGAGAACCTCGGGCGCGAGGCTCGATCCCCCCATCCCGAGGAGAAGGACGCTTCGGAACTCGCGCCGGGCGTCCTCCGCGAACCGGAGAACGTTCTCCCCCTCCTTTTCCATCCCGTCGAAAAGGTCAAGCCATCCCAGGCGGTTCTCGATCGCGCGCCGAACCGCCGCGTCTCGGCTCCAAAGACCCGCGTCCTTCTTCGAGAGACGCTCCGCGAAACGGTCCCGATCGAGCATCCGGAGACGGGAGCGGAACTCCTTCTCGATCGGACCGGGCAGAAAAGAGACTTTCATGGTTCAACAAACCTCCGGGGGAGGACGCGCGGCGCATCGGAAGACGAGGACTACTCTTCTCCGCCGGAATCGGATCTCGCGACCGGCGCTTTGTCCTCGAGGGCGCGTCCCACGCGCGCTCCGATCCCCTCCGAGAACCTCGTCGCCACGGAGTAGATCACGGGGACGATCACGAGCGTGAGAAAGGTCGCCGCAACGAGCCCGAAGATCACCGCGACGCCCATCGGCCCCCACCACTCGGAGCTTTCCCCCCCGTATCGGAACCGCATCGCCTGAACATCGAAGGTGAGTCCGGTCGTGAGCGGGATGAGACCGAGAACGGTCGTGACGGCCGTCAGAACCACCGGCCGAAGGCGCGTCGCCCCCGCGTCCAGGATCGCTTCCATCTTCTCGAGACCCCGCGCGCGGAGCTTGCCGATGTAGTCGATCAGCACGATCGCGTTGTTCACGACGACCCCCGCGAGCGAGATCACGCCGACGCCGGTCATGATGATGCCGAAGGGCATCCTCGTGAGGATGAGCCCCCAAAGAACGCCGATGATCGAGAGCACGACCGAGGAGAGAACGACGAAGGGGAGGGTCACCGAGCTGAACTGCGCGACGAGCACGAAGAAGACGAGCAGGATCGCGACGCCGAACGCGCGGCTCAAGAACGCCGCGGCCTCTTCCTGGTCCTCCATCTCGCCCGAGAAACGGAACGTGTAGCCCGGCGGAAGGGAGAAGCCATCGAGCCGCTTGACCACGTCGGCGAGAACCTCGCTCGAGAGCCGTCCCTCGGCGTTGGCCGTCACGGAGACCACCCGATCTTGGTTCTTGCGCACGATGGAGCCGAGCCCCGCCGCAAGCTCGAAGGAAGCGAAGTTGGAAACCGGAATGTGCGCGCCCTCGTAGACCACGGTGATCCGATCGAGGCTCTCGAACGTCTCGCGGTCCTCCTGGCGGAAGCGGACCGTGATGTCGTACTCGTCTTCCCCCACGCGGAACTTGCTCGCCTCGGTCCCCTGAATCGCGGTTCGGATCGTCGAGGCGATCTGCCCCGTCGAGAGATTGTAGAGCCCCGCCTTCTCCCGGTCGATCCGAACCCGCACTTCGGGACGCCCCTCGTCGAAGTCGTCGTTCAGATCGACGAGACCCGGGACATCCTTGATCGTCTCCTTCACCTGTTTGGCGAGACGGCCGAGAACCTCGAAGTCCTCGCCGAGGATCTCCACGTCCACGGGTGCGCCGGTCGGGGGTCCGGGCTCCGGATAGCGAACATCCACCCGCGCGCCGGGGATCCTCCCGAAACGTTCACGGAACTGCTCGATCGTCAGCCGGGAGCTCTGCTTCCGCCCCGAACGATCGACGAACTCGACGGTCACGCGCGACTGGTGCGGTGTCCCGCCGGCTCCCCCTCCGAAGAAGATGTCGGTCGCGGAGCCGACGTTCGCCACGTAATGCTTGATGTCCGGGAAGTCGGGGATCTCCGACTCGATGCGGCGCACGATCCCGTCCGAAATCTCGAGCCGCGTTCCGAGCGGCGCGGTCACGTCGATGTAGGCGTAGTTCGGATCGGAATCCGGAAAGAACTCGACGCCGGTCCCGAAGAGAACGAACGCGAACACGGTGACCAGGAGCGCGAGGACGATCCCCCCGAGGGCGATCCACGGGCGGCGGAGCGCCCAGGCGAGCTGGCCCCGATAGAAACCGCGGAAGCGGAGGAAGAGGCGGTCTCCCGGAGGCCGCTTCTTCCCCTCGCCGCGCACCGCGATGAAGACCGCGCAGAAGGTCGGGTTGATCACGAGCGCGACGAACAGCGAGGCGGAAAGCGTGATGATCAGCGTGATCGGGAGGTACTTCATGAACTCGCCGACGATGTCGGGCCAGAAGAGCATCGGCCCGAAGGCGACGAGCGTGGTGAGCGTCGATGCGGTCACCGGGACGGCGACCTCGTTCGTTCCGCGCGAGGCGGCCTCCATGCGCGAATAGCCCTCGTTCCGGTGGCGGAAGATGTTCTCGACCACGACGATCGCGTTGTCCACCAGCATCCCGAGCGCAAGGATGAGGCTGAAGAGAACCACCATGTTCATGGTGTAGCCGAAGGCGGCGATCACGATGAACGAGAGGAGCATCGAGAGCGGGATCGCGATCGCGACGAAGAGGGAGTTCCGGAAACCGAGAAACGCGAATAGGACGAGAATGACGAGAAAAAGGCCGCTGAAGATGTTGTTCTCGAGTTCGCGGACGATGTCGCGGATCTCCTTCGACTGATCGGCGACGACGGTGATCTCCGTCGTCGGCGGGAAACTCGGGCGCATCTCCTCGAGGATCGCCTTCACGGCGTCCGCGACGCCGATGATGTTCTCCCCCGAGCGCTTCTTGACGCTGATCGTGATGCAATCGGCGCCGTTCTGCCGGGCGTACGTCGTCCGTTCCTTGAAGCCGTAGCGGACCGCCGCAAGATCGCGCACGTACACCGGACGGTCCCCGATGCTCGTCACGACGAGATCGGCGACGATTCCCGGGGTCTCGAACTCCCCCGGCACGCGAACCGTGAAGCTCACGCTCCCCCCGTCGACCGTCCCTCCGGGGACGGTGAGGTTCTCGCTCGCGATCGTCTCGATCACGTCCGCGAGGTCAAGGTCGTACGCGCGGAGCCGGATCGGATCGACGTCCACCTGGACCTCGCGCTCGAGCTCTCCCGTAAGGTCCGCCGAGAGGACGCCGGGCACCGACTCGATCTTCTCCTGAAGATCCTCGGCGAGGTCCTTCAGGCGAAGCAGGCCGTACTTCCCGGATAGATTGAGGAGGAGAATGGGAAAATCCTCGAAGCTGATCTCGGTGACGTACGGCTCCTCGATGTCGGTCGGCATGTCCGCCTTCGCTTGGTTCACCTTGTCGCGGACGCGCTGCAGGGCCGATTCGATGTCCATGTCCGGCTCGAACTCGGCCTCGACCACCACGTACCCTTCGCCGGTCGTCGAGCGGAGCTCCTTCACTTGCTTGATCTCGCCGAGCTTCGTCTCGATCTTCCGCGTGACGAGCGCCTCCATGTCCTTCGGGGCGACTCCCGGATAGACGACTTGGACAAGGATGATCGGAATCGTGATGGAGGGCGTCGACTCCTTGGGGATCGAAAGGTAGGAGCCGACGCCCAGAACGACGATCAGCGCGCAAAGCGTAAAGACGATCGCTTTATGTGTGATGGAAAAGTCGGTGATCGACTTCATGCGGGCCTCACGGGAGAACCTCGATCCGCTCCCCCTCGACGAGCTCCCGGTTCCCGACGACGATGAGGGAGTCCCCTTCCGCGAGACCGCTTTCGACGACCGCCATCTGGCCGTATACCGCGCCGATCTTCACCATGCGCCGCAGGGCGGCTCCCGCGGAGGCGAGAAAGACGGCGGATCCTTCCTCGGTCTCCACGACCGCGTCCTGAGGGACGACGATCGCTCCCTCGTAGACGTCCTTGACGAGGCGGGCCCGAAGCGTCATGCCGGGACGAAGCGCCGCGTCTTCGTTCGAGACGACCACCTCCACCGTGACGGTGCGCGTGCCGCGGTCGACCTCTCGGCTCACGAAGACGACCTCTCCCTCGAAGACCCGTCCCGGATAAGGGTCGGCGAACACCTCCGCGCGATCGCCCGGGCGGATCTTCGCGAGATAAATCTCCGGAAGCGGGACGCGGATTCTCACCGAGCGCAGGTCGAGGAACCGCGCGAAGGGAGTCGCCGGGCCCGCGAAGTCGCCGACGTCGAGAAATCGCGTGTCCACGATCCCGGCGAACGGAGCGCGAAGGACCGTCCGGTCGTGCTGCGCCTTGGCGGTTCCGTAGCGCGCCTCGGCCATCTCCCGCTGGCGCTCGAGGCTTGAAAGCTCGTAGTCGGAGATCGCCCCCTCCGGCCGAAGCGCCGCGCTCCTGTCATGAAGATCCGCCGCAAGATCGCGCGCCGCCTCCGCCTCGCGAAGCGCGGCGGCGTAGAGATCGTCGTTCAGCTTCGCGATCCGGTCCCCTTCGCGAACCGAGGCTCCTTGGTCGGCGAGGATTCGCTCGACCGCTCCGCCGACTTCAAAAACGAGCGTCGCCTCCCGATCGGCGCGCGCCGTTCCGATCAGGTTGAAGTAATCATTGAACGAGCGGCGCTCGACCGCGCGTACCCGGACCGGCGTCGTCGGGGGCGCGGATCCGCTCTTCACTTCCTTCTTTCCGCATCCGGCGAGCGTCAGAAGGACCGCCGCGACGAGCGCCGTCCTCACCGCACGCGACCAGCCGACCATTACCATTCCTCCCCCCACGAGATGCCGACGACGCGCATCCAGGCCGCCTGAGCCAGGAGCGCGTCGTGGATCGATCGAAGATGCGCGACGCGCGATCGCGTAAGCGCGAGGCGGGCGTCCAGAAGCTCGATCTGCGACATGAGCCCGCTCTCGTAGCGCGTCTCCGCGATCGCGTGCGCCTTCTCCGCATACTCCAGCGATTTCTTGGACGCTTCGAGCCGCTTCTCCGCGCTCTCGATGTCGAGCTCGGCGGCGACGACCGCCTTGCGCACTTCTTCTTCGGCCTCGGCGAGACGGATCCCGGCGATCCGAAGCTCGGCCTCCGCCTGGCGGATTCGAGAAGAGGTCGCGCCGCTCGTCCAAAGAGGAAACGTCGCGTACACGCCGCCGAACGAGGAGCTCGTGCGCTCTTCTTCCGAGAAGCCGAGATCGTCCGAGTTCCCCGAGAACTGGTACTGCCCCGTCACGTAGAAATTGGGGAAGCGGTCGGCGCGGACGACCCGAAGGTTCTGTTCGAGGAGGCGCGCTCGAAGCCCGAGCGCCGCGAGATCGGGGCTCTCCTCGAGCGCGCGGTCGCCGCGGCTCCGGATCTTTTCGGGAAGAATCGGCGCGTACTCGAGCGCGCCCCGCACCTCGATCGGCTCGCGGATGTCGATGCCGAGCGCCGTCTTGAGATCGTTTCGCGCGCGCGCGGCCTCGTTCTCGGCCGCGATCACCCACGGATCCGCCTCGCTCGCGTCCACCTCGGCCCGAAGAAGCTCGAACTCCGAGGCGAGGCCCCGCTCCCGCCGGAGGCTCGCCGCGTCGCGATGGTGAAGCGCCCGATCGCGCGCCAAACGGTAGACATCGGCTTCCGCCTCCGCGAGAAGCACTCGATAGAAGAGGCTCTTCACGAGAAGGACGAGGCTTTGCTCGGTCGCCTCGACGTCCTCCCTCGCACTTTGGCTATAAAGCTTTGCTGCTTGAAGCGCGGCGCCCACCTTCCCCGCGAGCCAGAGCGGCTGCGTGAGCGAAAGGGTCGCCGTGTAGTCGTAGCGCGAGCCGACCTCGATGCGGATGTTCTCGGGGATCTCCTCGCCGTCCTCCCCGTTCAGCGTGTCCTCCTCGCCGCCGAGCGACGGGAAGCCTCCGAAATAGAACGAGGGGAGCTTGAAGTTCCGGCCGATCCGCCCCTCGAGACCGATCTGCGGAAGGGCCCCCGCCCACGCTTCGCGCACACGGAAGCCGGCCTTCTCCTCCTCGACCCGCGCCGTTTGGAGCCCGCGGTTCGCTTCCCGAGCGATCCTCAAGCAGCGGTCGAGGTCGTAAACGCTCGATGCCTCCTCGCCGCGCGCGCCGAGCGGGATGAGAAGCCCGAGAGCCAGCGCGAGGCGGAGGAACGAGCCGCCGCGGAGAAGACTTGTTCGTTTTTCGTCCAACATGGGGTTGCGCTCTCTCTGCCCGGCACGAAAAGGAGGGAGCGAAGCTCCCTCTGCTCAATCAAGGGGGCGAGCCGGGGGCACGGGGGACAAGAATAGCCGATGAGACGCGGAACGCCAAGCGGAAATTGTCCGGGCACGACCGGGACGCGCGCGAAGTGTTGCCATCGCGCGCTGAAATGCAATAGAATGCCCGAACCGGATTGAACCGGAAGATGGGAGGTGCGAAGCGACATGCCGGCGCGCGGTCCCCAGTACGAAGAGGGCCATCGGTTCGTCGCGGCCGTCCGCGTTCTCGCCCATCGAGAGGGCCGCCCTCCCACGGTCGAGGAGATCGCCGAGCTTCTCGGAGAATCCCGAGAGATCGCGTATCACCTCGCGCGCGGCCTCGCCGAAAGGGGGATCCTCCGTCTTCTCGCCAACCCGTTCGAAACGCACGTCGAGGTCGCCGACCATCTCGCCTTGGAGGAGCTTTCGCGCGAAGAGCACGGGCCCGGCTTCGAGGAGGATCTCCGCGAGTTCCAGGAGAGAAAGAAGAAGGACCGCGACGAGATGAGCGATTTCTTCATGGGCGACGGCCGCGGCAAGCAGAAGAAGGAGAAGCTCAGCAAGATGGAGGAGGAGTTCCGCAAGTTCCGCAAGTCGAAGGATTCCGGAGACGACTAGCCTCTCCCTCGGTTCCTTCTCCCGCGCCGATTTCTGCTTTACATGTGAAGTTCAATGACGTCCTTGTCGAGGAGCGGATGATCTTTGTGGACTTGAATCCCCTGGAAGAACCCTTCCCGCCAGAGACGGGCGAAGCGGAGCTTCTCGGCGAAGTCCTTGTGCACGATCCGGCAGAGATCCCCGACGCCGGATCCGACGGGTAGCGTGAACGGCCTCTCCATGTCCGGCTTGTGGCCCGGCATCTTCGGGTAAACCCGCATCACGCGGAGCATGCGAAAGAGAAGAGCGGGGAGTCGATCGATCCCCTCCCGCGTCTCCGAGGAGAACGGGCGGAGGGGGAAGTCGCCGACCTTCTCCGGGATCGCGCCCGCGAGATCGGCCTTGCTTCCGGCGAGAAGCGCGCGCTTCGTGAAGACCTCGTCCTCGATCGGACACTCCCATTCCGCCTCCGGAACGAGCGAAAGGCGCGCGGCCTCGAGATGGACGAGAAGTCCGAGAAGCCGGTCGTCCGGATCGCCCGCCGAGAGATCGATCACGAGGAGAACTCCGTTTCCTGCGCGCGGGATGTTCGGAACCCACGGCTCCATGTACTCGTCCGAGAAGGGCGGCGTGTCGACGAGCTGGATCTGGACATCCTCGAACGACAGCATTCCCGGGCGAGGCCGCTGGGTCGAGAACGGGTACGCGGCCACCTCGGCCGGCGCGCCGGTGAGCGCGGCGAAGAGAGCGGACTTTCCGACGTTCGGCTCGCCGGCGATCACGATCTGTCCCGCCCCCTCGCGCGGGACGTGATCGGGGGAAGGCCCTCGCCCCCCTCTCTTTCGAGAACGCTCCTCCTCCTCTTCCACGAGGGAGATTCGGCGCTTAATGTCCGCTTGAAGCTTCTCGGTCCCCTTGTGCTTGGGAATCGCGGAGAGCATTCCACGGAGCGCCTTGAGCTTCTCTTGCGGGTTCTTCGCCTCCTTGTACTTCTCCTCGGCGGCGAAGTACTGGGGCGTCAAGTTCGCCGGCATGGTACTCTCCTGTTTCGCACAGTATACCGGCGGCCGCCGGGCGCCTCAAGGAGATGCACGATGAGGATCCGAACGATCCACGCGTGGAACCTCCCGCCGCGCCGAGCGGCGGCGCTCCAGCGGAGCCTCGCCGCGCGCATCGTCC
>JAGUYC010000293.1 GCA_020061515.1 Gemmatimonadota bacterium
CAGCGGGCACCGGTCGCGCACGACGCGGAGCGCCTCGGCGAAGCGGCCCTCGGCGACGAGCGACACGTACCCCTTGACGTTGACGCCGGCGGGGCATGCCAGCGTGCAGGGGGACGGGCTGATCCGTTCGATCTCCAGCTCCGTTCCCTTCTCGAAGATCAGCTTGGCTTGCTCAAGGGTTGCGAGCTCCATTTCCCGCTCACTCCTTCGGGCTCGGCCCGGAATGCCGGCCGCGTGTCCCACCCCGGCTCCGTTCGATCACGAGGCGGCTTGCGCCCTCGCGCCGGCGAGCTTCTCGCCGTGGGCGTAGCCTTGGTCGAACGCCTGCAGGTTGATCGTCTCGCTGCCGGGCGGCACCGATTCGCGGATCGCCGCCCGCGCGGCATCTTTCGTGACCAATCCGGTGACGGCGGACAAGAAGCCGCACATCACCATGTTCGCCGCGATGCGGCGCCCGATCGTTTCGGCGATCCGCGTGGCGGGAACGCCGAACACGCGCGCGTTCTCGTCCTCGCGGAGGTGCACAAGGTCCTCGTCGATGAGGAGCGTTCCTCCGGGACAGAGTTCGTCGCGGAACTTGCTGTACGACTCCTGCGACATGCAGACTAGGATCGACGGGCGCCGAATGTACGGGTAGTCGACCGGCTCGTCGCACAGGATGAGCTGCGCCGAGCATGCCGAGCCGCGCGCCTCGGGTCCGAAGCTCTGGTTGAAGGTCGCGTGGCGCCCCTCGTGGATCGCCGCGGCGCGGCCGGTCACATACGCGAGGAAGATGATCCCCTGCCCGCCGAAACCGGACACGCGAATCTCGGTCCTAGTCATGTCTCGCCTCCCGGTCGACCAGCGCCCTCTGCCCCGCGGATCGCATGTAGTAGTCCTTGCCGAGGCCGTAATCCTTCCCGAGCGCTCGGTGCATGGCGGCGTCGAGGCTCTCGAGGAAGGTCGGCTTCCCCTCGATGTCGACGAACTTCCCGATCACGATCTTCCCTCCGAACGAAATGTCCACGGTCGACGGATCGGCGCCGTGGCGAATCTCGGAGTTGTCCCGGTACGACTCGAGGACCTCGAGCGAGGTGCCGAGCTTGTTTCTTCTTGTGTAAAGCGTCGGGCAGGGCGCGATCACTTCGACGAAGGTGAAGCCCGGCTTCGTGAGTGCTTCAAGGATTGAGTTCGTCAGGCGCCGCACGTGGAGCGAGGTCCAGCGGGCGACGTAGACCGCGCCGCTCGAGGCGGCGAGCGCCGGCAGATTGAACGGATGTTCGAAGTTCCCGAAGGGGGTCGTCGTGGAGATCGCCAAGACCGGCGTCCCCGGGCCGACCTGCCCTCCGGTCATCGCGTAGTTGAAGTTGTTGATGCAGATCACCGTGAGATCGACGTTCCGGCGGGCGGCGTGGATGAAGTGGTTCCCCCCGATCGCGATGAGATCCCCGTCGCCCGAGATCACGACCACTTTAAGCCTTCGGTTCGAAAGGTGAAGACCCGTGGCGAACGGGATCGGGCGGCCGTGCGTCGTGTGGAAGGAGTCCAGCTTGATGTAGCCCGCGACGCGCCCGGAGCAGCCGATGCCGGAGACGACGGCGACCCGGTCGAGGTCGAAGGCGCCCTTCTTGAGGGCGTCGGCGAAGCAGGTCACCACCGTTCCGATCCCGCATCCCGGGCACCAGATGTGCGGGAAGCGGTCCATGCGAAGGAACGGCTCCATCGGATGACGCACGTCCGGAGTCGCCTCCGGTTCCGCGGTCGCGGGGCCTTGCGCGTTCTTTCTCGCGTCGCTCACGGCTGCTTCTCCTTGCGCGGCTTCCTCGCGGACTTCCGAGGCGCGGCGTTCCCGCGGAGGCCTTCGCGAATCGCGTCGTAAATCGTCTGCGGATCGTGCACCCAGCCGCCCGCGTGCGTGACCGGGATCGTCCGCGCCGCTCCGGCTGCGGCGCGCTCCACCTCGAGAACCATCTGCCCGAGGTTGATCTCCGGCACCACGAAAGCTTTCGTATTCGCAGCGAGATCGCGGATGAGCTCGGCGGGGAAGGGCCACACCGTGATGAGGCGGATCTCGCCGACCCGAAGACCGTCGTCGAGCGCGGCGTCGATCGCCGCGCGGGCGACGCGCGAGGTGATGCCGTAGCTGACGACCACGACGTCGGCGTCGTCGAGCCGCTTGCATTCGTGGTCGTAGATCTTCTCGGCGTTGTCGTCGATCTTCGCGCGAAGCCGCCGGACGAGCTTGTCCTGCGCCTCGGCCGTCATGTCCGGATAGCCCCGCTCGTCGTGGGTGAGGCCGGTCGTGTGGATGCGGTATCCCTCGCCGGCCGTCACCATGTCCGGCACCTTGTCGCCGTTCGCGGCGTAGGGGAGATACTCGCCGGGAGGGAGGGGGGAGAGCCGGCGCGGGACGACCTCGATCGCGTCCGGCTCCGGGATGACGACCTTCTCGGTCATGTGGCCGACGCACTCGTCCATCATCACGAAAACCGGCAGGCGGTATTGCTCCGAAAGGTTGAACGCCTGAATGGTTCGGTCGAAACATTCCTGCGGCGAGTTCGGCGAGAGCGCGATGATCCCGTAATCGCCGTGGGATCCCCAGCGCGCCTGCATCATGTCCTGCTGGCCGACCATCGTCGGGAGCCCGGTCGACGGTCCGCCGCGCTGCACGTTGGCGACGACGCAGGGGACCTCCATCATGATCCCGAGGCCGATGTTCTCCATCATGAGGGAGAAACCCGGTCCGGAGGTGCAGGTCATCGCCTTCACCCCGCCCCAAGCGGCGCCGAGAATCGCCGCCATCGAGGCCATCTCGTCCTCCATCTGGATGAAGACGCCCCCGACCTTGGGGAACCGGCGCGCGATCCGCTCCGCGATCTCCGTGGAGGGCGTGATCGGATAGCCCGCGAAGAAGCGGCACCCTGCGGCGAGGGCCCCTTCCGCGCAGGCGTGGTCTCCGTCCAGGTAGTGCGCGCCCGTGAGGACCCCTTCCGGCGACGCCTTCATGGGAGCACCTCCTCGAGGAGGGATTCGGCCGCGGAGGCGTCGCCGCCCTCCGGAACGGTGATGAAGATCGAGAACTCGGGGCAGAGCGTCTCGCAGAGGTGGCACGCGACGCACTCGCCGGCGCGCGCGATCTCGGGCGGGTGGTAGCCCTTCCGGTTGAAGCGCGAGGACATGCTGAGCACGTCGAGCGGGCAGTACTCGACGCAATAGGCGCAGCCCTTGCACCGCTCGACCAGGATATGGATCTCGCCGCGCGTCCTTCGGATGTCCGCGTCGTCGAGGGGTTTTCTCCAGAAGCGTTTCGATTCCAGGTGCACCGCCATAGCGCCCGTCTCCCTATGGCGGGCGAGCAAGAACAAGCTTACGGCATACTTGCCCTCCGCGCCCGCTCGTAAGGACAGTGACCGGTGACCCCGCGAACGGGGCACTCTCCCTCGTAGAAGGCACCGCAGCGCAAACAGCTGCGGGTATCAATCGTTTCCACTCGAATCAATGTCGTGACGAATTTCTCGAGAAGCCGGGAAAGCTCTCGGCCCTCCTCGGGCGTGAACGCATCCAGGACCGGCTCGAGAGCGCGAAGCCGGCGCGCCTCGTACTCCTCGACGAGGGCTCTTCCTTTCGGCGTGATTCGAAGACAAGTATTCCGTCGATCCCTTTCAGGGGTCACTCGACGAAGAAGCTCGAGCCGAGCGAGCTTGTCGATGTTCTTCGATGCGGCCGGAGCGCTGACTCCCAGAAACGCGGCGATCTCTCCGACGAAGTGATCGCCGTTCATCGAGATCAGCTTGAGCAGGTGGATCTGGGAGGGGGAAAGGGACGCTTCGGCCGTCTCGCGGATCAGACGCTTCTCGAGGATCTCCTGCACCGCGTTGCTGAGGACGTGGGAGATGCGGAGAACCCGCCGGGCAAGATGATTCCCATTGCCTCCGAAGGGGGGTCGGTTCGAATCGATCACTGCCGCCTCACCCGCTACGTCGCCCGGCCGATAAACGGGAGGATCTGTAACCCGGTTAAAGTTTGCCCGAGTTATCGATTCTTGTCAACCATGGATTGGTGAAATCGGACATAAGATTCTCTGATTGTCCCTTCGCATCTGGGAAACGTTCGAACGGAAAGACCCGCGCGGGGTTGACAGGTTCGCACGCCCTCCCTATGCTCGGGACGCCCTCGGTTCCGGGGGCGCCGGGGGCGGTCGATCGCGGAGGGTCCCTTGACGGGCAACCACCGGTCCTTCTCTTTTCTCTTTTCTCTTTTCTCTTTTCTCTCTTCTCTCTTCTTCCCCGCGATTCTTTCAGCGGCCTCGTTTGTTCCGCCGGCGGGCGTTTCTTCGAGGGCCGAGCGGCCCCCCTTTGAGTCTCGTCCATCCGCCGTTTCCCCGGGCGCGTGCGCGTCTCTCGAGAAGGGACGGGTCGGGGGGACCTTTCGGCTTCTCGCGATTCTCATCGAGTTCCCGCCGGACGACGATCCGGCGACGACCGGCAACGGCACGTTCGGCGACGTGATGGATGCGAACGAGGCGATCTACGGAGAGATCTTTCCCGAGCTATTCGACATCCCGCGCGACGCCGCGTATTTCCGCGAGCAGCTGCGTTACCTGGCGCAATACTACGAGGCCGTCTCCTATGGAAAGCTCCGGATCGAGGCGACGGTTCCCGACACGATCTTCACCGCGCCGGAGAGGATGGCGTATTACGGAGACAACACGGAGACCTCGCGCCGGCAGTCCGCTCTTCTTCGCGACGCGGTCCTGCGCGCCGACCCGCTCGTCGATTTCTCCGCGTACGACGGCCTCTTCCTCTTCCACGCGGGGGCGGGGGAGGAGACCGACGTTCTCGGCGATTCCCCCGGCGACATCTGGACGGTCTATCTCGCGCTCCCCGATCTCGCCGCCGCCCTCGCGGACTCGGGGATGGAAGAGTCCTTTCGCGGCATCCCGACCGACGACCGGACGGAATCGGGAGACACGTTCTTCGTGACGGAGGCGGTGATTCTTCCCGAGAGCGAGACGCAGGACTCCTTCGGCGGGAGGCCGCTCGCGCAATGGATCCTCGGCGTCGCGGCGCACATGATGGGGAGGCTCCTCGGAGCCCCGTCTCTCTTCGACACCGATTCGGACGACGGAACCTCGTCGCAGGGGATCGGCAACTTCGGGATCATGGGGACCGGACTCTGGAACTCCGGGGGGATCCTCCCGCCTCACCCGTGCGCGTGGACGAAGGTCTTCTTCGGATGGGAGGAGCCGCTCCTCATCGAGCGGGACACGACGATCGCTCTCCCTCTCGTCGAGCGCGCGGATCCGCGTGCGAAGATCTTGAAGATCCCGATCCACGAGGATGAGTACTGGCTGGTCGAGAACCGCTACAAAGACGAGAACGGAAACGGCCGTTTCGACTTCGACGACAAGAACGGCGACGGGATCCTTTATCCGTTCGAGGATTCCTACGAGGGGGCGGAGTTCGATTGGTCGATCCCGGCGGAAGGGTCGATCGAGGGATCGGGGATCTTCATCTGGCACATCGACGAGGCGAAGATCCGCGAGTCGGGGGATTTCCGATCCCGGAACGCGGTGAACGCCGATCCGGATCGAAAGGGGGTCGATCTGGAGGAGGCGGATGGGATCCGGGATCTCGACCGGCGGGCGACTTCGCTCGAGAGCTTCGGATCTCCGGCGGACTCCTGGCGCGTCGGGAACCGAACCCGCTTCGGGCCGGACACCGATCCGGGGACGAGAACAAACTACGGCGCCCGCACGGGGATCACGATCGAGGTCGCGAGCCCGGCGGAGAGCGTGATGACGCTCTCGGTCGCGTTCCGCGAACGGCCGAAGGGATGGCCGGTGCGCGCTTCCGGCGTCCGCGTGATCGGTCCCGTGATCCCGGTAAGGAGCGCGCGGGAGGGGATCCTCGGGTTCGCCCACGCGTACCGCGACACGGCGAGCGGGGCGAGCTTCGGGAACGTCCTCGGGATCGATGGAAAGCCGCTCGACGGGTGGCCGGCGGAGCTTCCGGGCGCGGTCTCGTTCGCCCCGGCCGCCTTCTCGGCGGCGGCGGACGGACCGATTGCCCTTTATTTTCCGATGATCAATGGGTCGATTGTTCGTATGCAACTGAACGGCGCGATCGATCCGGCCGGCGCATGGGCGGACGGGGTCCAGGGAGCCGAGGGGCAGTTCCTCTCCTCGGCGGCGCCCGAGGGATCGGTCGTCTCGCTCGTCCTTCGGGGCGAGGAGACGATCGTGTACGCGCTCGACCCGACCGGAACCGCGCGCGACTCGGTCGCTCGCCTCGAGGGGCGCGCTGTCGGGCCGGCGGCGCTCGGGTCCGGGATTCTCATCGCCACCGACGGGGGGAAGCTCGTGCGGATCGGCGCGGGAGGCGCCCCGCGGGAGATCGAGACGGGGGGAACTCCCTCTCCGCCGATCCTCCTCCGGCATCTCTTGAGTCCAGGCCGCGCGATCGGCGAGAACGCTCTCGTGGAGAAGACGGCGATCGCGTCCGGACGCTCGCTCGTCTTGAGCCCGTCGGGGCTGCTGGACGGAGACCTCGTCGCGGCCGATCTCGGAGCGGCGGCGGTCGGGATCCTCGCCGCCGCCGACATCGATCGGGACGGGTTTCCGGAGCTTCTTGTGGGAACCGAAGATGGAAAGCTTCATGCGCGAAACGTAACCGGCGCGCCCTCGGCCGGCTGGCCGCTCCGCGCGGGGGATGGACCGAAAAGCGGCCCGCGCGATCCTCCGATCGGGTCGCCGGCGGCGGGCGATCTCGATGGGGATGGAACGGTCGAGATCGTCTTCGCGACCCGGCACGGGAGCGTCATCGCGGCGGACGCGGAAGGCCGGATGCTTCCGGGCTTCCCGGTCGCGGCGGCGGGGAGCAGTCCCTTTGGGGTCACGATGACGGCGTCCCTCGACGAGGAGACGACGTACGTTCTCGTCGCGACGGAAAGGGGACGCTTCGATCTTCTCGCCTTCGGCTCCTCGGGCGGGCGGATCGAGTGGAGCGGGTACGCAAACGGGGCCGGGCTCGCGGGACTCTACCGCTCCTCTCCCTTCGAGTCGACGGGAGGGGAGGGTCTTTTCGTCGACAAGGAGACCTTCTGCTACCCGAACCCGGTCGGGCCGGGGGGAATCGCGCGGATCCACTATCGTCTCCGAGAGGAGGCGGAGGTCGGCGCGCGGATCTATGGGATCGACGGTTCGCTCCTCAAGGAGTTTCCGCGGTCGCTCGTTCCCGCGGAGACGGGGGAGTTCGTGTGGGACACGCGTTCCGTGGGGAGCGGGGTCTACGTCGCGAGGCTCGAGGCACGCCTCCGGGGAGGGTCGGCGCCGCGAGACCCCTCCGCGCCGCGCGAGGAGGTGAGGTTCGTCCCGATCGCCGTCGCCCGCTGAGGATTTCGGCCGGTTGTGGAGAACGGGGGACGGAGGTAAGATTACACAGGGTGTCCTCTTCCGCGAAAGGCGCGGGAGCGGGGGTGCTGCCGGGCGAGAACCGCCGGAGTGGATCAAGATGAAACGCTTCTTGTTTGTTTCGGCCGCCGCCCTCTGCGCGGCGGGCTCCGCGGGCGCCGCGCCGGTCGGGCTCCGCTCGATGCTCGTCGACCCGGGGGTCGCCGCTTCCGGAATGGGATACGCGTACACCGCGGTGGCCGATGACGCGAGCGCGCTCTATTGGAACCCTGCGGGGCTCGTGCTCGGCGCCGAAGGCTACGACCTTCTTCTCGCGCACACCGAGTGGTTCGTCGAGCATCGGATGGAGTACGCCGTGGTCTCTTGGAATCGGGGCGCCGATGCGCTCGCGGCGGGGATCAGCGGGTTCTACGTCGGCGGGATCGAGAGGCGGGACGAGGATCCCACGCTGGAGCCTCTCGGCGACTTCGGCGCGTACGACATCGTTGTCTCCCTCGCCTATGCGCGGGCGTGGGGTCCGCTTCGGGCCGGTCTTGCCGCGAAACCGTTCTACTCCAAGATCGACCGGGTGAGCGCGCACGGCGTGGCGGCGGATCTCGGTCTTCAGGCGGACACGCCGATCGAGAACCTCACGATCGGCGGGGCGATCGCGAACGTCGGGAACGAGCCCTATTATGTGAAAGAGAGGTTCTCGCTCCCGCTCGATCTTCGAGGCGGCGCCGCCTATCGGATTCCGCTTCCCGCGGAGTCGGGCGAGCTTCTCGTCTCCGCCGAGGTTCGGAAGTCGAGGGACGACGACGCGCGCACGCATCTCGGCGGGGATCTCCGTCTCGCGAGCGGGATCTCGCTTCGTTTCGGCTACAAATGGGGCTACGAGGAAGAGGACTACGCGTTCGGCATCGCCGTCGCGCGCGGGTTCTACTCGATCCAATACGCCCTGGTCCCCTTCCAGTCCGATTTCGGGAACGTCCACCGCTTCGCGCTCGGCTTCCACCGGGACAAGTAGGCGAATTCCTGCATCCGCGAGGCGGGCCGGGGTCTCCCTCGGGACCCGCCGAGGTCTTGTTTGCGGACGGCGGGTCCTGTCGGCCACAGCCCGCTCGCGCTCCGGCCAGTCGCGCCTACGCACTTGGTGGTCTGCGCGCGAGCAGGCGCCCGCATTGTTAAGGAACCTGGTTCGAAAGTGCCTCCCAAAATGCCTCGATGCTCGCCAGTCGTCGGACGCGCGGGTCCTGTCGGCCACAGCCCGCTCGCGCTCCGGCCAGTCGCGCCTACGCACTTGGTGG
>JAGUYC010000023.1 GCA_020061515.1 Gemmatimonadota bacterium
GATCGCGGCCGACGGGGTGCGTCTCGCGCGCGGAAAGCTCCTCGACGTCGTGATCGTTGACACGGCGGGCCGCCTTCACGTCGACGAGGGAATGATGGACGAGGTCGACCGCGTGCGCGCGGCCGCCTCGCCCCACGAGATCCTCCTCGTCGTGGACGGCATGACCGGCCAGGACGCGGTGCAGGCGGCGTCGGCGTTCGAGGAGCGGCTCGGGCTCGACGGGTTCATCCTGACGAAGATGGACGGCGATGCGCGAGGAGGGGCGGCCCTCTCGATCCGCCAAGTGACCGGAAAGCCGGTCAAACTGATCGGGACCGGCGAGGGGATCGAGGCGCTCGAGGACTTCCATCCGGAGAGAATGGCGCAGCGCATTCTCGGGATGGGGGATGTCCTCACGCTCGTTGAGAAGGCCGAGGCGGCCGTCGACGAGGAGAAGGCGCGCGATCTGGCGAGAAAGCTCCGCGAGCGCTCCTTCACCCTCGACGATTTCGCCGAGCAGCTCCGGAGCGTGCGGAAGATGGGGCCTCTCGACCAGATTCTCGGGATGATCCCCGGGGCCTCGCGTCTCCCGAAGGGGCTGGACGTGGACGAGAAGGCGCTCTCCCGGGTCGAGGCGATCCTCTCCTCGATGACGCCGGCAGAACGCCGCGAGCCGGTCGTCCTGAACGGAACCCGCCGCCGCCGGATCGCCCGCGGAAGCGGCACGAGCGTGCAGGAGGTGAACCAGCTCCTTCGGCAGTACGAAATGCTGAGGAAGATGATGCGGCGCGCCGGGAAGGGCCGCCGCTCGGGAATCCCCTGGGGGATGTGACTCAGGGCCGCTCGGCCCGAAGAAAGGAGATTCGGACCGCGCGATCGGTTCGAAAAGGAGTCGAACAAGTGGCAGTCAAGATTCGTCTCGCGAGACACGGAAGGAAGAAAGGGCCGTTCTACCGAATCGTCGTCGCCGACATGCGGATGGCGCGCGATGGACGATACATCGATCTTCTCGGTACGTACAATCCTCTCGTGAACCCGGCAGAGGTTCAGGTGAACCAGGAGAAGGCGTTTCGCTGGCTCGGCGAGGGAGTGCAACTCAGCGAAACCGTCGAGAGGATCTTCGAGAAAACCGGCGTGATGACCCGATTCCAAACCCATCGGAACGGGGAAGCGCTTCGCGACGAAGAGAAGAAGAGGTCCGTGCGGATCTTCGAGCACCCGCTCGACAAGCACGGATCGAAGGGGAAGGGGAAGAGGCGGCGCGGCGCGGCCGCGGCCGTCGCCGAGGCGAAGGCCCCCGAGGCGACCGCTCCTCCGGCGGAAAAGAAGCCGGCCGAGGAAGCGCCGGCCATGACCGAAGCGAAGCCGGTCGAGGAACCCGCGGCCCCGCCGGAGGCGAGCGCTCCTCCCGAGGAAACCAAGGAATGAAGGACCTGATCGAGTACATCGCGCGCCTCCTCGTCGAGAGCCCCGACCAGGTCCGCGTCGAGGAGACGCGACGGGACGACACCACGGTCTTCCAGCTCCGCGTCGCGAAGGAGGACCTCGGCAAGGTGATCGGAAAGAACGGCCGCACCGCCCGCTCGATCCGCTCCCTCCTCGGAGTGCTCTCGGCGAAGGAGGGGCGGAAGGCGGTTCTCGAGATCGTCGAGTAGTCGGAGCGGCGGGTTCTTCATGCCCAAGGCGGCGCGCATCCATCTGGGCACGATCGGACGGGTCCACGGGCTCGGGGGCGAGGTCCGCCTCAAGGTCTCGCGGCTTCTCGAGCCGGCAATCCCCGCGCTTCGGCGGGTCTCTCTCGCGAAGGAAGGGGGAGAGCCGCGCTTCTTCTTCGTCGAGTCGGTCCGCCCGCACGGCGACGCGTTTCTCTTGAAGCTCGAAGGAATTGCCGACCGCACCGAGGCGGAGTCGCTTCGCGGGACGGAGGCCTGGGCGGATCGTGGGGATCTCGAGGCGGCCGGCGCCCGCGGGCCTTTTCACGAAGATCTCGTCGGTCTCGCCGTTGAGACGAAGGAAGGACGCGCGATCGGGATGGTCGAGGAGGTTCTCGAATATCCGGCGGGGGATCTCTACAAAGTGCGGGGCGACGGGGAGGAGCATCTCATCCCCGCGGCGCCCGGGATCGTCGTCTCGATCGATCTCGATCGCGGTCGGATGGTCGTCGATCCTCCGCCCGGTCTTTTGGAGATCAATCGTCCCTAAGCAAAGGGAATCGATGCGCTTTTACGTCGTCACGATCTTCCCCGATCTTTTTCCGGGGCCGCTCGCCGAGGGGGTGACCGGAAAGGCGCTCGAGGCGGGGAAGGCGGAGATCATTCCGGTGAACCTCCGCGACTTCGCCGAGGACCGCCACCGAACGACCGACGACACCCCGTACGGCGGGGGCCCGGGAATGGTGATGAAGCCGGAGCCCCTCTTCCGCGCGGTCGAGTGGGTGCGCGAGACGGAAGGAAGCCGCGTTCCGGTCGTTCTTCTCACGCCGAAGGGGGAGCCGCTCCGGCAGGAGCGCGTCGTGGAGATCGCCTCGGGCGAGGCGTGGATCCTCGTCTCTGGGCGCTACCGCGGCGTGGACGAGCGCTTCCGCGAGGCGCTCGTCGATTGTGAGCTCTCGGTCGGCGACTTCGTGCTCTCCGGCGGCGAGATCCCGGCGCTCGCGCTTATGGACGCCGCGATCCGTCTTCTCCCGGGCGTTCTCGGGAACGAGGACTCGGCCGACGCCGACTCCTTCGCGAACGGACTTCTCGGCGCGCCCGACTACACCAAGCCTCCTGAATATCGAGGCATGAAGGTTCCGGACGTTCTTCTTTCCGGCGACCACGCGAAGATCGCCGCCTGGCGAAGAGACCGCGCCCTCGAGACCACCCGCCGCCGCCGTCCGGATCTGCTGGAAGGGTAGATCATCGCTACACTCTTGCTCCGGCAAGACTCGGGGACGCAATACCAGTCTTCATCCTGTGACCATGCTACGACATAGCCTTGCCCGATCACCCACCGGCTGAAATAAGTGTTGTTTCCTCTGGATGATCCCGCTTTCCTCCTAAAAGAACCGGTCGAGGCCGACCGACCAATAGAACGCCGGAAGATCGTCGCGATTCCAAAACGATCCTCCCGCCTCGAGCGAAAACGACCAGTGCCCGCCGAGGCCGTAGGGGAAGAGCCTGTAGCCCGCGTGCGGGCTCACACCGCGCTCGCTATCCCCCCACGTTCCCGTCGCGCCGATGTAAAGCGAGCCGCTCGAGTACTCCGAACTGCTGCGATGCAGATCGAGCGAAGCCTGTGCGGCCCTGCCGTAATCCCAGGGGCCGCACTTGCGGGCGAGGCCGTACGTCCCTGTGAGATCGATCCACCGGTGGAGGAGCGAAACGCGCGGCCCTCTTGCGGCCGTGTTCCATGTGAGGCCGATCCCGAGCCGCGTTCGCGAGAGGAAGTTCCCAGGGGCGATCGGTTCCTTGTAGTAGACCGTCTCGACGTTCCGGAAGCCCTTCAGTCCCGAACCGATCTTCTTCTTGTCCGCCACGATCACCCAGACGGCGCCGTCGAGCGGGACGTGGGCGCGCGCGGCGCGGTTCGCGTCCTCCAGCCCGATCGCCTCCCAGCGCGAGGGCTCGGCGCGGTACTCTTCGAGCGTGGACCCGGTCGAGAGCCTCCAGACGAGCGCGTTCGTGATCTGGTCCGGCGTCTCGGAGTCGAGGAGGTACGTGCCGACGCGGATCCTCCTTGCGGTTTCGAGTTCCTCTTCCGTCAGTCCGGTCCGCACGAACTCCCCGACGACGCTTCGGATCGTGTCGATCGTCGCGCCGAGCTCCGATGTGCGGGTGAAGGTGCCGATGATGAACTGACCCTGATCGACCTGTCCTTGGTTCGAAGAGCGCGAGCTGTATGTCTTCCCGCCTTCCGCACGGAGCTTCATGTTGATCCTCGATCCGAACCACCCGCCGAGCGCTGTGTTCGCTATCCCGAACGCGTGCCAGTCCGGATCGCTGAACTTGAGACCCGGCCGCGCGCATCGAACGGTCGCCTGCGTGAGGCCCGGCTTATGGACGAGGCAAACGCGAGGACCTTTCGCCCGGAGCGTCGACTCCCTCGCCGGGGGCGGCCCGTCCCCGCGCGCCCAATCGTCGAAGGCTGCACGGAGAGCCTCGATCGCCGTCCCGGCGTCGAAATCCCCGACCGCGATGAGGATCGCATCGTCCGGCCGGTAATGTTCACGGTGGAACCGATCGAGGTCCTTCCTCCCGAATGCGCGGATTCCCTCGATCGTCGTCGGCTCGCCCAGAGGGCCCTCGTAGAGGAGGTCGTAGACGTGCATGTGGGCGAGCGCCGCGGGGTTCTCCAGCCTCCCTCTCTCGTAGGAAATCCACTGCCCCTTCCGCCGGTCGATCTCCTTCTCGGGAAAGGTCGGAGTGCGGAGACTCGCGGCGAGGATGTCGAGAACGGCGGTCCAGTTGGAGGGCAGGGATTTCATCGAGAAGAAGGTCTGGTCGTGGCTTGCGTAGCTTCCCAAGGTTCCGCCGAGCCGCTGGAGTTCGAGCCACACCTCTGTGCCGTCCATCCCGGGGATGCCGGAGAGACAGCTCTCCGCCGTGAACGCCGCGAGGCCTCTCTTGCCGCGCGGGTCGTGCTCTCTCCCGCACGGGAGGACGAGGTGCAGCGCGACGATCGGCGTCCGGCGATCCTCCGCGACGAGGAGCCTCATCCCGTTCGCGAGCTCCGTCTCCTGGAACTCGGGAAGGAGGACCTCGGTGGCGCGCGGCGCGGACACGAGAAGGAGAAGAAGGACGGGCGCCGTCGTGAATCGGATGCGAATCATCCCGCACCTCCGATGTGGAAGGTGGTCATGAACCACCCGGCGATCTTGAGGAATAGGGACGGATTCCTCGGCTCGATCCGGATCTCGGTTCGGTTTCGGTCGATCAGGTGCCGCCTCGCCGTCTCGACGAGGGTCTCCGGCGTGAGGGCCTCCAACGTCTTCGACCGATCGGAGTAGCGCGCGAGATCGCCGGCCACGAAAAGGGCGTCTCCGACGCCCTCGGCGATCCCCTCGACCGTGGCGCGCCGGGCGGTCTCGTCGAGCAGCATGCCGTTCCGCGCCCTCTCGAATTCCTCCTCCGAGAGCGGCTCCGCGAGGAAGCGCGCGATCTCGGCGTCGATCGCCGCGCGCACCTTCTTCTGCGAGACGTTCGGAAGGTGCGCGCCGATGAAGCCGACGAGAGACGCCTGTCGGAGGAAATAGGTCTCGGTCGTCGCATGCACGCAGAGGGACGACTCGCGCGTAAGGCGGCGCTCGAGCCGGTTGCCGAGAACGCGCGCGATGAGCTCGAGCGCGGGAATGTCCGTTTCTCCGGCGGCGGGGAGACGGTAAGCGACCCCCGTGATCGGAACCGGAAGATCCTCTTTGCCGACGATCCGGGGCGGTGGGCTCTCCGGGGGAGGCGGGGGATCGGGAGCGACCCGCTCGCTCGGAGGGATCGGTCCGAAACGGCGCTCCGCGATCACACGGATCTCTTCCGGAACGACGTCGCCCGCGACGATGAGCGCTGCGTTGTTCGGCGCGTAGCGTGCCTCGTAATACTCCCGGCACGTTTCGACCGAGACCGTATCGAGGTCCTTCATGAAGCCGATCCCGTAGCTGTACGGATGCTCGCCGAAGTACTCCCTTTGGAGCTGAAGCATCAGCCGGTTCATGGGATTGTTCTCGTAGTTGACGCGGTACTCCTCCTTCACGACCTCGACCTCGGTCTCGAGGATCGCCTCGTCGAGAACGAGCCGCGCCATCCGGTCCGCTTCCATCTCGGCGACCATGTCGACCGCGTCTCTCGGAACGACCTGGACGTAGACCGTGACGTCCGGGGCGGTGTACGCGTTATTCGTTCCTCCGGCGCCGTAGACCTTCCTGAAATGCTCCTCCGACCCGAAATGCTCGGACCCGCGGAACATCATGTGCTCGAAAAGGTGCGAGAGCCCGCGGATTCCGGGGCGCTCGTTCAAGCAGCCGGTTCGGTACCAGACCTGGACCGCCGCGAGTGGAACCGCGCGCCTCTCGATCACGTAGATTTCAAGTCCGTTGTCGAGCGCGTACTCCGTGATATCGCCGTCTGCGGCGTGGGGGGCGGGAGGGGCGAGGGCAAGAAAGAAGATCAGCCCGAGGGCTCGTCCTGTTCCCGATGGCGCTTGGAAAGACATAATCGAACCTCCGCTCAGGCATGCGGGCGCTTATCGAGCCTCCGAACCACCACGAGCGAGATGTCGTC
The DNA here is from genome assembly GCA_020061515.1 of Gemmatimonadota bacterium. Classification (GTDB taxonomy): domain Bacteria; phylum Orphanbacterota; class Orphanbacteria; order Orphanbacterales; family Orphanbacteraceae; genus VGIW01. Next base: position 6,231 of record JAGUYC010000023.1, read on the forward strand.
CGCCTGCTCGCGCCCTTCCGCGAAGCGATCGACCGCGTCGAGGACGGCCCCGACGACCTCCGGCGCGGTCCGATTCATTGTTGAAACAAGAACCTTCTGGAGCCGTTCTTCCTCGAACATCTGCTCCTTCTCGTTCGTCGCCTCCGTCACACCGTCGCTGTAGAGGGCGAGCAGGTCCCCGTGTTCGACTCGGGCTTCTCCTTCTTTGAAAGCGACGCCGGGCACGATCCCGACGATCGTTCCGCCGGTTTCGAGCGCGGCCGGCTTCTCTCCCGAGGCGCGAAGAAGCATCGGAGGGTTGTGCCCGCCGTTCACGTAGCGGAGGCAACCGCTTCGCACGTCAAGTACTCCGACGAAAAGCGTGAGGAACATCTCCGGCGAGGTGGAGGCGTAGAGGTGCTCGTTCAGCTCGCTGACGAGGTCGGCAAGCAGCGTCCCCTTCTGGCGGAGGCGGCTTCGGATCATCGTGTGGGCGCTCGACATGAGCATCGAGGGGCCGAGCCCCTTCCCGGAGACGTCGCCAATCGCGAAAGCCACGTGGTCCTCGTCGATCGCGAAGAGGTCGTAGTAATCCCCGCCCACCGCCTTCGCCGGACGACATGTGGCGGCGAACTCCCATCCTTCCGCGACCGGGAGCTGCTTGGGGAAGAGGTTTTGCTGAACCTGGCGCGCAATCGCGAGGTCCCTCGCTTGCTCCGCCTCCCGCTTGGCGATCTCGAGAAGCTCCGCGTTCTCGAGCGCGAGCCCCATCTGCGTCGCGACCGTGACGAGGAGCTCCTTGTCCTCGCGGCTGTAGGGCTCCTCGGAGAGCTTCGCGGCGAGAGCGATGCAGCCCGAGAGCCCGGCGCTGCTCCGGATCGCAATGAGGAGTTCGAAAGGCCCGGAGGTGGCAGAGGCCGATTCCGTTCCCGCGTCGTTCTCTTCGTGGGGGATGTCGCTCCAAGCCGCGCCCTCCCCGAGGAGGTGGATTGAAACATCGCATGAGGCAAGGGGCGTGAAGTCGGCCTCCCGCGCACCCCCCGACGACGCGATGCGCGGTGTCGAATCCCATGCCGGCAACGGCGCCGCCCCTTCTTGCCCCACGAAGAAGACCGCGGCGCGCGACGGATGAAGCGTGCCCGCGATCGCCTCGCCGGCGCGCTTCACGATCTCGTCCTTCTCTCTCAACCGCGTGACGCTTTCCCCGAGCGCGAGAAGAACACGCCGCGCATCGTAACTCTCCCGGAAGAAGCGCTTGTCGATCCGATGCATGAGGGGCCGGTTCACACGGCCGAGCCCGGTCATGACGACGACGGAAGCGACGGCGGAGAGCGCCGCGACCGCCGGAACGGATCCCGCAAGGCGACTCTGCCCATGCCGGATCGCCTCCTCGAGGATGAGGAAGAGGAGAAGCCCCTCGACGACGAGCACGCCGCGCGAGAGGAGCAGGTAGCGGATTCCCTTTCGCAAGAGGATCCCGACGCCGAACACCCGGCGCGCGAGGACCGCGTACGCGAAGGAGAGCGGCAGAAACGCAATGAGGAGAATCGGCCCAGTCAGGTCGGCAAGGAGGAGCGCCATCGGGAATACGGATCCAGGTGGGGAAGGAGGAAGGAACTTCCAGACGAACCCCCTGATGGGGAATGCCAGCCAAATGCTCCCCACCATGATCGCGAGGATTCCGAACTCGAGGAGTCGTTGCTTCGTCCGTCCGGTTCCCCTCGCCTCGATCCGCTGTGCGATCCAGGCGACGAGCCCCACAACGCCTAGGGCGGCGACAAGGATCGACTGCCCCCCGCCGAGCCTGTCGAACCAGGGCAGGTACGAGCCCCATCGGTCCGCCCATTCATAGACGAGCGCAACGCCGTACAGAACGCATGCGGGTGCGAGGACCGCGAAGGGGAGGAGGAGGACCCAAAGATGCTTTCCGAGCCTCTCGCCGAGGCGCGAACGGTTCGGAAAGACCGCCATGATCCGAAGGAAGAGAACCGGGAAAACGAAGAGCGAGAGGCGGGTGACCCCGATGGCGATTGCCAGGACCCATGCCGGCCAAACGAGGAGCCCGGGGAGGTTCTCGACGAAGCAGTAGACACCGATGCATAGAAAAAGAAGCGCGGTCTGGAACGCGACGGGAGCGCCCGGCCTCAGGAACCCGATGAGGGCTCCGGCGAAGAGGAAGGGCACGGTCAGGAGGAGGTGCGGCCCCGAGATCATCCAGATCATCGTGCCCGTGCTCATCCGGATCTGCCTCGTGCCGGCGTAGATCGCTCCGCGTTTCTCTTGCGTCGGCTCGAAGACAAGGGAAGCCTCGTCCTCCTCCGTTCCCCGTCGCCATCGTAGTTGGACCGAGTCCCCCGCCTTCGCGCGCATGATGACGCGGGCCATGGCCGCCGGATCCTCGACGAGTGAGATCCCGTTCACGGCCACGAGAACGTCTCCCTTGACGATTCCCGCCGCCGCCGCGGGGGAGGAGGGGTGCACGAATTGGATGACGGCTCCGCCCTCGCTTCGGATCCACTCGATCTCGTCGACCTTGCCGAGAATCGGGCCGCCGAACCCGAGTGAGGAGACGTTCAGACCGCGAGCGATCCTCGTCAGCGTCCAGAGACTTCCGCCGAGTTGAGCGGTGACGATCAGAGTCAGAACCGTGAGTAGTGCATAGCGCCAGGCGAGGCGGGGGGAGGATGTGCCGCGCGCGGGGGACATCGCGAAACCTCGAGGCAGCCTGTGCCGAGCGCCGCCGGATCGGGGTCGGCCCATCCCAGAGAGCCCGCGATGGGACCATGTCTGCATTGTATCACGCGGGATCCCCGAGGCGAGAGGCCGTCCCGGCCTTCCGTTTCTCTTGTTCAGAGCCGGCCGCCCATGATAAAATAACAACACCTGCAGTGTCCCGCCCTACAACAAGGGAATCCGGGTCCGAGACCGCTCGCCGAGGAGGTGCGCACGATGCCTCGCGTCCTCGGTCTCCGCTTCGCTCTTGTCCTGACCGTGTCGCTTTCGTCTTCCGCCCTCGCACTCGCAAACGGCTTCATCGAGAATCGAGGGCAGACGGACGATGCCGTCCGGTACTACACGCTTGGTTCCCGCGCCGCCGTCTATTTCACGGCGGATGCGGTCGTCTTCGACCTGAAGGAGGCGGTCCCCCCTGGCGGGAAGAGTCCCACACGCTTCCATCGGGACCCTGAGAAGAGGATGGAACCTGAAGAACCCTTGCCCCGCCGCGGCTGCGCGGTCTTCGTGCGGTTCGAGGGGGCGAACCCCTCACCCGTAATTGAGGCGCGGAGCAAGTTGGAGACCCAGTACAACTACTTCCTCGGGAACGACCCATCCCAGTGGCGGACCGAGGTTCCCGCTTACACCGAGGTGGTCTATCACGACCTTTGGCCGGGCGTGGACCTTGTGTATCGAGATGACGGAGGTCGGCTGACGTATGAAGTGATCGCATCGGGCGAGGGTGATCCGGAGAACGTCCGCTTCTCATTCGAAGGGGCTGAGCGGGTGGTGCCCCTCGATGACGGATCGTATCGGATCGAGACCCCGTTCGGCTCCTTCATCGACGCCCGTTGTGGTCCCGGATCCAGGATCAGAGCACTTGCGCTTGTCGGAGAGGCGAACGAGCCGGCTACAGGGCCCGAGGGTTCCAGCGAGAGGGACAACCCTTCCGCCCTCCTCTGGAGCACGTTCTTGGGGGGAAGCGACTGGGACGAGGGACTCGCTCTTGCTCTTGACTCCTCAGGGAATCCCGTCTTGACGGGGTACACGTTTTCATCCGACTTCCCCACCACCCCTGGGACCTATGACGGATCTTGGAATGTGAGCTGGGATGCCTTTGTCGCCAAACTATCCTCCTCTGGTTCCTCTCTCCTCTGGAGCACTTTCTTAGGAGGAACCAACTCGGATGATGCGGGATGGGCCATGGCGCTGGACTCCTTGGGGAATCCTGTCTTGATGGGGTGGACGTATTCATTTACGGATATATCTGACTTCCCCACAACCCCCGGGGCATACGATCAGACCTTCAATGGCTATCTCGATGTCTTCGTGTCAAAGCTCTCCTCCTCGGGTTCCTCTCTCCTGTGGAGCACGTTCTTGGGGGGACATGACGAGGAGCAGGGATACGGCCTTGTTCTGGACCCTTCGGGGAATTCCGTCGTGACAGGAAGCACGTGGTCTTCCAACTTCCCCACCACCCCGGGGGCCTATGACAGGTCTTTCAACGGCTGGGAGGATGTGTTCGTTTCGAAGCTCTCGTCTTCAGGTTCCTCACTCATGTGGAGTACTTTCTTGGGGGGAAACGACGAGGAGCAGGGATACGGCCTTGCTTTGGACCCTTCGGGGAATCCCGTCGTGACAGGAAGCACGCAGTCTTCCAACTTCCCCACCACCCCGGGGGCCTACGACAGGTCTCTCAACGGTGAAAAGGATGTGTTCGTTTCGAAGCTCTCCTCCTCGGGTTCCTCTCTCCTGTGGAGCACCTTTCTGGGGGGAAGCTCAGCCGACTTTGGCTATGCCCTCGCCCTCGGTCCCTCCGGAAACGCGGTCCTGACAGGATCCACAGCGTCTTCCGACTTCCCCACGACTCCGGGTGCATACGACACCTCCTTCGATGGTTTCAAAGATGTCTTCGTCGCCAAGCTGTCCAGCACGGGGTCCAGTCTTCTCTGGAGCACGTTCTTCGGAGGGAGTGCAGGTGAAACGGGCTATGCCCTCGCCCTCGATCCCTCCGGAAACCCCGTCCTCACGGGTTGCACCGGATCTGATGTCTTCGTCGCCAAGCTCTCTGGCACGGGGAGGACGCTTCTCTGGAGCACCTTTCTGGGGGGAAGCTCAGCCGACTTTGGCTATGCCCTCGCCCTCGATCCCACGGGAAACCCCGTCCTGGCGGGAGTCACGTACTCTTCCGACTTCCCCACGACACAAGGGGCCTACGACACATCACCCAATGGGTTTTTCGACGTCTTCGTCACCAAGCTGTCCAGGCTCTCGAAGTGGTCTGTGATGGAAGCGCGGGGCCCGGCGCAAGCGAAGACGCCCGGCCAGTTGGTATCTCTGGTGATCACGCCGAACCCGTTCAACCCAGTGACGACGATCCAGTTCTTGGTACCGGTGGCCGGGCCAGTGTCTTTGACCGTGCACGACATCACGGGGCGGCGCGTAGCGACGATCGCGGAGGGGGTCCATCAGCCGGGCGACTTCACGGCCGTATGGAACGGCAAGGACGATGCGGGCATGGACGTTCCCTCGGGCATCTACTTCGCCCGCCTGCACGCGGAGGACTTCACGGCGACGAGGAAGATGGTGATGTTCCGATAAGGCCAACCGGACTCGGCTCCTCGCTGCAGACCGAGCGGAAGGAAGGAACTCTTCTGAAACAGGGTCAAGAAGCCACGGTCCTTTTCTACAAGGAGGTGGAAAGCCATCGAGCCAGATCTCGAGGTCCCGGATCCCTTCTTGGGATTTGTTCGCCCCCGACGCCCGGTGTGTTGCAAGGGCAAAGCACAGGGTTTGGCACGGGACGGGTCGGTTTCACAACCTGATTCTTCTCTTGAGAGGAGGTCGACAATGATGGCGCCCACACGACAAGACGGAAGCCGGCACGGTCCGCCAGCTCTTGCTCTGATTGCTGCTCTACTGCTGAGCATTGTGCTCCTACCGAGCGACATTCGGGCAGCGATTCAGTTCGATGCTACACCCTATGTCATCGGGAAGAGCAGCGGGACCGTGAGGGCCGTCGTTTCAGCCGATCTCGACAACGACGGGGATCTCGACCTGGTCACGGGCAACAACGTCGGGGAGGTCACGGCTTGGCTGAATGATGGGAACCCCTACGACGGTGCCTGGATTCCGCACGCCGTGAACCGGCCTTCGACCGACGCTGCGGCTCCACCCGTGGGGGATTTGCACCTGGACGCGGCCGATTTCGACAATGACGGGTGGGTCGACCTCGTGGCGGGCGACGCGGCCGGTCGGATTCTTGTCTATCGAAACGACGGCACTCCTTTCAACGGACCCTGGCCGTCGAGCTTCGTGGCAAGCGTGACGAGCAGCGCAGTGGTCCGTGCGGTCGACCTTGATTCCGATTCCTGGATGGACATCGCTTGCGTAGGCATCGCGTATGGCGGGCCTGGCGATGTCACCATCTGGCGAAACGACGGCACACCGTTCCAGGGCGCATGGAGCGGGTCGGTCCTGTTCTCCGAATACACGCTCGGCGGCATCGCGATCGCCGATCTCGATGTCGACGGAAACCAGGATATCGTTTTCACGTGGGCGGAGTACTTTGCCGGGGCCCTCAGGAACGATGGAACCCCGTTCGACGGGGGATGGACGTACTCCTTCGTCGGGATGGCGGGGTATGGGATGGTCACGGGTTTGGCTCCGGCAGATTTTGACTTGGACGGCTACCCCGACCTTGCGACGGCGTGCGGATACCTGCCGACGCAGCCTCAGTGGGTTTGGCGCAATGACCACACCCCGTTCGACCCGTGGGGGGGGTGGGACGGCAATGACTACGGTTCGACCCCCGCGCCGACCGTGGCCGCCGCCGATCTCGACCTCGATGGCCTGGTGGATCTCGTTACGGGGAGCCATGCGGTCGAGGACTTCGAGGTCATCGCTTGGGGCAACGACGGCACACCCTTCACCGGTCCGTGGTCCCAGGTGGATGTCGGCTCGACCGGAGACGCGGGCGTCCAGGCGATCGCTCTGGCAGACCTCGACGGGGACGGCTTCCCAGAGATCGTGTCGGGGAGCACGCACGAGGCGAACTACGAGATCCTCGTCTGGAGAAATCTCTCGGCCCGGACGGCTCACACAGCGGTCGAGGACGCTGTCTCCGCGGCCTCGGGAACCACAGCCGACAGGATCGGAGCAGCGCTCCATTCGGCCTCCCCTAATCCCTTTGTCCGGGAGACGACCATGCTCTTCGACGTCCCGAGCCACGTCGGACAGGTGAGCCTCGGCGTCTACACGGTTCGTGGACAGCTCGTGAAGAGGCTCATCGGCGAGTCGGTCGGGCGAGGACGCTACGCGGCGCGCTGGGACGGGACCGATGGGAGTGGGATGGCGGCGGCCTCGGGCATGTACTTGCTCAGGCTGGAGGTTGGCGAAGAAGTGAGAACTCAGAAGGTTCTTCTGATGAGATAAGGCCACCTGGTCTCAGGCTTCTCGCCGACAACCCGATGTGAGCGAGGAGTTCTTCCGAAGTAGGCTCGAGAAGACCCCGTCTTGTTCTGAAGGGAGAACGGACATCATGAAGCGAGGTTCGGCAGTGTTGGGTCTGGTTTGCTTGGGTGTGCTCGTCGTTCAGTCCGGTGTCGTGCACGGGCAATGCACCGGGTCTATCGTTGGATGGGGCAGTCAGGTCGTTGTGGAGCAGTCGGCGCTTGAAGGTCTTGTGGCCGTCGCGGGGGGCGGGTGGCACAGCCTGGGGCTCAAGAGCGACGGGACGATCGTGGCCTGGGGGAGTGGCGGCTCTGGCCAGTGCAATGTCCCTTCTCCGAATGCGGACTTTGTCGCCGTCGCCGGGGGAGGCGGGCACAGCCTGGGGCTTAAGAGCGACGGGACGATCGTGGCCTGGGGGAGTAACGGCTCTGGCCAGTGCAATGTCCCTTCTCCGAATGCGGACTTTATCGCCGTCGCGGGAGGGGGCGATCACAGCCTGGGGCTCAAGAGCGACGGGACGATCGTGGC
>JAGUYC010000299.1 GCA_020061515.1 Gemmatimonadota bacterium
CGCGGCGAGATCCGCGCGCCGCAGTCGCGGCAGCGCCCGCGGAGAAGGATCCACCCGAGGACGGGGATGTTGTCGCGCATCCGGATCCTCGCCCCGCACGCGGGGCACGCGGAGGGCGGGCGGATGATCGAGCGGTTTCTTGGAAGCCGAAAGATGCAGACGTTTAGAAAGCTCCCGACGATCAGCCCGGCGGCGAGGACGAAGAGTGCGGGAAGGCGTTCCATCTCAGAAGAGGGAGAGCTGGTCCGCTTCTCGGGCGGCCCGCGCGCCGCTCCGGAGAAACCGGACGATCTCTTGAAAGTCATCGACGAGCGCCGGCTCCAGCGTCCGGTTGTAGAGGATCGCCGCCGGATGGTAGATCGGAATCACCGCGATTCCTTTATACGAGAACATCGTGCCGTGCGCCTTCGTGATCGAGAGGCGCTTCGAGGAGAAGAGATTCGCCGCGTGGTTCCCCATCGGGGCGAGCACGCGGGGAGCGATGATCGCGATCTGCTCGTCGAGAAACGGCCGGCAGATGTCGATCTCCTCCTTGAGCGGGTCGCGGTTTCCTGGAGGACGGCACTTGAGTACGTTCGCGATGTAGATCTCCTCGCGCCGAAGCCCGACCTTCTCGAGCGTCCTGTCGAGAAGCATCCCCGCTTGCCCGACGAACGGGATCCCGGTCGCGTCCTCCCTCCTCCCGGGCGCCTCTCCGACGAGCATTAGCTCGGCCTTCGGGTTCCCCGTTCCGAAGACGACGCGCGAGCGGGTCTCCGCGAGCGGGCAGAGAACGCAGGCGGACGCGATCCGTTCCAACTCCGCGAGCGTGCGCACGAGCGAACCTCCCTCCCGATCGAACCGGCTTCGCGCCAGGATAGAAACCGGCGGCGGGCGAAGTCCAGAGAAAAAGCCCGGCCGGCGGAACCGGCCGAGCCCGTGGAGATCGCGAAGCGGCACGAAAGGGATCGAGCCTCGGAGCTCCGCTCTTACCCGAGGATGCGGTCGACCCGCGCGACGATGTCCTTCTTCGGATACGCGCCGATCAGCTGGTCGACGACCTCGCCGTCCTTGAAGAAGAGGATCGTCGGGATGCTTCGAATGCCGAAGCTTCCCGCGACCTTCGGGTTCATGTCCACGTTCACCTTCGCGATCTTCACCTTCCCTTGGTAGTCCGAGGCGACCTCGTCGAGGACCGGACCGACCTTCTTGCACGGCCCGCACCACGGCGCCCAGAAGTCGACGATGACCGGTGTCGGGGAAGAGACGACCTTCTCCTGGAACTCGCTGTCCGATACCTCCATGACGTGCTCCGAAGCCATCCGCTCGGTCTCCTTTCGTTGGTTCCGCGATCCGAGGATCCGTCCGGCAGGATGCGATCTCGTCCCCAGGAATCTAGAATGCCTGTCGCGCGTTGTCAACGCTCTACAGATCCGGGAACCTTCCGGTCCAGCGCGTCCACCACCGGTCAAGCCGCGGCGTCGCCCACGCGGTCCACGGAAGAAGGAACGCTCCCGCGATCAGATCGACCACGTAGTGATGCCGGAGATAGACGGTCGAGGCGAGAAGCCCAACCACGAAGAAGAGGAGGATCGGGAAGAAGCGGCGTGCATGGCGCCACGCGTAGTAGAGGCTCACCAGGCTCACCGCCGTGTGGAGGCTCGGAAACGCCGCGCGCGAGGCGTGGTTCGGAAGCATGTCGATGAGCGCGCTCTGGAAATTCGTGATCGCACCGCCCTTCAACGTCACCGAGAACGCGCCGAGCGACTCGAGATAGAGCCTCGGCGGCGCCGCCGGAAAGATCACGTAAAGGACATAGCCGGTGTAGAAGCAGAGCGTGACGCCGAGAAGCGCCTCGCGCGCCTCCCTCCTCTTGCGCGAGAACCAGAGAACGATCGCGACCGATGGAGCGACGAGGAAGAAGTTCGCGTAGAACGCGCTGAAGAACTCGGTCCGAAGCGGCGTGATGAACCGCTCCGCCCAAACGACCGGCTGAAGACCGAAGATCCGCTCCTCGATCGCGACGAGCACGTCGTGGATGTCGTTCGGGTTGATGAAGCGGACCGTGTCGTGGAGGTTCGTGTAGACCGCCGAGCAGAGAGCGAAGGGGAGCATCGTGCGGAAGAACGAGGCGATCTCGACGAGGAAGCGGGGACGCGCGTCGGACCGCCGCGCCTTCTCGAGAAGAAAGAGCCCGAGCCCCACCGCGATCACGATCGCGAGGCGGAGGAGCCCGCCCTCCACCCGTCTCGACGACAGACCGGAGCGCGCGAGCGAAACGTTCGCCCAAACGGTCACGATCGTCGAGGGAACGAAGAGAAAGAGGAAGAGCGCCTCTTCGAGACGGAGTCTCTTCACGGTCCGATCGATGAGCCCGCCCGCGCGAACGATCCCTCTCGCGCGCTCTTCGCTGTTCGCGCTCACGGAGCCCCCTCCTCTCCCGCGCCCTCACGAGCGGATCGCGCGGGAAGCACATAGACCCGATGCCGACCGCTCGCCCCCGCGGGCCGAAGCCTTTCGAGGTGCTCAGAAGGCAAGTCTCTCTCGCTCCCCTCTCGAAGAACGAGGATCCGGTCGCGGTCCCGCTCCGACTGCCCGCTCGATCCGCCCGCGCTCGGATCGAACCGCGCGACCCTTCCGCGAAGGTAGAACTCCGCCGAGAGCGGGATCCCTCCGTGGAAGAGAATCGTCCCCTTCTCGTCCCCGGCGAGACCCGCGATCGTTTCCGCGAGATGCCGCGACGACTTCGTTTCCGCGATCGATCGCGGAAGCCCGAGGGAGGCGGCGAGAAGAAAGAGAGGAACGAGAGAGACGC
>JAGUYC010000326.1 GCA_020061515.1 Gemmatimonadota bacterium
CCGGCTCGGTTCGCGCGGCCGTTCTCGTCTCCGCGGCGCTCGCGACCTCGCGCACGTTTTGGCGGGAATCGACTTCGGCCGAGGTCTACTCGCTCGGCGCCCTCTTCCTCGCGCTGATACTCTACGTCCTTCCGGAAAGGAGGGACTCGAGGCGCGTGCTCCTCTCCGCCTACCTGTGGGGTCTCGCGCTCACGAACCATCTCGGGTTTCTCCTCGTGCTTCCCGTTCTCGCGCTCCACCTTCTCGCGGTCGCGCGCCCCTCCCGGCGCCTCGTCTTTCTCTCCAAGCCGTTCTTCTGGGTCGGCCTCACGCCGTACGCGATTCTTCCCGTGCGCGCCGCGCTCGCGCCGCTTTGGAACTGGGGGGACCCGTCGTCCGCCCCGCGCTTCCTCGCGCACGTCGCGGGCCGGAACTACTGGGGGTATCTCCAAGCGGGGGGACCGGGGGAAGGGCCGCTCGCAAGGCTTGCGGGGCTCGGCGCGGAGATCACGCCGCTCATCTGGATCGCCGCCGCGCTCGGGCTACGGTTTCTCTACCGGGAGCGGCGCGACCTCTTCCTTCTCGTTCTCGCCGGCTCCCTCGTCACGCTCGCGTTCATTCTGGGGTACGCGATCCACGATCCGGAGGCTTACTTCCTTCCCGCCGTCCTGCTTCTTCTCCTACCGGCGGCGTTCTTTCTCGCGCGCTCCGGAAGGAGGACCTCGGGCGTCGCGGCCTTTCTCTTGCTCGCCTCGCTCGCGGCGGAGGCGGTGCGGAACCGTCCCGTGGACCGTTCGGTTCTCGAGGAGCACGTCGCGAACCTCCTCGCCACCGTCGAGGAGAACGCCGCGCTCGTGGTCGAGGGGGACGCCGAGACGTTCGGATTGCTTTATGCGACGGTCGTCGAGGGGAAAAGAAACGACCTCACCCTCTGGAATCCGGTTCTCGATCTTCTTCCCGAGGGTCCTCTCTTCGCGCGCTTCGCTCCGCCGATCGGATCGCGGATTCCCGGATGGAAAGGGGCCGCCCTCGGCGAGGCGGTCCGCTCGGGCGTCCCGGTCTACGCGGCGTCGGAGAGCGACGAGGTGCGCCCGGGAGAGGAATTCCGGCTCGAGCCGCGGGGAATCCTCTTCCGCTACGCGCGGCCGGAAGAAGGCGCGGATCGCGAAAAGCCCCTCGCGCTCTGGGATCGGTACCGGACGGAAGCGATCGAGCGGGTCTCGCATCGGTCCGGATATCTCGCGCGCGTTCTCGCGGCGACGTATCCCATCCAGAAGAGCCGCGCGCTCTTCCTCGAGGGCCGAACCGACGAGGGGCGCGCTCTTCTCGAGAAGGCGCTCGCGATCGGCGGGCGCGCGGCGCCCGTCCTCAACAACGTCGCGCTCGCCTACGAAAGGATCGGCGAGACCGAGAGAGCGCGGGGGCTTTACGCGCGCGCGGAGACCGTCTCGACCGACAAGATCCCGACCCTGAACCTCGCGAGGCTCGACCGGAGGGAGGGGAGGGTCGAGGAGGCGGAGCGGCGCTTTCGCGTCGTGATCGAGAAGGATCCGCGCCTCCGCCACGCGGCGCTTCTCGAGTGCGGAACCGCCGCCCTCGAGAGAGGCGCGCACGCGGAGGCGTTCTCCTTCTTCGAGCGGGCGGCGAAGGATCGCCCGTGGGAAGCGGGTCCGTTCGTCGGGATGGGAGAGGCGCGCGTGTTGGAGGGAGATCTCGAGGGCGCGCGCTTCTTCTTCCGGCGGGCGGAAGAGAGGCGTTCCGGGATGGAGCGGCTCGGGGAGCTTCGCGTCGCGGAGCGGCTCGAGGCGGAGGGGAGAAGAAGGGAGGCGGAGGCGGTCTACCGCGCGCTTCTCGAGAAGGACCCTTCCGATGAAGAGCCGCTTGACCGGTGGGCCCGTCTCGCCGCTTCCTCGGGACGCCCGGAGACGGCGGACTCGCTCTTTGAGGCGGCCCTCGCGGTCGCGACCGATGGTGCCGCGACGGCGAACCGGTATGCGTGGTTCTTGGCGGAGGAGGGCCGTCGTCTCGATCGAGCGCTCGCGCTCGCGCGCGAGGCGCGTGCGCTCGAGCCCTCGAACGCCTGGTTCGCCGACACCGAGGGATGGGCGCTCTTCCAGCTCGGCCGCTATCGGAAGGCGGCCGTCTCGTTCGAGGAAGCCCTTCGCGCGGGCCACCCCGGCGCGGACCTCCGCTTCCGTCTCGGGCTCGCGCTGGTTCGTTCGGGGCGCGCCCTGGAGGGGAGGGAGCTGTTGGAAGAGGGTCTTCGCCTCGACCCGGAGTCGAGACACGCGCCGGAGGCGCGCGCGATCCTCGATGCGGGAGGCGCTACGGGCGATGCTCCTCTCCCCAGAAGATGACCCGGTTCTTTCCGGACCGCTTCGCCGCGTACAGGGCCTGGTCCGCGCGCTCGAGAAGCTCGCGCCGCACGTCGGCGGTGGTGCTCCCCGCGGTCGTGTGGTCCGGATGGAGCGCGATGCCGATCGACGTCGTGAGGCGGAACGTTCCTCCTTCCTCGGCGGCCGGGAGCGGGGTCTCCTGCACGAGAGAGCGGAGGCGCTCGCAGATCACCTTCGCCTGATCGCGAGACGCTCCCGGGAGGAGAATCGCGAACTCCTCTCCGCCGTAGCGCGTGACGAGGTCGATCCGCCGCACGTGATCGCGAAGAATCCCGGCGACCTCCGCGAGGACCGCGTCCCCCGCCGGGTGGCCGAAACGGTCGTTCACTTCCTTGAAGTTGTCGAGATCGACCATGACGAGCGCGAGCGCCGTGTTCTCGCGGCTTGCCCGCTCCACCTCGCGGAGGATCTGCTCTTCGAAGAAACGCCGCGTGAAGACCCCTGTGAGGAGGTCGACATAAACCAGCTTTTCGAGGTGCCTCGCGCTCCGAATTCGCCCCGCCGCGAGGAGCGCGACGAACGAGAAGAACCCGAGCGCGTGCTCGTCGAACGCGTTCGGCTCCGGGTGAAGAACCTCGATCGCCCCGTAGATCTCCTCGCCCGCCCGAAGCGGAAGGGCGGCCGCGCTCCGCGCGCCTTCCTCGGCAGCGCGCGCGGCGAGCAGAGGGTCGCGCGCAAGATCGGGGACATGGAGCGGGTCGCCGCTCCGAAGGAAATGCTCGCGGAACGCGGCGGCAAGGACCGCGCGCTCGGCCGGCTCGAAGGGAGGCGAAGAGGACGTTTCGGAGAGAGAGACGAACAGAACCCGCGAGGCGGGGACCGTCTCCGACGCGAACCGGGCGATTCTCCGTAGTGAATCGGCCGGTTCGTCCTCCGACGGCTCGCCGGCCGCCCCGGTGAGGATCGACTCGAGAGCCCGTTTCGTCTCGTCCGTGGCGAGTTCGGGCGGGAGGAGCGGACGGAAGGGGAATCGGTATTCGTCCGCCGCCGGCCCCGGATGGCGGAGGGTCACCGAGAGAAGACCCCGCCGATCGTGATAGACGACCGCGTCGTCGGCCGGGCCCTCGGGCGCGCCGCGCGCGAAGAGCCCCTTCGCCACGAGCGCCTCGAGGACGAGCCGGCAGGCGCCGTGAAGGGAGACGTCGCTCCCCTCGGAGAGGCTCTCCTCCACGACGCGCCGGACCGTCTCGTCGAGGAGACCGACGGGAAGAACCTCCCGGAGAAGCGTGGCGTACTCGATGCGGCTCATGATCCCGGCTCCCCCGCGGCAGCGATATACCAAAATAATTGTAGCATTTTGCGATCCTGCGGGGCAAGAGGGCGGCGGGGCGGCCAAAAGAAATCCAGTCCCCTCTCGAATCATTGTACCACGCGGGGGTGGTCGGGCCGCTCCTCGGCCGCGTGCCCGCCGGGTCGGGTAAGGAGAGCTATGGTATTCTTCCGGCAGGCAAGAGGAGGTATGGTCCCATTCGCGAGCGCCGCGCCGAGATTCTCTTCCTCGCGGGCATCTCCGCCCTTCTTGTCCTTCACGCTCTCTCGTTTCGCTACACGGTCGACGACGCCTTCATCTCCTTCCGCTACGCGGAAAACTGGGTCGAGGGGAGGGGCCTCGTCTTCAACCCGGGGGAGAGGGTCGAGGGATACACGAACTTCCTCTGGACCGCCCTCCTCGCGGCGGCGCTCCGCGCGGGAGCCGAACCGGTGCTCTTCTCGCGCATCGCGGGGATCGTCTCGGGCATCCTGATTCTTTGGGTTTCGTTCTTCTATGCGCGAAAGAGGCTCGCGAACCGCTCCGCGACGCTTCTCCTCCCTGTCGCGATCGCCGCGAACGGCGCGTTTGCGCTCTGGTGCGGGGCGGGGCTCGAGACGATCCTCTTCGGGCTTCTTCTCTTCGCCGGCGTCGCGGTCGCCTCGTCCGCGGAGAGCTCGCGGGTGTTCGCGCTCGCCTCCTTCCTCCTCGCGCTCGCCTCGCTCACGCGGCCGGAGGGGGTCCTGATCTACGCGGTCGTCCTTTTCGATCGCCTCGCGCTTCGCCGGATCAGGGCGAGATGCGCGCTTCCGGGGGCGCTCGTCTTTGTCGCTCTCGTGGGGGGACACGAGGCGTGGAGGATCGCCTACTACGGAGAGGCGCTCCCGAACACGTTTTGGGCGAAGACGGGGGGCGGCCTCCGCGCGCTTCGCCGCGGGGTTTTCTATCTCGCCCGCTACCTGGGGCCGTTCGGGGGATGGACCGCCCTCGCGCCCCTTCCGCTCCTCTTCCTCGGCGGGATCCGGCGGTGGGAGCGGACGTTTCTTCTCGTGCTCAGCGTTTACCTCGCGTACGTCGTCGCGGTCGGGGGCGATTCCCTCCCCTTCTATCGTTTTCTCGCTCCCGTGGTCCCGCTCTTCGCCCTTCTCGCCGTCTCCGGACTCGGCCGGCTTCTCGGGGATCCGAGCGAGAAGGGAGGGGCGCGCCTCGCCGCGCTCGCGGTTCTTCTCGCCGTTCCTCTCCTCAACACGTTCGGCGGCGAGGCGTTCCGCTTCCTCGCCGAGGACCGGGACCGGGTCGAGCTTCACTGGAAGGCGATCGGAAGATGGCTCGGCGAGCACGCAGAAGAAGGTTCGTCGGTGGCGGTGACGACCGCCGGGGCGATCCCCTACTACTCGAAGCTTCCGACGATCGACATGCTCGGCATCAACGATCGGGCGATTGCCGCGCGGCGCATGCCCGAGATGGGCCGAGGAATCGCCGGTCACGAGAAGCACGACATGACGTACGTGCTCTCGCGCCGGCCGACCTACATCCTTCACTATCCCTTCTTGATTCCTGAGCCGGTCTTCTGGGCCGGACAGTTCCGCACGCCGTGGAACCGCGGGCTCGAGGAGCTGCTCGAGAACGAGACGCTGAACCGGGAGTACCGGGGGGAGAGCGCGGAGATCCTTCCTCCGGGGGCGAAGCGCCCTCTTCACCTGGTCTACTTCAAGAGAAAGGAGGACGCGTCGGATTGAAGCGAAGGAGTCGGCTCCCGACGGAGCGGCGCCCGCTGATCGCTCTCCTGTTCGTCTTTCTCGTTCTTCTCGCCGCGAGGGTTCTCTCGTGCCCGGATCTCGGCTGGCATCTCCGCGCGGGGGAACGAATCGTCGAGGAGCGCGCGATTCCCGCGACCGACACGTTCACGTACACCGCGCAGGGAAATCCTTGGCGCGTCAACCAACCGCTCGCCGAGGTCCTGTTCTTCGGGGTCTATCGCGGGTTCGGCCCGGCGGGGCTCATCGTTCTCCGTGTCGCGATCGTGCTCCTCGCGTTCCTCTTCGTTCTCCGCGCGAGCCGTCTCTCCGAGGAGCGGAACGAGCTCCTTGCGGCGGGCGTTCTCCTCCTCGCGATGCTCGCCTGTTCCTCGCACATGCTTCTCCGACCGAACACGATCTCGGCGATGTTGCTCGCGGTCACCGCGTGGAGCGTGGAGAAGATTCGGCGCGGACGTCCGGTGCGATTCTGGTTCCTTCCGTTCCTCTTCGCGGTGTGGGCGCATGTACATCCGGGGTTTCTCTTCGGCGCGGGGCTCCTCGCCTGCACGGTCGCCGGGGAGGCGGTGCGGCGCTGGGTGCCCTTTCTCCGGGGCGACCTTCCCCGACTCGACCGGCGCGCGTTCACGAGGCTCGCGCTCGTTTCGGCC
>JAGUYC010000150.1 GCA_020061515.1 Gemmatimonadota bacterium
AAGGGGGTGAACCGGTGAGTTCCCGAGCGCATCGGGGCCCGCCGATCCGGCCGCCTGCCGTGGCCCGGCGCGCGAGGGGTGTCTCCGCCGGCACCCTCTTGCCCGGGCTCCGACCGAGAAGATACTTGAAGTGTTTCTTCCGGATTGAGGTTCGACCGAGCGGTCCCGTGGGAGGGATCTCGTGCTGTCGGGGAAGCGTGTTCTTCTTCTTGCGCGCGGATCATGACCGCCCAGGTGGGCGACATCACACGACCTTGTGTGCCTCAGAAAGAAGATCCGTGACGCGCTTCACCGGCGTGAAGGTTTCCCCCGGGACCTCGACGAAGACCGTGATCCAGTCGGCCATGCCTCCGTTCCAAAGGCCGGGGCGCTCGAGCGCCCGGAGCTTCCTCCCATCGCGCGACTTCGAGCTGATGAACACGGCTTCGGGATCGGCGAATCGCTTGAGATCATAAGGGTCGCCGCGGCGATCCCGCGCGCCGCAGACGATGTCCACCGGGCTGAAGTGAGTCGACGCCGCGCGGATCGCCTGTTGCGTCTCCGAATCGGGATCGATCTCGGCGCTCTCGACGACTTGAAGAGAGACGGTCCCGTCGCGGCCGAGGACCCAGAAGGGACCGCCCCCCGCGTCTCCCGCGTTCGGGACCATCCCGCAAACACGGATGGGGCGCGCGAGCTTTCGAAGGAGGAACGCGCGTCTCTCTTCTTGGGAAAGTCCCGATGACCCTGCCTCGCAAGGAGCGATCGCGAGGACGTCGCGCGCGAAGAGAGAAGCCTCCTCGACGATCGCGTCCCCTTCTTCGAGCCGCGCGAGCAGGCGGAAGACGAGCTCCTGAAGGCGGACCAGATATCCCGCAAGAACCTTCTTCCAAACGACCGGATCCGCTCCGAGCCAGCGCGCCGCCACGTTGTCGATGTTCTTGATGAGGACGATGTCCCCACGAATGTCGTTGAGGTTTTCCAGGAGCGCGCCGTGTCCGCCGGGACGGAGAAGCAGCCGTCCGTCCGCCTCGCGAAAAGGCTCGCCCCGCTCGTCGAGCGCGAGCGTGTCCGTGGAGGGCTTCTGCCCGGAGAATCCCACCTCGTAGCGGACACCGAGCGTCCTTTCCAAACGAGGCCCGGCCTCTGTGAGGTACGTTCGAAAGGCCGGCTCGTACTCCGGAGCGACTGTGAAGTGCAGTCGGCAGGTTCCGTCCGCGTTCCGCGCGTCGAGCGCCGTCTCGACCAAGTGCTCCTCGAAGGCGGTTCGGATTCCATCTTCGTGCGCGTGGAAGGGGATGAGTCCTTTGGGGAGCCGGCCGTAGTTCATCGCGACGAGGAGCGTCTTGAGGATCGGACGATACCGGCGCGCCGCGGCGAGCTCCTCGAGAACGAAACCCTCTTCGGCGAGCGCTCCGCGGAGCGCCTCGCGAAACGCGAACCCACCCGGCGAGCGCAACCCCTCGAGAAAACGCCCGAGCTCCTCGAATGGGGGCGTCCCTTTCGCGGCCTCCTCCTCGATCTCCTCGCGCGTGAAATCGCGCTTCTCGTTCAGGAACCGGAGAAGCGATTGGAACATGCGCGTCGCGGCGCCGCTCGCGGGGACGAACTTGAAGAGCCGGTTCGCGGCCCGCGCGCGTTCGTAAGCGGCGAGCGACTCCTCGATCTCGCCGCGGGACAAGACGCGGATCCCGTCGCCCGGCGTGCAAGGGCGAACGAGCCTCGCGTACGCGGGAGGATTCGCGAGGAGACGGACCTGTCGCAGCGCCTCGTCCGGGTCGATCCCGACCTCGGCGAGCTGTCTCAGGTCTTCGGGCTTGAAGGGCGCTCGGTCTCTCATGCTCCGCTCCATTCTCTCGCGTCCGGCCCGGCGGGATCGTACCATGAGGCCGGAGGAGAAGAGAACTTGCCGGCCGAAAGACGGCAGGCGCGCACGACTCGCAGGCGGACTATCCGCACCCGCCGCCGAGCTTCTTGCGGATCTGCAGCTCGACCTTGGGCGTAAACTCGATCGCGCGTTTCGCGAGCGCGTCCGGATCCGCGCTCGGTTGCGCGGAGCCGAGAGCGTGCTCGAAGCGGTGGGCGAACGCCTCGGCCGCAGCCGTTCCGCCGCTCGCTTCCCCCTCGGGGCAGCTCGCGTCGTGCCCCGGATGTCCGTAGACGTCCAGCCAGTTGTTGATCCCGCCCTCGAGAATGTAGAGGTTCAGAACGCCGCTCGCCGCGAGGAGCTTCCACGCCGCGGTCGCCCGTTCTTCTCCATTCGAGATCAGCACGGTCACCGTGTTCGCGGGGGCGGAGAGGAGACCGAGCGCGGGAAGTCCGTCGCGAACTTCATCGAGCGTGACGCGCCGCGAATCAAGTATATGAAAAATGTTGAAGTCTCTCTCATCGCGGAGATCCAACAGGAGCAATCGGACCAGGTCGTTGCGCGCGAGATCGACGAGCTCCGCGGGATGGATCTGGACTCGGCGCTCGTCGAGAAGAGGCTGCTTGCCGGACGCGATGCGCTCCCACCGCTCCGCGCTCGTCGGCTGCCCGATGCCGAGAACGACGAGAGCGAGCACGACGAGCGCGGCGGCCCCCGCGAGCCTCGGAGGAAATCGGCGTCCCGACGCGCGAGTGGGCTTCCCGCGCTCTCCGTAGATCCCCTCGAGCTTCTCCGCTCCCCAGAACATGAAAAGGGCCATGAGCACGATGAGAAGAACCACCCAGCCCGCGGGGATTCCGAGCCACTCGGGGAGCGTGAAGCGTCCCATCGGCGTCGAGTGGTAGAAGCCCTCATACAAACCGACCGTCTCTCCGAAGAGGACCACGCCGGCGCTCACGCCGAGAAAGAAGAAGAGGCCGTCGATCTTGAGGTTCGCGAGGGCCACGATCGACGTGCCCGGGCAGAAGCCTCCCAAGATGAAGCCGATTCCCATGAGAAGTCCGCCGACGATTCCGGGGACGAGGTAGGTCGGGTTCACCCAAACGCGGCTCATGTCGAGCATGCCGAGACCCGAGGCGAGAAAGAGAAGCGTCATCGCCGTCACGATGGCTCCGAACATTACCTTCAGGACCGTCATGTTCCGGAAATAGAACTGGGCGGCGAGCCTTCGGGAGTCGGCGAAGCCCGCCATCTCGAGCACCGCGCCGAAGGCAAAACCGATCAAGAGATAAATACTATATGCGATCGGCTTTCCGAGGAAGTCGATCAACGCGAAGGGCGCCATGGTGCGTTCTCCTCCTCAGCGAATGCGTCAGATCCAAAGTCTTCGGACGAACCACGCGAGCGCGTAGCCGCCGCCGAAGACCGCGAACATGAAGGCCCAGCTTCCGACCGAGAGAACCGCGCCTCCCGACAGGGCCTGCCCGGACGTGCAGCCTCGCGCGAGGCGCGCGCCGTAGCCCATCACGAGACCGCCAAGAAACGCGAAGAACCATCGCGTTCCGATCGAGATGCGCGGCCCTTTCTGTGTCTCCGGGCGGATCCTTCCGTGCAGGAGCCCGGATGCGAAACCCCCGAGAAGCGCGCCGATCGTGACGAAGACGATCCAGTTGTCGAGCGGGTCCGTGTCTCCGCCCGCCATCGCGAGGAGGTGGGGAGTGCGGTCCACGTGCTCCGGGACGACTCGGTCCTCGACGGAGACGAGGATGCGCGCGATGCCGCCCGAAGCGCCGAGACCGT
Organism: Gemmatimonadota bacterium; assembly: GCA_020061515.1. Taxonomy (GTDB): domain Bacteria; phylum Orphanbacterota; class Orphanbacteria; order Orphanbacterales; family Orphanbacteraceae; genus VGIW01. Next base: position 3,647 of record JAGUYC010000150.1, read on the forward strand.
TCCCCGTCGCGAAGAAGGCGAGGAACAAGACGACGCCGAGAAAGCCTCCCGAAACATAAGGGTTCAAGTATCCACGCGGTTTCGCTCGGGCGCTCAATGGGATTCCTCCTTGTGGTCGCCGTTTTTCGGCGCATCCTCCCAGCCGACGATCATCGCGCGGATGTGGGCGCTGGGGGTGGGGCCGGTCGTGGCGAGATAGACGTGCATGGCGAGGAACGCCGCGAAGAGCCAGGCGCCGGCGGCGTGAACGGCGGCGAGGGAAGGGAGCCCCCCGAAGGCCGCATCGACGCTCGGCCATCGATCCGCCCCCCAGATGAGAACCCCCGTGATCGTCTGAAGGGGAAGAAGGAGGTTCAGGATCGCGAGGTACGTGATCTGTTGCAGCGGGTTCAGCTTGCGTCCGGGACGCTTCGCGAACGGGTGGGGTTCCCCCCGGAAGACGCCGCGAAGATAGTAGCGCGCCTGCTCGATCGCTTGAGAGAAGAAGTTTCCCCGCTCCGGAATGTACTGTCGGATCTCGCCTCCCGCCAAGTGATAGAAGGCGGCGAGAGCCGCGTTGATCACGACGAGAAAGCCGAGGATGTTGTGCGCGCGCACGGAGAGCGCGAAGTCGAGGAAGGGAGCGCGTCCGGGGAGATGAACGGCGATCCCGGTCGCGAGAAGTGCGAGGATCGCGAGCGCTTGCAGCCAATGCCAGAGGCGCTCGTAGGCGCTGTACATGTATGCGCGGTCGGCGGGCGTTGCGAAACGCTCTCCGCGGCGCGCCCAGCGCCGGCGCGCGGCCCGGAGCCGGAAACCGCCGTGGGCGGCGATCGCGAGAAGAACGACGCCGATGGCGAACATCCCGATTCGGTTCGCCGTTTGCGAGGCGTCGTGTCCGAGGACGTGCAGTCCCATCGCGCGCGTGCTCGGAACGAACAGAAGCCTTCCCTCCGCGTCGCGAACGATCTCTCCGGCGGGAACGGCCGAGGCTCCGGCGGTGAACGCGGGCAAGGCTCCTCCCGGAGTCTTCCCCGCGAGCGGGAACGCGCGCGAGAGACGGGAATCGCGTCCGTGGCAGGCGCGGCAATCCCTCGTCGCCCACTCGCCGGTCGTCACGTTGTGCGGAATCGGGTAGGGCCGGATTTCCGCCGCGATTCGCGGATCGACGGCGCCGGCCTTGAGAAGCCGCTCGCGCACCGCGTCCGTCTTCTCGGGCGTATCGAGAACGAGCTCGCCTTCGTCGAGAAACCCATCACGATTCGCATCGAGCGCGAAGAGGATCTCTTCGCGATAACCGTTTCCGTCGAAGAAGGTCTCCGCGAGGCGCGCTTCGGCGACCGGGCGCTCCGGTTCGCCTTCGACCCAGAACCACGAGGAGATGAGATTGTGCGGGTGGAGCGTTCCCGCGCCTTTTCCCTCCGTGCGCGGAAGGAGGACCGGCTCGTAACCCTCCACGAGGGCGAGAGGATCGGACTCCGGTGATCCGCCTCCTCGGCAGGCGACCCGGGGCTTCCGTTCCGGAGTGAGAACCGTCCAGTCGATCGTTTGGCGTGCCGGCGCGTAGAGCCGCGGCGTGTGGCACGCGTTGCACGAGAGGACCGCGGTGTGGCGTTTCCAGTAGGGGAGCCACTTGTGCGTCTTCTCCGCGAGGTGGCAGCTCTCGCACTCTTGCTCCGGCCGGCCGCTTCCCCCGGCACCGCGAGCGGAAGCGCCTCCCGCGCGGGCCAACCGGTGGCTCGGGCGCTTCAAGTATTCGCCCATCGACATCTTGCGCGGCTCGAAACGGAGATGTTCGAGACCCGCGGATTCAAAGACGCGCCCGTGGACGGGGTTGTTCGACGAATGGTGACAGTCGACGCAAGAGAGCATTCTCTCCGCGTGCACGTCCCACGAACGGAACAGGTCCGTCTTGTCTTTCAGATTGATGCCCGACTCCGAGATCCTTTGAGGCGAAAGGATTTGTCCGGTGGTGAGCGTGGTCCAATAGTCCGGGACGCAGCCCTTGAGGAGAATCGGCATGTCCGGGTCGCCGTGAACCAGACCGTGGCAACGGCCGCAGGCTTCGTTCGGGGGATCCTGCACGCGGATTCGGTCGCTCCTCACGCGGCCCTCTTTGTCGAAGGCGTCCCGGTTCCACCGCCAAACGTCCTCGCCCCGCCCTCCCACGCCCGTGCGGGCGAGGGTGAAGGTGGCCGCCCAGCGGAACGCGCCGCTCTCGAGAGCGGAGATTCTCGCGTCGTTGTCGGGGTCGGGGATGTGACAGAGGAAACAGTTCATCTCGACGGCGCCGGACCGTTCCCAATCCCACGGTTCCCTGCGTCTCGTCTCCGGATCGAACCAAGACGCCTCCGGATCGTCGGGCCCCGCGGACTTCTTTTCCGAAAGAAGCGACCCGTCCGCCGCGCGGTAGGCGGGCCCGCCCCCGGCGTGTCTCCTGCCGAAGAAGCGAATCCAATCGGGGAGGGAGAGATCGATCGCGCCGTCCTTCGGGCGGGAGATCGTGCGGTACGTGATCGCGTTCCATCCGCCGAGCATCTCCTCGTCTTCCTCCCACGGTCGCTCGTTCGGCTCGCGATTCTTCTCACGCGAAGCGTCCCAACCCGCGCCCGCGTGCGCGCTCTCCTTCTCGATGAACTCGGTGTCGTGACAGGCGCCGCAAGTGCGCATCGCCGAGACCGGTCCGCCGCTCGCGAGGACATTCGTTCCCGTCTCGTCGAGGAGGGGGAAGAGGGGGTGCATCGTCGGTGCCGTGTCGATCGCTTCGGCCTCTCTCCGCGCGCCCGACACGGCGAAGAGAACAAAGAAGAGCGCGAGCGGGAAGAATCGCTTCATCGTCTCTCCTCTTCCCACGGGGGACCGGCCGCGCGGAGCCCTTTCCTACCTCCCCAGCGGATCGGATCTCCCGGATAGCCGAGCGCCGCCCAATCGAGGCGCCCGCCCGGCGCATGGCAGTCGGCGCACTGGAGAGACTTCTCCTTCGGAGCGACCATGTGGGTGAGGGGCCAGTACATTTCGGTTTGGGCGAACCCGTACCTCCCGCTGTAGGAGAGGCCCGTCTTCTCGGACCCAAGACGCGCCGCCTGGTCCCAGTCGAAGCTCTCCCAGTACCCCTCCTCGCCCGCGGTCTTCGGCACGAGAAGATAAAGATGCTCGCGGTCGTAGATCTGTCTTCCCGTGTGGACCTTGAAGGGCCAGATCGCGGAGTGGGGATCCTCCGGCCTTCCCCGAGGCGCGTTCAAGGGCGTGGCTCCGGCGGTGTCGATTCGATCTCCCATGAGATAACGATCCGCGGTTCCATCGAACCAGAAGTATTCCGGAGTCAATAGTTGTTCGTAGACGAAGCGGCCCTTCTCCTTCAGATAGCTGTGAGGGTCGTCTTCGAGGTCCAGCCCCGCGGCGGACCAATCCCAGTGAACCTTGGTCGCCTCGCGGATGGCGACGAGAGGGATGTGGCAGGTCTGGCAGGCGATCGCGGATGTATGGGCGTTCATTCGCTCATCGCGGTGCGGCTCGAGCGCATGACAATCGGTGCACAGCAGCCGGTTGGCGTTGTCCACGCTGACGGAGATCGATCGGCCGGCGATCACGTGGTTCTTCGTCTTGTGGCAATCGGCGCACACCATCTCATGGCGTCCCATGTGCACGTCGATCCGCTCCCGCGGGTTGCGAAGCGACTTGTCCAAGTCCCCGTGCTTCACCGCGTCGCCTCCGCCTCCGCGGAAATGGCATCCGCCGCAGTTCTCGCGCGTGGGCGAGCCGACGCTCCCGGCGACTTCGACGAGGTCCACCTCGGGCGCCGGATGCCCGCTCTCTCCCTTGACGTAGGCGCCCGACCGATCGTGGCAGACGAGGCAATCGATGTTCTCGACGTTCGTGAAGTCGAACGTCTCGTCCTCCCATCCGTAGCCGGCATGACACGAAGTACAGCCGGACCAGTTCGATTGGACGCCGATGCAGAAGTTGTTGATCGCGGTCTTCTTTCCGATGCGGACCGGATCGGCGCGTCCCGGAAGCCGAACCGGCTCTCCTTCCCACCTCCAGTGGGCGGTGCGCATCACCTCGCGTCCCGCCTCCTCGTGGCATTTGAGACACGCGCGCGTGACCGAAGGTCCGTCCGGATAGGGACCGGGAAGGAGCGCGCGGTGATCGGTATGCGGAAGTCTCTTCGGAAGAGAGCGGTGCGGGTCGTCCTTCGGCGGCTCGGGCCGGGGAAGGAACAGCACGAGTGGAAGAACGAGAATCCCCACGACGAGGCCCGCGCCGAGAAGAATGCGGATGCGCCCGCGCGTCGGCCGCGTGGTCATTCGCGATTCCCCCGCCGAACGCGGACGATCCGAAGATGGGCACGTCGGCTTCTCATCAAACCTTCTCCCCGGGGCGGCAGCATCGCGCGAGGCATGCGAGCAGCTCGTTCACCTCCGGCATCGCGAGTGAGTAATAGCGACGTCCGCCCTCGTGGCGCGCGCGGAGGAGTCCGCGAAGTCGAAGGGAACCGAGCTGCTGCGAGACGGTAGACTGCGGCATGTCGAGCGCCTCGGCGATCTCGTTCACGGTCTTCTCTCCCGACGCGGAGAGAAGCGCGACGATCCGGAGCCGCGCCGGATTCCCGAGGGCGCGAAGAACCTCCGATCGAAGATCGGCCTTTTCGAGATCGTATGCGAGATCCTCGATTCGGTTTCTCGCCGGCATCCTCGTTTCCTCCGAAGAACGTTCGATCGATGGAGCCTGGCCGCGATCGAGCTCTCTCGCATTGCCCGCGAGAATCAAGATATTCGAATATCTGAATACTTTGAAATTAGAAGTTCTTGCGAACAGTACAACGGATGCGCATGAGTCGAGGAGAGGCTGATGCGGGAACTTGTTTGAAATGAAGAGGTTCGCGAGCTTGGCCGATCCGGGGAAGCGAGGAAGGTGCAACAACAGAAGAGGGCTCCGCCGAAGCGGAGCCCTCGATCGTTCGAAAGGAGAGGGGCGGCCCTATCGGGTCGCTTCCTCGTAGCGCCTCTGGACCTCTTCCCAATTCACCACGCTCCACCAGGCGGAGACGTAGTCCGGGCGCCGGTTCTGATACTTGAGATAGTAAGCGTGTTCCCAGACGTCGAGGCCGAGGATCGGCACGTGCCCGCGCGAGACCGGCGTGTCCTGGTTGGGCGTCGACTCGACGTGCAGCTTGCCGTTCTCGTCGAAGCCGAGCCAAGCCCATCCGCTTCCGAATCGCCCGATCGCCGCCTTTCCGAACTCCTCCTTGAACGCGTCGAAGCTCCCGAAGGTCTTCTTGATCGCGTCGCCGAGAGTCCCCTTCGGCTCGCCGCCGCCCTTCTTCGACATCACGTGCCAGAAGAGCGTGTGGTTCCAGTGCCCGCCGCCGTTGTTGCGGACGGCGGTCCGAACCGCCTCGGGGATCGCGTCCAGATTCTTCACGATCTCGTCGATCGTCTTCGCCTGGAACGCCGAATGTGTCTCCAAGGCCTTGTTCAGGTTGGAGACGTAGGCCTGATGGTGCTTCGTGTGGTGAATCTCCATCGTGCGCGCGTCGATGTGGGGCTCGAGCGCGTCGTACGGATACGGAAGTTCCGGGAGGGTGAATGCCATGACGACGACTCCTCTGTTCTCGCGATTCAACATCTTGCCGGACGGCCGAGATCCGCTCCGGGGATCGTTCGCTGACCGGGACGATTGCTGCCGGGTACGGCACGCCTGGAAGTTAGTCGGATCAAGGGTTCCTGTCAAGACGCCCGGCCCGAGCGGGAGGGCACAAACGAAGCCCGCCCCCGGGGAGGGGGCGGGTGCTTTCATTGGGAGGCTTTCTTCGCGGGTTAGGTTCGATAGCCCGCCAGCGCGCGCATGTACTGCGCCCGCTCGAACGCGGCCGGGTCCGCGACGCTCCTCTGGCTCATGCTCCCCTGCATCTGCTCGACCGAAACGTATTCGTGCTCCTCCATCCACTTCCGCATCCCCTTCTCGATCTCCCGGATCTGATCGATTCCCTTCTTGAGGAGGACGGAGCAGAGCATCGTGGTCTTCGCGCCGGCCATGAGCATCTTGAGGCAGTCCTCGGCCGTGTGGATGCCGCCCGTCGCGGCGAGGTCCGCCTTGACGCGGCCGTGCAGGATCGCGATCCACCGGAGGGGAAGCCTCATCGCTTGCGGCGTGCTGAGGAGAACATGCGTTCGCACCTCGAGGTCCTCGAGATCGATGTCCGGCTGGTAGAACCGGTTGAAGAGGACCAAGGCGTTCGCTCCCGCTCGGTCGAGCCGCCCGGCCGTGTACGCGAGGTTGCTGAAGAATGGGGAGATCTTGACCGCGACCGGGATCCGGATGGTCGACCGCACCGACTTCACGATCTCGACGTACGTGTTCTCGACCTTTTCGGCGCTGAGGGAGGGGTCCGTCGGGATGTAGTAGATGTTGAGCTCGAGCGCGTCCGCTCCCGCCTCCTCCATCCGCGCGGCGTAGTCGGTCCACCCGCCCGCGCTCGTTCCGTTCAGACTCGCGATGATCGGGATCTTGACCGCTTCCTTCGCTTTTCGGATGTGGTTCAGATACTCCTCGGGCCCGAGCCGGTATTCGCCGGGCTCCGGAAAATACGTCAGGGACTCCGCGAAGCTCTCGGTCCCTTTCGTCGTGAAGTGATCGAGGTCGAGGCTTTCCTGCGCGATCTGTTCCTCGAAGAGCGAGTGCAGAACGACTGCCCCCGCTCCCGCGTCCTCCATCTTCCGAATGTTCCCGATCTCTTCCGAGAGGGGAGAGGCGGACGGGACGATCGGGCTCTTCAGCTTCATTCCGAGATAGTGCGTCGTGAGATCCATCTGTTCTCTCCGATTCGAAGGGAGGAGCCGAAGACGCCGACCGTCTCCGGCCCCGTGCCGCTTTCCTTGCCTATGCTTCTCCCTTGCCGCCGTTCCCGTCGCCGAAGCGTCTCTCGGCGAGGTAGTGGTAAAGCGCCCAACGGGCGTTCACGTCTTCCTGCGCTTCGTGCGCGAACCGCTTCGCGTCTTCCGGCTTGCTCCGGGCGAGCATCCGGAAGCGGTTCTCCATGTTCATGTACTGAGCGACCGGGATCTTCGGAGCGCGCGAGTCGAGGAGAAGCGGATTCTTCCCCTCGCGGGAGAGATCCGGGTTGTAGCGGTAGAGGAACCACTGGCCGGAATCGACCGCGGCTTTCTGGCTCTCCAGGCCTTTTTCCATCTCGATTCCGTGGGCGATGCAGTGGCTGTAGGCGATGATGATCGACGTCCCCTCGTACGCCTCCGCCTCGAGGAACGCGCGCAGGGTGTGCTCGTCCTTCGCGCCCATCGCGACGCGCGCGACGTACACGCTGCCGTAGCTGATCGCCATGAAGCCGAGGTCCTTCTTGGCGACCGGCTTCCCGCCCGCGGCGAACTTCGCCACCGCGCCTCGCGGAGTGGCTTTCGACATCTGGCCGCCCGTGTTCGAGTAGACCTCGGTGTCGAGGACGAGGATGTTGACGTCCCGTCCCATCGAGAAGACGTGATCGAGGCCGCCGTAGCCGATGTCGTACGCCCAACCGTCGCCGCCGACCGCCCACACGCTCTTCTTGACGAGCATGTCCGCGATCGCGACGAGCGTCTTCGCCTCCGCGGAATTCGCTCCACGCAGCTTCTCTTTGAGCGCCTTCACCCGCTTTCTCTGCTCGAAGATGTCGGTCTCGTCCTTCTGCTTCGCCTCGACGAGCTCCTTGGCCAGGTTCTCGCCGATCGTGCCGGCCATCTTGCGGATGAGATGGCACGCGAGATCCTTCTGCTTGTCGATGGCGATGCGGATTCCGAGCCCGAACTCGCCGTTGTCCTCGAAGAGGGAGTTCGACCACGCGGGGCCGCGCCCCTCCTCGTTGATCGCCCAGGGGGTCGTCGGCAGGTTTCCGCCGTAGATCGACGAACATCCGGTGGCGTTTCCGAGGATCGCGCGGTCGCCGAAAAGCTGCGAAAGAAGCTTGAGGTACGGAGTTTCTCCGCATCCTCCGCACGCCCCCGAGAACTCGAAGAGCGGCCGCTGGAGCTGCTGATGGCGGATCGCGCTCACTTTGAGCTTCGTCCGATCGGCCTCGGGAAGCGCGAGGAAGAACTCCCAGTTCTCGCGCTCCTGCTCGCGAAGCGGGGGCTGAGGCGCCATGTTGATCGCCCGGAGCTTCGTCTCCTTCTTGTTCTTGACCGGGCAGACCTCGATGCAGATCGCGCAGCCGGTGCAGTCCTCGGGCGCGACCTGAAGCGCGTACTTCATCCCCGCCCATTCCTTGTCGCGGGCGTCCGCGTACTTGAACGTCTTCGGCGGGTTCTTGAGGTGCTTCTCCTCGAAGACCTTCGGGCGGATCGTGGCGTGCGGGCAGATCATCGCGCACTTCCCGCACTGGATGCAGATCTCCGAATCCCACACGGGGATCTCGAGCGCGATGTTCCGGCGCTCCCAACGCGCGGTGTCCGACGGGAACGTTCCGTCCTCGGGGAAAAGGCTGACCGGGATGCCGTCGCCGCGCCCGGCGATGATCTCCGCCGTGACTTTCTGCACGAATTCCGGAGCTTCCTCCGGAACCGGGCGGCGCATCGCGAGCTTGCTCGTCGCCTGCGAGGGAATCTTCACCTCGAAAAGATTCGCGAGCGTGTTGTCCACGGCGCGGAAGTTCATCTGGACGACGTCCTCTCCCTTCCGCCCGTACGTCTTGCGGATCGAGTCCTTGATCGCCTCGATCGCCTCGTCCTTCGGCAACACCCCCGAGATCGCGAAGAAGCAGACTTGCATCACGACGTTCACGCGGTCGCCCATGCCGCTCTCCTCGGCGACCTTGTATCCGTTGATGACGTAGAATTTCGCCTTCTTGTCGATGAGGTCCTGCTGCACCTTCCGCGGCAGGTGGTCCCACACCTCGTCCGGACCCCACTGGCAGTTCAGCAGGAATACGCCCCCGGGGGTGAGGTACTGAAGCATGTCGTACTTCTCGATGAAGACCTGTTGATGGCACCCGATGAACGATGCCTTGCTCACGAGGTACGTCGAGCGGATCGGGTCGGGTCCGAAGCGAAGATGGGAGACGGTCACGGCGCCGGCTTTCTTTGAGTCATAAACGAAGTAGCCCTGCGCGTAGAAATTCGTTCCCTCGCCGATGATCTTGATCGAGTTCTTGTTGGCGCCGACCGTGCCGTCGGCGCCGAGCCCGTAGAACATCGCGCGGACGACCTTCTCCCCCTCAGTCGAGTATTCGGGATCGTAGGGGAGGCTCATCTGGGTCTTGTCGTCGTGGATCCCGACCGTGAAGTGGTTCCTCGGCTTCTCCGCGGCGAGGTTGTCGAAGACCGCCTTCACCATTGCGGGAGTGAACTCCTTCGAGGAAAGACCGTAGCGCCCGCCGAAGATGTCCGGCAGGCTCTTGATCGCGCCGTATCCGTTCCGGAGCCCCTCGTAGGCGGCGTGCACGACATCGAGGTAAAGCGGCTCGCCCGCGCTCCCCGGCTCCTTCGTCCGATCGAGAACCGCGATCGAGCGCGCGGTCGGGGGGAGCGCCTCGCAGAACCGCTTCGTGTCAAACGGCCGGTAGACGCGCACCTTGATGAGCCCCACCTTCTCGCCGTTCCGGTTCATGTGCTCCACCGCTTCGTGCGCCGCCTCCGCTCCCGAACCCATGATCACGAGCACGCGCTCGGCCTTCGGATCGCCGACATAGTCGAACACGCGATAAACGCGCCCGGTGACGCGGGCGAACTGCTCCATCACTTCCTCGGTCTTGTCCACGCAGGCGAGGTAGTACGGGTTAATCGCCTCGCGCGCCTGGAAGAACACGTCCGGGTTCTGGGCGGTCCCGCGGATGAACGGCCGGTCCGGAGAGAGCGCGCGCATGCGGTGCTGGAGCACCATCTCGTCGTCGATCATCTCGCGCATCTGGTCGTCGCTGATCAACTCGATCTTCTGAACCTCGTGCGAGGTGCGGAAGCCGTCGAAGAAGTGGAGGAAGGGGACGCGCGTCTTCAAGGTCGCCGCGCTCGCGATGAGGGCGAAGTCCATCGCTTCCTGGATGCTCCCCGACGGGATGAGCGCGAAACCGCTCGCGCGCGCCGCCATGACGTCGCTGTGGTCTCCGAAAATCGAGAGCGCGTGCGTCGCCACGCTTCTCGCCGCGACGTGAAACGCCGTCGCCGTCAGCTCGCCGGCGATCTTGTACATGTTCGGAATCTTGAGCAGAAGTCCCTGCGAGGCGGTGAAGGTCGTCGTGAGACACCCGGCTTGCAGCGATCCGTGCCAAGCGCCGGCCGCGCCGGCCTCGCTCTGCATCTCGATGACATCCGGGACGACCCCCCAGATGTTCTTCTTCCCCTCGGATGCCCATTGATCCGCCCATTCCCCCATGTTGGAGGACGGCGTGATCGGATAGATGGCCGCCACTTCGTTGACCCGATAGGCGACGTATGCGACCGCTTCGTTGCCGTCTATCGTGATGGGGACCCGTATAGGCACTTCACTCCCCCCTCTGTGGGCGCCCCGCCCGTACCGAAAACCCCGTTTCGTACCCGGGAAGAAAGAACCCCGAGATTGACCGGCCCCATTGTAGGCCTCCACGCCGAATGAGGCAACCCCTTCAATCGGCCGATTTCTTGCGCCGGACGCGCTTTCCGGCTTATAGTTAGAAGTGCGGGGTGCGGCGGGCGGAGGCCGCCGGCGCCGCCCCGCGTCTCCGGCGAGCTTCCGAGGAGACCCTCATGATTCGCAAGGCGCGCGTTCGATCGCGGTCCTACCGGGCGTACACGCGCAAGGACATCGATCGGATCGGAAAACACCTCGGACTCTCGCCGCGCGAGATTCTCGCCTTAAGGGCCGTCTCCTTCGTACTTCCTTTTCGCGTCAACAATTATGTGCTCGAGGAGCTGATCCGGCGGGAGGACGTTCCCGAGGATCCGATCTACCAGCTCACCTTTCCCCAGCCGGACATGCTGAAGCCGAACGACTTCCGCACGATGCTTCGAATGGTCGAGGCCGGCGCGTCCGAAGAGGCGCTGCTCGCCGCGGCGCGAAAGATTCAACGTTCAATGAACCCGCATCCGGCGGGACAGATGGAGCTGAACGTTCCCTATCTGGACGGCAGGGCGCTCCCCGGCCTTCAGCACAAGTACCGGGAGACGGTTCTCTTCTTCCCGAGCCAGGGCCAGACGTGCCACGCCTACTGCACGTACTGCTTTCGATGGGCGCAGTTCGTCGGCGCGGACGAGCTGAAGTTCGCCTCGCGAGAAGCGGAGACGCTCGCGCGCTATCTCGCCAAGCACACCGAGGTGTCCAGCATCCTCTTCACGGGAGGCGATCCTCTCGTGATGAAGTCGAGCGTTCTCCGCCGCTACATCGAGCCTCTCCTGTCCGGCGAACATGAGCATCTGACGAGCATTCGGATCGGCACGAAGGCGCCCGCGTACTGGCCCTACCGGTTCTCCACGGACCCGGATGCCGACGATCTTCTCCGACTCTTCGAGCAAGTGACGAGGAGCGGCCGGAACCTCGCGCTCATGGCTCACTACAGCCATCCGCGGGAGCTCCGAACTCCGGAGGCGCAGTCGGCCGTCCGGCGCATTCACCGGACCGGGGCGGTCGTGAGAACCCAAGCTCCCGTCATCCGGCGAGTGAACGATTCGGCGCAGACGTGGGCCGACCTCTGGCGGACTCAGGTGCAGCTCGGGGCCGTTCCCTACTACATGTTCGTCGAGCGGAACACGGGCCCCAAGGAGTACTTCGAGGTGCCGCTCGCGCGCTCCCTCGAGATCTTCCAGAAGGCCTACCGCCGCGTCTCCGGACTTGCGCGGACGGTTCGCGGTCCCGTGATGTCCGCGACTCCGGGGAAAGTGCTCGTCGAGGGGATCGCGGAGGTGAAGGGGGAGGATGTCTTCGTCTTGAAGCTCATCCAGAGCAGAGATCCGGTCTGGACGAATCGGGTCTTCTTCGCGCGCTACGATCCGGAAGCGACGTGGCTCAGGGACCTGGAGCCGGCGTTCGGAGAAAAGGAGTTCTTCTTCGACCCGCTGCTCCGAGAGATCCGGAAGAACCGAAAGGCGCCGGCGTGGGGGGACCGGACGGTCCCGAGGAGGAAGATCACGATCTTCGGCCACGTCGAATGGGAGTAAGCATCCGCGGCGGGGGAGAGGGGCCGAGACTTCGGGGAATTCGTAGGACGCGAAGACCCTGGCGGCGGCGGGGCAGATGCCGAGGGACGAGGCGATCGGCGAGGAGTTCCTCTCGGCCTACGCGGGGAACGTGATCGAGGCGGTCGAGAGGATCGCCGCCTGGATCGGCGGAGGATCTGCCGAATGGGCGAGATAGGCGAGGCCGCGCTTCGCGTTCTTGTTCTCGTTCTTCTCGACGCGGTTCTTCTCGCGGGGCTTCTCGCGATTCCGCTCGGCCTTTCGGGCAACTTCATCCTTCTCGGCGCCGCGCTTCTCGTCGCGGTCGTCACGCGGTTCCATCTCATCGGCGTCGCCGCGCTCCTCGCGATGGCGGCGTTCGTCGCGGCGGGGGAGATCCTCGAGGCGTTTCTCGGATCGGTCATGACCCGGAAGTACGGCGGCACCCGATGGGGAATGATCGGCGCTTTCGCGGGAGGGATGGTCGGGGCGGTCGTGGGAACGCCGCTCTTCCCGATCGTCGGAACGGTGATCGGATCGTTCGCGGGGACCGCGCTCGGGGCGCTCGCCGCGGAGTTCCTCGGCGGTGCCCGAGGAAGCGAAACCGTCCGCGCGGGCTACGGCGCGCTTCTCGGCAGGGTTCTCGCTTCAGCCATCAAGCTTTCGATCGGGATCGGCATCGCCGTCTACACGATCGTGCGGACCCACGCCGGAGCGAGCTGATCTCCGAGCGATCGCCGCCGTCAGTACCGCAGGATCAGCGCGATCCGCCCGTGCTCGGCGAGACGGCCGTCGTCGACGAACACGACCTCTCCCTGTTTGCCGAGCACCGTCTCGACGATCTCATCGACCGCGTCGTCGACGACGCCGGGCGATGCGAAGTCCTCGGCGGGATCGAGATGCATGCCGGTCTTGTCGACGCGCGCGGGATAGGAGAACCCCTCCTCGACCAAAAGGAGCCTCCCGCGTCCTTCGTTCGCGAGACGCCAGGCCTCTCCCACCGTGGAGACGAGCTTCCGCTCGCCGGCGGCCTTTTCGAGCTCGGACAGGACTTCTCGACGCCGCGCGGCGAAAGCCTCGCGCATCGAGGACCAAACGAGCTTTCCGAGCTCGTGGGCGGAAGTCTTGTCGTGGCTTCCGGTCACGGCCGCGAGAATCGAGCTCCGGTGGTTCGTCACTTCGTGGAAATAGGCCAGGTGGCGCTCCACTCCGACAAGGGCGAGCGGCAGGGGATCGTCGGCCTGAAACGGCTTGAAGGCGGCGTCGATCTTGCGGAAGAACTGGCGATGGCGCTCGTTCTCGTAGTCGGACTTCTTGACACCGAACCCGCGGGGGAGAGGCTCTTCGCCGTGCGGCCCCTCATAGACGATCGGAAAGCCCCCTTCCTTGACCTCGATCAGACTTTCGCGGGTCCCCTCGAACAAGCGAGTCGGCTTCTCGCAGAGCGCGAGCGCCCAATAGCGCGGCGTTCGGTTCATCGCGAAGACGAGATCGCGGGTGAAGAAGGTCTCGTCCACGACCACGCGCTCCCGAAGCGAGAAGGGGAGGCGGAAGAACCGCGCGAAATCCCGATTCGCGAACAGCACGAGCCCGTCCAGCGAGTGTCGAAGATCCACGCTCTCGGTCAGCCGATCGAGACGGTCGAGAAGCGGTTCCATCTCGCGCTTGGTGAACTCCTCGAGCAGACGGTTGGCCGCCTGCGTGACCAAGTTGCGGATTCGAATCGGGTCCTGGCGGTTCTCGGGCGCTACGCGGTGCGTGGGGAGGGTGATCGTCACCGCCGGATACCCTCGAACCTCCTGCAACAAGCGGATCTCGGAACGGTTCATCGTGCTCTTCTCCTCATCAATCGGATAGGCGGGACGATCGATCCGCCCGCCGGGCCCTCCAGTGCCACTTGTGAATCTCCATCGCGATCACCACGGTGAAGGCGAGGCCGATCAAGCCCGCGAACGTCGCCGGATCGACGGGCTCCACCCCCAACACTCTCTGCGCGATCGGCAAACGTAAGCTTAACATGTGAAGCGAGAACGCGAGGACGACGCCGCCCATCAGGATCGGGCTCTTCAGCGGAGACAACCGAAACGCGGAGCGCGTCTCCGAGCGGGAATTCCCGACATGAAGATTCTGGAACAAGACCATCAGGAGCAACAATCCGTTGCGGCTTTGTCCCTCGGACCATCCGGCGCCCGCGATCATCCACCAGAAGGCGCCGAAGCCGACCAGGGCCATCACGACGGCGGCGATCACGGTTCGCTCCAGCATGAGCCGGTCGAAGATCCGCTGTCCGGGAGGACGCGGAGGACGCCGCAGCACGTCCCCTTCCGCCGGTTCGAAGGCGAGCGCGATATCTTGGATGCCGTTCGTCACCAAGTTGAGCCAGAGGATCTGCACGGGGAGGAGCGGCAGGACGGCCGCGCCCGCGGCGCTCTTCGGCCAGCCGGTCAAGACGGCGAGGCTGAGGAGCAGGATCTCCGCCAAACCGGTGGAGACGAGAAGATAGATGACCTTGCGCACGTTGTCGTACGCCACTCGGCCTTCTTCGACGCCCGCGACGATGGTGGCGAAGTTGTCGTCCGTGATGACGAGCTCCGACGCTTCGCGCGCGACGTCGGTGCCGGACCGCCCCATCGCGACGCCGATGTTCGCTTGGCGCAGAGCCGGCGCGTCGTTCACGCCGTCTCCGGTGACGGCCACGAAGTGACCCATCTGCCGCGCCGCCTCCACCAGTTCCAACTTCTGCCGAGGGGTCGTGCGCGCGAACACGCGCGTTCGGCCGACCGCCTCGCGCAGCTCATCCGGATCGAGCGCCTCGATCTCGCGCCCCGTGAGGACCTGGTCGGGCCGCGCGGCGAGGTCGAGTTCGCGCGCGATCGCGAGTGCGGTCACCGGATGGTCGCCGGTGATCATGCACACGGCGATCCCCGCCGCTCGGCACGATCGCACCGCCTCTTTCACTCCCGGGCGGAGCGGGTCGATCATGCCCGCGAATCCGAGGAAGGAGAGATCGGTCGGTTCGGGGGGAGTCTGCGAGGAGCGCAGTCCCTCCGGCGCCGCTCCCTCGGCGAGCGCCAACACGCGGTGGCCGCTCTCCGCCATCGATTCGGCGTAGGCGAGAAGCCGTTCGCGATCCTCGTCCGCGACGCGGCACATCGCGAGAATCCTCTCGGGCGCGCCCTTCGCGAAGACCAGTTGATGATCGTCGACCATGTGATAGGTCGCCGCGAACCGTCGTTCCGGCTCGAAGGGAATCTCGTTCACTTGAGGATGGCGCTCCAGGGCGACCTCGTGCACCCAACCGAGCTTGTGTCCGAACGAAAGCAGCGCCACCTCCGTCGGATCTCCGCGCCACGCCCATCCGCCGTCTCGTTGGTGCAGATCCGCCTCGTTGCAGAGGACGGCCGCGCGCGCCAGCGCGTCGAGCGCGGGATGGGATCCCGGCCGAACGTCGCCTTCGGGACCGTGAATCGAACCTTCAGGCGTGTACCCCTCTCCGCCGACCGCGAGCTCTTCTCCATCGGGAAGACGGATCTGTCTTACCGTCAGCTCGTTGCATGTGAGCGTTCCGGTCTTGTCGCTCGCGATGAGCGTGCAGCTGCCGAGCCCCTCCACCGCCGCGAGACGCCGAACGATGACGCCGCGCCGCGCCATGCGCGTGGTCGCGATGGAGAGAGCGACGGTCAGCGCCACCGGAAGCCCTTCGGGGATCGCCGACACGGCGAGCGCCACTCCGAACAGGAACATCTCTCCCGCGCCGTACCCGCGCAAGAAGACGCCGATCACGGCCATCGCGGCGGCCGCGCCGAGGACCGCGTACGCGATGACGTGCGTGAACCGCTCCATCCGCTCCAGAAGGGGAGGGCGCCCTCCGGTCGAGCGGATCACGTCGAGCGCGAGCCGGCCGATCACGGTTCGTTCGCCGGTCTCCACGATCAGACCTCTTGCGCGCCCCCTGCTGACGACGGAGCCGGCATAGGCCATGTTGAGACGATCCGCGAGGGACGTCGATTCGTCCCCCGTCCAAGCCGGATTCTTGAGCACGGGGAGCGACTCGCCCGTGAGGAGCGATTCATCGATCTCGAGACCACGAGCTTGAACGAGACGCAAGTCCGCGGGAACGCGCGCGCCCGACTCGAGCCAGACGATGTCCCCCGGCACGACCTCCTCGGCGTCGATCTCGCGCACGTCGCCGTCGCGAAGAACGGACGCGCGGACTTGTAGAAGCGCCTGAAGGGCCTGGCTGCTTCGCTCGGCCTTCCATTCCTGATATCCGCCGATGAGCGCGTTCAGCGCGAGGACCGCGGCGATGAACGCGGCATCCTCGTGATGCCGCGTGAGGATGGAGACGACGGCGGCGATCGCGAGAATGTAAATGAGCGGGCTTCGAAACTGGCGGAGCCCGATCTCCCACCAGGTCGGTGGCGGCTTTCGAGGAAGTCGGTTCGGTCCGTGCTCTCGAAGACGCGCCTCGGCCTCGGCCGTGCTCAGCCCGGATTCTCCGACCCTCAGTTCCGCGGAGATCTCCGGCACCGCCCTCACGTGCCAGTTCAAGGATTTCGTTTTCATGTTCAACGTTGGAGCTCCAAATGGAACGAGTGGAAACCCGCCGGTTCGCCCCGCGCACCCGGACCGCCGATGATTCTCTACGGGCCCGGCCGCTCGGGCGGCGCGGGCGGAACCAGGAGTCGGGCGATGCTCGCTTCTTCTCCGCGATCGATCTTGAAGCGCGTCCGGAGCATCGCCCGGTACTCCGCCTCGTGCGCGATGAGTCGTATTTCCCGCCGCTCGCCCGCCGTCGCGATCAGACGGTTGTTCGAGAGCGTGATGCGCCCATCCGGCGTCGCCCGCGAGCATACCACTTTTCGCGTGAAGATGGACATCAGAGAGGGTTGGTGATGCCGGCACGTTGCGTCGAATTCGGCGAAGGGGACCGCGAGCATGTGCGCCCGGTGGATCCGCGCCAGGGTCTCGCCGGTCGGCTCGCGCGGCCCGTCGCGGCCGATGCGCTCAAGATACGCATCGATTTCCATCGTCTTCTCCTGCGGGAAGACCTGCACCTTCCGACCCCGGCGTCTTGCTGAACGCTTCTCAAGCTCCGCGAACACCGGACTCGACTTTGTCTCTTCCCCGCGGTCGCCGTGGAGGGTGCCCGGGACGCGGATGAGCGGTGGTTGGAAACGGTGCGGCGTCGCTCGGGACGATCTCACAGCAGCTTACGGATCGCCTCCGCTGCGCGGCGTGCTCCATCCGCGGATATCTCCGGCCACCGCGCCGGGCGGCTCATTTCTCGAAGAACGACCTCCGCGAGCTGCGACGGATTCGTCGCGCTCGTCCGCATTCGGATGCCGGCCCCGTGGCGCGCCAGGCGGTCCGCGACGGCTCCTTCCTGTTCACAGTGCCCCTCGATCGGGAAGAATATGAAGGGACGCCGGAGCGCGGTCAGCTCCAAGGTGATCGTTCCGCCTCCTTGCACGACCGCGAGGTCGCAGGCGGCAAGATGCTTGTAAAGCTCGGGCACGTACCTCTCGATCCTCACGCCATCGGGGGCCCTGATCCCGCGCGGATTTAATCGCGGTCCGCACACGAGAATCATTTGTAGGTCAGGGATCGACTGCTCGAGGATCGGGTACGCGCCGCCACAGAGCTCCAACAGTTCTCGTCCGATGGAAGTGCCCCCCACGGCGCAGATGACCAAAGGCGACTGGTCATAGCCCAGCTCGCGGCGGAGCGCGGCGGCGTCCCGGTATCGGAGGGGATCGAAGTCCAGAACATAGCCGACGAACGTGCATCGCGTCTTCGCCCACTCCCGGCGACTCGGCAGGAAAGGCCCGAAGCGGAGGTCGGGCACATCCTCCTCCTCGCCGATGAACAGCCCGAGGTCCACGTATGTCCGCGCCCCGGCGCTCTTGCCGGCCCACGTGCGGTTCCAAAGATAGACTCCGATCTGTTCGAGCGGATGCTTCGAGAGGGCATCGAAGCCGACGAAGTCGTAGATCATGACAAAGGGACGTTTCTTTCGATCCGGTTCCTTTCTATATCCGAGTGCCAGCTCGTATGTCTCGTCACCGATGAGAAGATCGAACTCGCCCTGCGTCATCGCCTCATCGACGGCGTCGAAGTTCCTTCCCCACGTCTTTCTCGCGCCGAGAGCGTAGCGGATCAAGTTGAGCCGCCCGCGGCTCGTCTGCGCCTCGGCGATCGCGCTCATGTCGACAAGACGCGAGCATGAGGGATGAAGCTCCTCGCCGGCATCCCGAAGGACCCGATCCGCGGGAGGAGCGGCCAGCCAAGCGATGTTCACGCCCCCCAGCGCACGCAGCTCGCGCGCGAGGGCGAGGTCTCGGGTCACGTGCCCGAGACCGATCGACCCGCTTACGAAGAGGATGCGCTTGTCGCTCATGGATCCTTCAGTGATTCCTCGCAAGATAACGGGAACGACATGTTCGGATTCGGGGGACACGGATTCGGGGAGCACCATACCTGTTTCATCACGCTCGTGACCAGAGTATCGCGCGTCTCATCCTGTGTCTCGTGGAATAGGTATGGTGCCCCCTGAATCGCCCTGGACGCGGTGTCCGCTCACGCCCTCCCCGATCACGAGAGCCGGAAGATGAAGGGAAGGACGAAACACACGATCATGGCCCAGGCGGCGTACGCCGGCAGGAAGCCGGCCGCGGCTCGACGAGATCCCTCGAGACCGGCAGTCCCGCGTACGAATCCGAGATGGGCGTGGCAGACCAGGATCAGGTGAACCAAAATGGCGACGTTCGCTCCGAGGACAACGACCCGGTTGGGGGTGAATCCGTACGATGCGAGCCGGAAGACGATCGCGGAAAGCGCCAACAAGTCGATCAGGAGAGTCACCATCAACAGGGCCAAGTAGACGGCGTCGACCCACCTCACCTCTTCATCTCCGCCGCGCTCCGCGATCGACAACACCGCCATGCCGAGCACCATGACCAACAGTCCGTTCACCGTGATCAAGAAGGAACGATCCACGAAGGGATTCTGCCCGCTGAGGAAGGCCGTCAGCAGGTAGATGACGGTCATGGCGAGGAAGAGAGGCGCGAAGACCCGGGCGAGGACCGACGGGATTCCCGTGTGTCTTCGGAAGACCTTGTCGTAGAGATACGTCCCGGCGATCGGCACCGCCGCGGCGCCCATCACCCCGATGTTCGCGAAGTACCAGTCCTCGGCTCCGTCCGAGATCCGATCGAAGAGCGCGACGGTGATCGCGCTAAAGACGATGCCCCCAAGCGCGACCAAGCTGCCGAGGATGAGGAGCTCGCCGTTGTAGCGGAGAAAGCGGATCCGCGGCTCCGTCTCGCGCCAAGAGGAGCCCGTGAAGACGAAACCCAGGAACACCCAGAATAGGATCGGCAAGTGAATCAGCGCCATCACGACCGAGTCGGTGGAACCGGGAAGAAGGCTCGCGAAGGCGCTCACGAACGCGGCCAGCAGGAGGCCGGCAATCAGCCGACTCCGATCGCGTCGCTCGAGCCAGAAGTAGAATGCCAAGCCGAGGAGGATCCACATGGGCGCGAAGCGCGGGTAGTACCAACCCGCTCCCAACCAGACGGCGGGCAAGCGCACGAGCAAGGCACAACAGAGCGCGATGGCGATCGCCGGGATGAGCGCGCGCAGCCCGGAGGCCGTCCTCTCGCCGTCGGCGAGCCGCGCTTCCCAGACGCGAAGTACGATCTCGTCCGGTCGGGCCTCGCGCGCCTTCATGAGGGCGCGATGGAACGCTCTCGGCGACTCGCGGTAGAGCGTTTCGAGCGCGATCGGATCATCAAGCCGTTCGAGGATCTGATCTCTGTCCATGGGAGTTTGCCCTCCGGGAGTTCCGGTGTTCCGGTGACAGGCTACGCAACTCCAGCGGCGACCGGTGGTGTTCGGTAGCCTGTCACCGAAACCAGGCTCTCTTCGGCTCCCCCGAAAAGACCCGTCGGTCGCGGCGCGCAGCGGTGGGGTTCTTCCCCGCCGCAGGATGCTCCGCCCTTGGAACACAAGCCCCGTCGCGGCGTCTTCAGGAATCTCGATGATTCGACCCTCGAAGAGACGCGATCCCGCTGCGCGATCCGCCGGGACGGCGAGTCGGCCGTCGCCGGGCATCTCCCGACCCACACTTGGTCAAACAACGGTCGCTCCATGTGCGACCAACAGCTCCTTCAGTAACGAGCGGTGGCAACGGGCCTTTTCCGCGCAGTAGCAGCCTACCGAGAGATCAGTTCGCTTGGAGAGCGCGGCGAGAAGCGCGAGCAAGTGTTCGGTCTCCGGACGTTTCATCTCCGCGCGGTACCGCCTGGCGAATCGGTCCCACGCGCGATCGTCGAGAGCGCCGCGCGCTTCCTGGATCAGGCTCTCGGAGGGCGCGAGCTCGGGAAGCCAGACATCGTAGAAGTCTCGCGACGCGTGCTCGGACTTCGGCACGCCGCGCGGCGGCCGGCGGACGGTTCCAATCCTGAGACCCTCGCCCGGCCCTCTCGGGCTTCCGAGACGCACGATGCGAATCGCCACTCGCTTCGCCTCCTTTCTTCCCTTCTCAGTGAGTTCCGGTGACAGGCTGCGCAACTCCAGCGGCGACCGGCGGTGTTCGGTAGCCTGTCATGAAAACCGCAGCCAGCCGACAATCCACTGCGGCAACATGCCGCCCACATTGAACAGAACGTGCACGAGAATCGCGGGAATCAGGCTGCCGGTCGCCTGGCGGTATCGCGCCGCCACAAGGCCGAGCAGAGTCGCCAGCACGATCGGAATCACCGCGGCCGGCCCCATGGAATCGATGAGCACCAGATGCATCGCTCCGAAGAAGAGGGCGCTCAACACGACGGGCATTCCGAAGCTTGCCCGCTTGCTCCTGCCGCCGTCGCCGGAGATGATCGTCTGCAGAAGCCCGCGCGTCAACACTTCCTCGCAAATACTCGCGTAGATCCATGCGAACAGGACGAGCTGAAGCTCGCTTCGGCCCACCAGGGTCTCTGGACTCCCGTCGTTTTCCGGAGCCAGTGTGGAGAGCAGGGACAGCAGGGCGGTTGGGAGCACCCACAGCAGAAAGGCCGGTTTGAATCGATAGGTTCCTCTCGTGAATCCAAAGTCGGCGAGTCGTCCCCTCGAGAAGAACCGCATGATCAAGAGCGAGAGCGCCAGCATGACCGAATGCGTCACGAAAGAACCGGGCACAAAGCCGTCCTTCGGAAGCGGCGCATTCATTCCTGCGTAGAGACCCGCGAGCGCGACCGCTGCGGACACGGCAACGCCGTGAAGCACCTTCAGCGATTGCTTCTTCGACATTCGTCCGTCACCTCGAGGGGCGGCCATCGGGGCTGCCCGGCTATCGCGCCGCACAAACAACAGGTCCGTTCTTCTTCTATGAATCCTCCGCCGAAGCGCTTCAGCGGCGCGGCTTGTCCGCGTCCGATCCAAGCCATTGTTGGCGCGCGATTCTCTCTGTCCAAGCCGGTCTTCTTCTTCTCGTCCATCGAGCGAACTTCAGTTTCTCCCCCACATAGAAGTTCCTATATGCCTGTACCGGATCTCCGGGCACTTTGTACTGCTCAGGCATGGCCTGCGGGAAATCCGTGAGTCCGATTGATTCAAACTCCATCCCCCGAATCCGATCAAGCACCGAAACCGATCTGTGATCCTTGGACGTCCGGTACCTGTATCGGTACTCACGGTTCAGAGCTCTCGCCAGCTTCAACAGCCATTGCAGATTGGAGAAGGATGCGCCGGCCCATTCAACGCACGGGTGTTTTGCATGAGTGGATTTGTAAGGGGTCTTGAATCCCTTCTTGTTGAGCGCTGTACAGGCAATCTGAGCGCTTTCCAGAATCATCTTTGCAACGTGTTGATCACAGTGGTAACGCGCGCACTTCCGAATATCGAGATCAAGCACGAAGATATTCATTGTTTAACCCATGAAAAAAGCGGTGGAACCATCGCTGCCGCTCAGCAGCCGTGCTCCACGAGCAACCCGCCTCACTAAAGCCCCGAAGGGGCGAGGTCGGGGGCGCGGGCTGCTGCAGCGTCCAGATGGCCCGCTCCCTACGGTGCGAACATCTCTTGAAGCACCTTAAGTGCTTCCGCCACCGCCTTCGGCGACAACCGACCGAGGCGACGAACAAAACGATCCCGATCCACCGTGCGAATCTGGTCCAAGACGACGTGTCCCGAACGACCGCCGAAACGACAAGCCACACGGAACGGATAGGCGTGCGACCCAGTCGTCAGCGGCGCGACGATGAGTGTCCGGAGATGAGCGTTCAGCTCATCCGGGGATACGACGACGAAGGGGCGTGTCTTCCGGATTTCTCCTCCCCGCGACGGATCCAATGTGATGAGATACACTTCGCCACGCCGAACCCGAGGCTCCCTCACCACTCCCATTCCTCCTCAAACCGAGTCGGCACCGAGGGAAGAACAAGCTCATCCTCGCCTCTCTCGTGCAACTCCTGCGCTGCCTCCGCCCACCCCGCCCGGGCTCCGACCGCCGAAGCAATCACGATCGCGCCATCGCGCACGCGAAGCTCGACCTCCTCGGCCAGCCCCGCCTCCGCAATCAGCGGTTTCGGAATGCGCACGCCCCGCGAGTTCCCGATCCGCACCAGTCTTGTCTTCATGACACGACCCTCCTTGCGTGATTACATTGTAATCCCGTAGAAAACGGGTGTCAAGTCGGTCATTCGTCGGCCATCGGAATGCGTAACTAGCGAGACGGAAGGGCGCGGGCCTTGCTTTGCAAGGGCCGTGACCGACCGGATCGTCGGGTTGACGCGATTGTTAGCCCGTGCTCGGCCCAGCTTCACCGGTTTCGCCTTCCATCGTTGGCGTTCCGCACACTTGAAAAACGTGGTGGATTTCGCTCTACTATCTGTCC
>JAGUYC010000018.1 GCA_020061515.1 Gemmatimonadota bacterium
CCGCTCGGCGCCGTTCGCCCTCTCGATCGCCCGCCAGTCGACGTCCGGCGCCGCCCGGTGCATCTCCTCGATCCATGCCCGGCGGAGGGTTCGGTTGCGGCGCTCGGCGTCTTCGTCGAGCGCGTGCTCCGTCGGCGGGGGATAGTTCTTCGCCGTCCGCGGCGCGACCATGAGAAGGAGCGCGAGAGCGGGAAGAAGGACGGCGAGAAGAAGAAGGGTCTTTCGCTTCACCGTGTTCCTTTCGGGTGGGGGGCCGCCGATCGGAGTGCCGTCGCCTCGGGATCGCTTGCGCGAGCGCCCCGCGCAGCATAGATAGTACCACAGAAGAGGATCGTCTTCCTGGGATTCCGCGCGCTCGGTCGCGGGGGATCGGGGCGGTTGACTCCCGGCGAGCGACCTGCGAGCATCGGGTGCCGGCGGGCGAAACGCGCGGCTTCCCCTTCCCAAGCGGGTTCTCGGAAGGGCGCGGAGAGAAGGCGGTCCTCGCGGCAAGAAGCTCGGCGACGATCGCGGTCGAGACGGAGCGAGAGGCGGATGGAGCGAAGCACGGAACAGCCGAAGACGCGGAGCGTGCCGATCGAGGAGGTCGAGCAGGTGGTGATCCGCTTCGCCGGGGATTCCGGCGACGGGATGCAGCTCACCGGCTCGCAGTTCACGCATACCTCTGCGGTCATCGGGAACGACATCAGCACTCTTCCCGACTATCCGGCCGAGATCCGCGCCCCCGCCGGCTCGCTTCCGGGGGTCAGCTCGTTCCAGATCCATTTCGGAAGCACGGACGTGCAGACCCCGGGGGATCAGCCGGACGTTCTCGTCGCGATGAATCCGGCCGCCTTGAAGGTGCACCTCCCCGATCTTTCGAGGAACGCGCGCGTCCTCGTCAACACCGACGCGTTCACGCCCCAGAACCTCAAGAAGGCGCTCTACGAGTCGAACCCGCTCGAGGACGGGAGCCTTGCCGACTTCCAGGTCGTCAAGATCCCGATCACCACGCTGAACGCGCGGGCTCTCAAGGAGAGCGCGCTTCCGAAGAAGCAGCTCGACCGCTGCAAGAACTTCTGGGCGCTGGGTCTCTTGTATTGGCTCTACGACCGGCCGCTCGAGCCGACCCTCGATTGGATCCGCGCGCACTTCGCCGGGAGGGCGGAGATCGCGGAAGCGAATGCCGCCGCCCTCAAGGCGGGGTTTGTCTACGGCGAGGTCGGCGAGGTCTTCACGACGCACTACAAAGTGCGCAAGGCGTCGATCGAGCCGGGCGTCTATCGCAAGGTGTCGGGGAACGATGCGCTCGTGCTCGGGTGCGTCGCGGCTTCCCTTCTCGCCGACACGCCGCTTCTCTACGCGAGCTACCCGATCACGCCGGCGAGCGACGTGCTCCACGGGCTCGCCCGTTACAAGCACGTCGGGGTCCGTACCGTGCAGAGCGAGGACGAGATCGCCGCGATGGGGATCGCGCTCGGCGCCGCGTACGCGGGGAACCTCGGGGTCACCGGCACGAGCGGCCCGGGGCTCGCGCTGAAGGGGGAGATGCTCGGTCTCGCGGTCATGACGGAGCTCCCGGTCGTCGTCCTCGACATCCAGAGGGCGGGGCCGAGCACCGGCCTTCCGACGAAGACCGAACAGTCGGATCTTCTTCTCGGGCTCTTCGGAAGGAGCGGCGACTCGCCGGTCGTCGTTCTCGCGCCGGCGACTCCGGCCGACTGTTTCGCGATCGCGATCGAGGCGTTCCGCATCGCGGTGAAGTACATGGTCCCGGTCGTCGTGCTTTCCGACGGGTATCTCGGGAACGGCGCGGAGCCGTGGAAGCTCCCGCGCGCCGCGGATCTTCCGAAGATCGATGTTCGACATCCGAACGATCCGAAGGGGTTCCTGCCGTATCTCCGCGATCCAACAACGCTCGCACGGCCCTGGGCGATTCCGGGGACTCCCGGGTTCGAGCACCGGATCGGCGGGATCGAGAAGGCCGACAAGAGCGGGAACGTGAACTACGACCCCGCCAACCACCAGCTCATGACCGAGCTCCGTCTGCGGAAGGTCGAGGGGATCGCCGACGACATCCCCGAGGCGGCGGTCGAAGGACCTTTGCGAGGCGATCTCCTTCTCCTCACGTGGGGGAGCACCTACGGAGCGGTGTCTCAGGCGGCGAAGAAGGCTCGCGCGATGGGACGGTCGGTCGGGCATGTTCACCTCAGGCATCTCAACCCGTTCCCGCGGAATCTGGGCGATCTCCTTCGAGGCTACGAGAAGGTTCTCGTTCCGGAGAACAACACGGGGCAGCTCCGCTTCCTGATCCGCTCCCGCTATCTAGTCGACGCCTCGGGGATGAACAAGGTCTCGGGGCAGCCGTTCAAGATCCGCGAGGTGCTTGCGAAGATCGAGGAGTTCATTTAGGGGTGTAACGATGAGCGAAGATCGTTCGGCGGTTCTCTCCCGCAAGGATTTCGTGTCGGATCAGGAGGTTCGGTGGTGCCCCGGTTGCGGGGACTACTCGATCCTCGCCCAGACGCAGAAGGTGCTCCCCTCGATCGGCATTCCGCGCGAGAAGTACGTCTTCGTCTCCGGCATCGGATGTTCGAGCCGGTTTCCTTACTACATGAACACATACGGTTTCCATACGATCCACGGGCGCGCGCCGACCGTCGCGACCGGCATCAAGACGGCGAATCCTGAGCTTTCGGTGTGGATCGTGACGGGGGACGGGGACGGCCTCTCGATCGGCGGGAACCATCTGCTCCACACGATCCGACGCAACCTCGGGGTCAAGATCCTTCTCTTTAACAACCGGATCTACGGCTTGACGAAGGGGCAGTACTCCCCGACCTCGGAGCTGGGGATGCGGACCCGCTCGAGCCCGATGGGATCGGTCGATTATCCGGTGCATCCGTGCTGCTTCGCCGTCGCCGCGGAGGGGACGTTCGTCGCGCGCGCGATCGATTCGGACACGAAGCATCTGGCGATGGTCCTCGAGAGGGCGGCGCGGCACGAGGGGACGGCGTTCGTCGAGATCTATCAGAACTGCGTGATCTTCAACGACGGGGCGTTCGATTCGGTCACGGAAAGGGACGACGGAACCGTCCATCTAGTCGACGGCGAGCCGATCGTCTTCGGAACGAACCGGGGGAAGGGAATCCGCCGAAAGGACGGGGCGCTCGAGGTCGTGACGCTCGGAAACGGCGTCGGCGAAAAGGATCTTCTCGTGCATCGCGAGGACGAGCCGGATCCGGGGATCGCGTTCCAACTCGCGCGCATGGATGCCCCTGGTTTTCCGGTCGCGCTCGGCGTCTTCCGAAGCGTGCGGCGCCCGACCTACGAGGAGATGGTTGAGGAGCAGATCCGCCGCGCGCGTGAAGAGAAAGGCCCCGTCGATCTCGACGCGCTTCTTCGGGAGGGGGAGTGCTGGGAGATTAAATAATGTGTCGGTACCAGGTACCTCGAGAATAGTGTGTCGGTACCGGATACCTCGGGAATAATGTGTCGGTACCAGGTACCTCGGGAATAGTGTGTCTGTACCGGATACCTCGGGAATAATGTGTCGGTACCAGGTACCTCGGCGCGCGACGCGCCGAGAGAACCTGGTACCGAGAGTGAGAACCTGGTACCGAGAGTGAGAACCTGGTACCGAGAGTGAGAACCTGGTACCGAGAGTGAGAACCTGGTACCGAGAG
>JAGUYC010000065.1 GCA_020061515.1 Gemmatimonadota bacterium
CCTCCCTTCCGGAGCATCTCGAGCCCCGCACGCGAGGCGATCTCGTGGTCCGACGCAACCGCGCCGCGCGCATAGGTCGGGGTCGCTTCGCTCGCGGCGGCGGAAAGAACGAAGAAGAAGAGAGAAACGAGGAGTGAGAGTCGAGAGAAGAGACGAAGGGATTGGAGCACGCTCACTCCTCTCGATGGAAGGCAGGCGGATCTCGTGCAGGCGGCCGCGCCGTCCCTATCGCAAGAGCGTCTGCAACAGCCAGAGGAGAACCAACTGGACAATCCAGCCGATCGCGCACACGAGTACCGCGCGCGCCGTGCTCTTGTAGTCGAGCGCCTGGCGGACCGCGATGACCATCGTGGCGAGCATCCACACGGACGCGATGAAGAAAACGAAGTTGCGAAGGAACGGCACGATCCCGAGCACGCGGATCACGCCCGGAGCGCTCGCGAAGCCGAGGGCGCGGAGGAGTTCACCCGGATCGGTTTTCGTCTCGGGCGCGGGGAGAACGCGCGTGCCGATGAGGTAGATGAGATACGCCCACACATACCAAGCGGCGACCGCGACGACCGTTCCGGCGATAAGCCCGCCGATTCCTCGGACGGAGATCATCCCGACCCCCGCCGCGAGACCGGAGAGAATCACGACGATCGTCGCCGGTCCGAGGGCGGTGGTGTCCGCTTCCACTTCCTCGTAGAGTCGGGCATCGAGCTTCGCCGCGCGCACCATTCGTTCGACCATCGGGGACACGAGATTCCTCCTCTCTCCGGTCCGCCCGGTTCCCGCGCGGGGCTTTCCCCGCTTCGAGCAATGTAGCGCGGCATCCCAAGCGTGTCAAAGAGATCCCGCACCGGGCGCGCGTGCGTTCCCGGCTCGCGACTCCGCCCTGGACGAGGGACGTCGGCTCGGGTAGTTTGGAAAGAGAATCACTTCCCCGAGCGGATCCTTGAACGAAGGCGGAAAGGAGCCTCGCGCGGATCGCTCGTTCACCCGCGCGATGCAGAAGAGGAATCGAGGGAATGGCATCGGACAAGAAGAGCGGCCGCGCCGTCCGGGGCTCGGCGAAGAAGAAGACGCGTTCGAGGAAGCAAGTAGCTTCGCATCGAAAGGAATCCCGTCGGGCGGAGCGGGAACGGCCCGCCGGTCTCCGTTCGGCCGCCGCGAGGGCGAGCCTGGAGGCAAGCGATCTCACCTGGAGGTGTGATCCCTCGAAGCTCGGTTTCGACGACACCTCCGGGGTGGCGCCTCTCCACGACATCATGGGGCAAGATCGCGCGATCCGGGCGCTTCGCCTCGGCGTCGATCTCTTCTCGCCCGGCTACAACATCTACGTGAGCGGCGTCTCCGGCACCGGGAAGACGTCCACGGTGAAGAAGGTGCTGGAGACGATCCGGCCCCGCTGCTCCGGGCCCCGCGACTTCTGCTATGTGTACAACTTCAAGAATCCGTACAACCCGGTTCTTCTCACGTTCACGCAGGGGGGCGGCAGTCTCTTCGCCCGGCGGATGGGCCGTCTCGTCCAGATTCTCCAAAAGGAGCTCCCCGCGGCGATCGAGAGCGGATCGTTCGCGGAGAGGAAAGAGGCGCTCGCGGAATCGTACTTGAAGCGCCAAAAGGAGCTGTTTCATTCCTTCGAGGAGGAGCTGAAGAAGAACGGCTTCATTCTGAGCCAGATTCGGGTCGGCCCCGTCACACGGCCGGAGATCCTCATCCCCATCGGGGACAAGGCGTATCCGTACGAACAGCTCGCGCTCCTCGTCGAGTCCGGCCAGATCAAGCTCGCGGAGGGGGCGACCCTCCAGGAGTTCGCAGAGAAGGATGATCGATTCCGAAAGCGGATGCGCGAGGTGATGAAGGAATCGCGGAGCCTGAACGCGGAGATGATGGAGAAGATCGAGGGGCTCGAGCGGAGCGCGGTCGACGGGCTCGTCGACGACTTCATCGACGAGATCAAGCAGGCGCACAAGGAGAACGCGCGGATCGTCGAGTATCTCGACGATCTCAAGGAGCATGTCCTCTCGCATCTCGACCGGCTGAAGGCGGCCGGGGGAGAAGGGGACGGACCGCCGGATCCTTTCAAGACAGGGGAGCCGGTCGATCCGTATCTCCCCTACCGCGTGAACGTGATCCTGGACAACTCGAAGACGAGCGCGTGCCCCGTGATCATGGAGACGAACCCGACCTACAACAACGTTTTCGGGACGATCGAGCGGACGATGACCCGGTGGGGACAGGCGGTCACCGACTTCACGAAGATCAAGGCCGGATCGATGCTGCAGGCGGACGGCGGGTATCTCGTGTTGAACGCGCTCGATTCCCTCTCGGAGCCGGGGCTTTGGAAGACGCTCAAGCGCGTTCTCACGTACCGCGAGCTGGTGATCCAGGGGATCGAAGGGCTCCTCCAACTCTCGACCGCGAGCTTGAAGCCGGAGCCGATCGATGTCGACGTGAAGGTGATCCTGATCGGGCCGCCGCATCTCTATTTTCTTCTGCATGCCTACGACGAGGATTTCGCGAAGATCTTCAAGATCCGCGCCGACTTCGACACCGAGATCTCCTTAAACGGAGATGCGGTCGGGCAATACGCCTCGTTCGTCGCGTTTCTTGCCGGAAACGAGAACCTGAAGCCGTTTACGTGTGAAGCGGTCGCGCGCGTGATCGAGTACGGCGTCCGGCGCGCCGGGCGCAGGAACCGGATCACGAGCCGGTTCGGCGAGATCGCGGACGTGATCCGCGAGGCGGACTTCTGGGCGCGGCTTTCGGAGGAAGAGAAGGTCGGCGTCGATTCGGTGCGGAAGGCGCTCCACGCGAGGAGGGACCGAATCTCGCTCCTTGAGGAGAAGGTCCGCGACCGCCTGAAGGAGAAGATCATCCTCATCGACACGGACGGCTCGCGCGTCGGACAGGTGAACGGGCTTGCCGTGTTCGCGCACGGGGAGCATCGCTTCGGCGTCCCGACGCGGATCACGGCGGCCGTAGGCGTGGGGAAGGCGGGGATCATCAACGTCGAGCGCGAGGCGAAGCTCTCGGGGAACACGCACGACAAGGGGGTTCTTATCCTGAGCGGCTATTTGCGCGAGGAGTTCGCGCGCGAGATTCCGCTTTCGCTGAGCGCGAGCATCTGCTTCGAGCAGTCGTACGGCGGCGTTGACGGAGACAGCGCCTCGTCGACGGAGCTCTACGCGATCCTCAGCGCGCTCGCGGAGGTCCCGCTCCGGCAGGACCTCGCGGTGACCGGATCGATCAACCAGAAGGGGGACATCCAGGCGATCGGCGGCGTGAATGAGAAGATCGAGGGGTTCTTTCACACGTGCAGGGAGCGCGGCCTCACGGGGGAGCAAGGAGTTCTCATTCCGGAGGCGAACGTCCAGGATCTCATGCTCGCTGAAGATGTGAGGGATGCGGTCGCGGAGAAACGCTTCCACGTCTATCCGATCCGGCGGGTCGAGGAAGGGATCGAGATCCTGACCGGCCTGGATGCGGGCGCGCGGGGCAAGGACGGAAAGCGGCCGGCGGGGACGCTGTACGAGAAGGTCGAGAAACGGCTCGTCGATCTTCAGAAGAAGTCGATCGAGAAGGCGACGGGGAAGAAGGCCGCGCGCGCGGGAAAGAGAAAGCCGCGCGGAGTCTAGATTCCGGGGGCTTGGTTTCGCTCATTCCGTTCCCCTCGGAACGAACGAAACCACGTCCTATGTCTCCAAGAGGTCAGAAATCCTCGTCGCAATCCTCTCCGATCGAGGTGTCCCGTAGAAGCGTGAAGCTCTGGCCCGCGCCTCCTGGACAGAAGTGGCTCTGGTGGACTGCGAACAGGAACGAATCCCGGAAGTTCACCCTGTTCGCCGAAGAGCAATCCCGAAAGTCGCTCGAGTATCCGGCTCCGGTGTTCAGCTGCGGAGCGAACTTGAAGGTGTCCGAGAAGTTCACGTTCCCAGAGCCATTCAGGTCGAACGACTTGATGCAGAGAGTGTCGTCGCGCGCGGCGAGCTCGATCTCGGGATCCGCGCAGAGGGCCGTGAGAACCCAGTTCAGTGCGAACTTGGCCGCGCCGCCTCCCCACAGGTCGAACGACGCCGCCCCGTTCGAGTCGGTTGTGGCCATCCGCGAGGAGGCCCCGCAGATCCGGCCGTTCACCGAGGTCGGAGAACCGAGATCGTTGTTCGGGTCGAACCGTCCGGAGAGATCGAGGCGCACCGCGCAGGAAGGAACCGGGGAGCTTAGGCAATCGCGAACGGTGACGCGAATCCAGACTGATTCGTAGTCTCCGGCCGGGCACCAGACGACGTCGCAGGTACCGCAGGGGAGGCCGGTTCCGGAAACCCTCTGCAACTCCATGACCGCGCTCGAGTATGCCGCGCAGGGAAGGCCGGCCGACGCGCTCTCGATCGAGCCTGCGACGACCATCGCGATCAGCCCGAGTACGCGTGATCTTCTCATGAGTGCCTCCTCAAGGATCGGAAGGATCCTCCGCGGGAATCGCGCGTGCTATGCGTCATGTGAACTGTGACACCACTGTAGCAGAGAATACTCGAATCGTCAATTGTGCGGAATTCGAAGCCTTCACCTTGTTCCGCGATCGGAGAGGGGGCGCCGGGGCCCGGATCAGAGTCGCGCGGGGTCGGGGCGGTCCGGGTCGATGCCGAGCGCGCGGATCGCGTCGGCGGCCTTCTTGCGCTCCC
>JAGUYC010000151.1 GCA_020061515.1 Gemmatimonadota bacterium
ATCGCCCGCGTCTTTCCCGCCGGCGACTGGCTTCTCGCGACGGCGAAGGAGCTCGACGTGGCCGAGAGCGGCCCCCGTCCGATCTTGATGGGACGGCATCTTCTGGAAAGAGGATGGGAGCCGGGTCCCGCGATGGGCGAGATCCTCGGTAGAGCCTTCGAGGCGCAGCTCGACGGCGAGTTCACCGACCTCGACGGTGCGCTCCGCTGGCTCGACACGCACGGATAACAGGACTCGCTCGGCGGGCCGACCTCTCCCTCGGGGCACGCCTCACCTGATTTTCAACGGCGGGTCGTGCCCGCGGCTGTCCGCTCGACAATGTTAAGGAACCTGGTTCGGATTGTTAGGGAACCTGGTTCGAAAACGTCGAAAACGTCCGCGCCGGTCGTCGGACGCGCGGGTCCCGGAAGTTCGGGACGGTCTTTGCTAACGAACCTGGTTCGGATTGTTAAGGAACCTGGTTCGAGGATGTCGGCATGTTTGAGCAAGCGAGCCCCGCCCATCGGCTCCGGAGCTCTTCCCGGAAAAGGTGTCTGTCACCCAAAGGGTCTTCATGCTAAACTACCATGTGCGTCAAGCACCCAAGAGACAGCCGCCGCGAGAGACGCCCGATCCCGAGAGGGGGCCATGAGAACCGTGTGTGTATCGAGCTTGGTCGTGTTGCTCGCCGCGGGCGGCGTCTCGGCGCAGTACTCCGTCGAGGCCGACCTGAACGGCATCGTGGGCGATCCGCAGCCGGACTTCCTCGTGACGACCGTCGGCGAGGACGTGCTGGTCGACTTCTGGGTGCTCGGTCCCGATTGGGTCAAGGCTTACGGGTTCCAGGCGTGCAATTACGATCTCTCGCTTTCCTATGTATCGACCCTGTACTATCCGACCCCGGGGGGCTGCTGGGCCTCTCAGCCCGTCACATCTCCGGATTCTCTGGGCTGCATCCGGCTTTCCGGTCAGAACCTCACGTTCGGCTGGTGCCCCTTGATTCCCCCCTATAGGGTCGCAACCGTCACGTATCAGGCGGCGGTCGATGGATCGATCGCGGAGATTGCGTTAGGTGCCGTGGGGGGCGTCATGACCTACTCGTTCTATACGCAATCCTTCACGAACAACGGCGAGGTCCTCGCGCGGATCCAGATCGGAGACGTGACGGCGACGGAGCCGACGAGCTGGGGATTGGTGAAGAGCCTGTTCCGGTAGGCGTCGGATCCCCCCGGCGAATACCGTAGCTGATACCCTATTTCTCACGACGAAATCCCTTGGCAGTGCAACAGTTGGCCGGCCGGAAATCGGGTACCGGTACGGTTTGAAACAGGGTATCCGGTACAGTCTCAAGGTGTCCCCGAGGGGGAGGTCGGCCGCCGAGCGAGCCAACTGCTTTTCCGGGTTGGGCTTGGAGTCGCGCTGCTCCCCTTGCGCGGGGCGCGCCCGCCCCGTATGTTCTCCGTGACGCAAACGGAGGAAAGCGATGGACCCGAACCGGCTGACCGAGAAATCCCAGGAAGCGATCCAGGCCGCGCAGGCGAGGGCGGTCGCGTACGGCCACCAGGAGACCGACGGCGAGCACCTTCTCCTCGCCCTTCTGGAGCAGGAGGGGGGGCTCTTCCCGCGCATCCTCGAGCGGATGGACGTCGCGCCCGAGGCGGTCAAGGCCAAGGTCGAACGCGAGCTGGAGAGGCGCCCGAAGGTGTCGGGGCCCGGCGCCGAGGCGGGGAAGATCTACGTCACGCAGCGTCTTCAGAGAATCCTCGTCCGCGCCGAGGAGGAAGCGAAACGCCTTAAGGATGAATATATTTCGGTCGAACATCTCATTCTTGCGCTGATCTCGGAGGGGAGCGCCGCGCCGGCCGGCCAAATCCTCGGTCGGAACGGCGTGACGCGCGACTCCTTCCTCGCCGCCCTCACCAAGGTGCGCGGCAACCAACGCGTGACGAGCCCGACTCCCGAGTCGTCCTACGAGGCGCTCGCGAAATACGGCGACGATCTCGTAGCGCTCGCCCGCGCCGGGAAGCTCGATCCGGTGATCGGACGCGACGCGGAGATCCGCCGGGTCGTTCGCATCCTCTCGCGGAAGACGAAGAACAACCCGGTCCTGATTGGGGAGCCGGGAGTCGGGAAGACCGCGATCGTCGAGGGGCTTGCCCAGCGGATCGTTCGCGGCGACGTGCCGGAGTGGCTCAAGGACCGGAGCATCTTCTCGCTCGACATGGGGGCCCTTCTCGCGGGCGCGAAGTACCGGGGCGAGTTCGAGGAGCGTCTGAAGGCGGTCCTCGCCGAGATCAAGAAGAGCGACGGGCGGATTCTTCTCTTCATCGACGAGATCCACAACATCGTCGGCGCGGGGCGAACGGAAGGCTCGACCGACGCGGGGAACATGCTGAAGCCGATGCTCGCGCGCGGCGAGCTCCACTGCATCGGCGCGACCACCTTGGACGAGCACCGGAAGCATCTCGAGAAGGACGCGGCGCTCGAACGTCGCTTTCAGCCGGTCCTCGTCGATGCGCCGTCGGTCGAGGACACGATCTCGATTCTTCGAGGTCTCAAGGAACGCTTCGAGGTCCACCACGGCGTCCGCATCCAGGACAACGCGCTCGTCTCGGCCGCGGTCCTCTCGAACCGCTATATCTCCGATCGCTTCCTCCCCGACAAGGCGATCGATCTCGTCGACGAGGCATGCGCGATGATCCGCACCGAGATCGACTCGATGCCGGCCGAGCTTGACGAGGCGACGCGGCGCGTGATGCAGCTCGAGATCGAGGAGGCGGCACTCCGGAAGGAGAAGGACAAGGCGAGCGGCGAGAGGCTCGAGGCTCTCAAGAAGGAGCTCGCGGACCTCAAGGCGGAGGCGGACGCGATGCGCGCCCGCTGGGAGGCGGAGAAGGAATCGATTGGGCGGCTTCGCGCGCTCCGCGAAGAGATCGAGCAGGTCCGGCGCGAGGTTGAGGACGCCGAGAGACGGTACGATCTCAACCGCGCCGCCGAGCGGAAGCACGGGAAGCTCCCCGAGCTGGAACGCCGGCTCAAAGAAGAAGAGGCGAAAACGGCCGGCGGGTCGGAGGAGAGGCTCCTTCGCGAGGAGGTGACCGCGGAGGAGATCGCGGACGTCGTCTCGCGCTGGACCGGCGTTCCGGTGACGCGCCTCGTCGAGGGGGAGAAGGAGAAGCTCCTCCGTCTCGACGAGATCCTCCACCGGCGCGTCGTCGGTCAGGACGAGGCGGTCCGTCTCGTCGCGGATGCGGTGATCCGCGCTCGTTCAGGCATCAAGGATCCGCGGCGTCCGATCGGTTCGTTCATCTTCCTCGGGCCGACCGGCGTCGGCAAGACGGAGCTCGCGAAGACGCTCGCCGAGGCGCTCTTCGACACCGAGGAGAACTTGGTCCGTATCGACATGAGCGAGTACATGGAGCGGCACACCGTCTCGCGCCTCGTCGGCGCGCCGCCTGGCTACGTCGGCTACGAGGAGGGGGGCCAGCTCACCGAGGCGGTGCGGCGGAAGCCCTACTCGGTCATCCTCTTCGACGAGATCGAGAAGGCGCACGGCGACGTCTTCAACGTCCTCCTCCAGATCCTCGACGATGGGCGTCTCACCGACGCGCAAGGCCGCACGGTCGACTTCAAGAACACCGTGATCATCATGACCTCAAACATCGGATCGACGCGGCTTCTCGAAGGAGTGACCGACCGCGGGGAGATCCAGGACGCCGCGCGGGACGACGTGCTCCGCGAGATGCGCGCCCACTTCCGCCCCGAGTTCTTGAACCGCGTGGACGACATCGTCCTCTTCAAGCCGCTCACGATCGAGGAGATCGAGAAGATCGTCGATCTTCTCACCGAGGAGCTTCGGAAGCGTCTCGCGGATCGCGGGGTTCGTCTCGAGATGTCCGACGAGGCGCGCGCGTTCGTCGCGCGGAAGGGTTTCGATCCGGTCTTCGGCGCGCGCCCCTTGAAGCGCTACTTGCAGCACGAGCTCGAGAGCCGGATCGGCCGCGCCCTCATCGCGGGGGACGTTACCGAAGGCGCGACGATCCGAGTCGGGGTCAAGGACGGCGGGCTCGATGTCGGGATCGAGTGAATGGTTGGGGACGTTGCGAACTTTCGGAACTTGTTTCTCCACCCGTTCTCTTCCCAATCCAGTTCCTCTGGCATAGAGTCGAGAACCAATCTGCACTCGTAAGCAGGTTGATCGTGAGGTTCCGTTCGTTCGGAACGTCCCCGATCTCCCCCCTCCGATGAGAGGGATCCCTACCTCAAAACCACGACCTTCCGCGTCATGCGGAATCCGTCCGTCTCGAAGCGGACGAAGTAGACGCCCGGGGCGACGAGGCGCCCTTCGTTGTTCTTCCCGTCCCACTCCTTGCGGTGGTCGTGTCCGGCCGGCAGATGTTCGTTGCACGCCGTCCGCACGAGCCGCCCGCTGATGTCGTAAATGCGGATCGAGACCTTCCCCGGCTCGGCGAGGTTGAAGCGGATCCCGTACGGATCGCCGCCGAGGAGATAGGGGTTCGTCGCGGTCGAGTCGAAGAGCGTCTCGGTCTTTGTCGGGTTCGATGTGCGCACGATGTTCGACGGCATGGATTCGTATCCGGGAAGCGAATCAGAAACCGCGCGGACGAGGAAGTAGCGGATCGCGTTCGGTCGCGCCGTCCGGTACCAACCGTGCTTCGGAAGGCGCGCTTCCGCGGGAGCCATCCGCTCCCACGGCCCCGCGGCCGAGGGGGCGCTGTAGAGGAAGGCGCCGCTCACGAAGGGATCGACGACCTCCCATGCGAGAAGCACGTCGTCGCTCTCCTCGATCGTGAGAACGCTGTCCACCGGCCCCGCGAATCCTTTGTCGAGGAGCCAATTGTCGACATCGAAACGAACGCCCGCGATCGGTCCTCCGGCCGCGACGACGAACGTGTCGACGAACGCGCGCACCGGAACGGCGAGCTGCGTCTCCCCGCCCCCTTCGAGCGCGATCGAGACGTCGAGGTCCGCCGCGAAGCAGGTGTCCTGCTCCGGATCTTGGGCGACGCGAAGCCAAAGCGTGTCTCCCGAGGCGCTCCTGAACGGAAGGACGCGGAAGCTGGGCGACCCCGAAAGGTACACCCATTGGCGGAAGAAACGGTCGAGATCGAGCCCGCTCACCGCCTCGCACGTCGCGTGGAACTGGGACGTGTTCGCGAAGCCGCCCCGCGCGAGCGATTCCGTCTTGTGTCGATCGAGAATGTCGAAGAAGATCTCGTCCCCGACTGTGCGCCTGAGCATGTGAAGGACCCAGGCCCCCTTGTTATAGATCGCGCCGTAGAAACGCGCCGAGAAGAGCGAATCGAGATCGGGAATAGGATCGACGTAAACCGATTGCGTGCCGTGGTACTCTTCACGCCTCATGAATCCGGGAAGAATCGCGGGACCGCTTCGATGCTCGGCCCAAAGCGCTTCGGTGTAGGTCGCGAACCCTTCGTTCAACCAGATGTCGTTCCAGTCCTCGCACGTGACGAGATCGCCCCACCACTGGTGTCCGAGCTCGTGGACAATCACCGCGTCGCTTCCGCGGTTCCCGACGATGAGGCTTGACCCGAAGCTGACGCAGGTGTTGTGCTCCATCGCGCCGGCGCCCAGAATCTCCGCGTGGCCGAAGCGCTCGTCGCGATACGGATACGGTCCGTAGATCGTCTCGAGGTGGGCGAGCATTTCCGGAACGAGCGCGAATGTGATCTCGGCCGCGGCGCGATCCTCGGGGAAGATCCAGTGCTCGATCGGGACCGCGGGATCGACCCCGTTGTCGTAAACGTCCGCGAGGAGCTCGTAGTTCGACACCGCAATCATGACGAGATAGGGAGGGATCGGATGCCGGTGCTTCCACGTCGCGCGCATCCATCCGGGCTCCGTCTGCTCGATGCGCTTTCGGAGGCCGTTTGAGATGCCGACGAGCCCCTCCGGATAGGTGATCGCGACCTGGACCGAATCCGCCTTGTCCCACGGAACGTCCTTGCAGGGCCACCAGTAGTTGGAGAAGAAGGGCTCGACCATGGTGTAGACGAGCGGCTGGCTTCCGTGCGTCCTCCAGAGGAGCCCATTTCGGTTGAACGGACGCGGGTGCCCGCCGTAGGAAACCTTTACGGCGAAAGGTTCTCCGATCCCGTACCGGCGGTCGAGATCGATCGATACGATTCCGTTCGCGTGCGCGAACGAGACGCCGTTCCCTCCCACGGAATCGACCGTGAGCGAGTCGACGAGATCGAGATCGATCCGATCGAGCGTGTCGATGAGCGCGTGCGCGTGCACCCAGACCTCGCCGACGAGCGACGAGTCGGACGGATCGACGCGGATGGAAAGGTCATAGAACGTGACGTCGTAGACCGGCTCGTGGAATGGGATCTTCGCCGGCGATTCGCGCTCGGCGAGAATCGAGGAGACGCGCCGTTCCCACTCGAGCCGCCGGAACTGCTCGATCGGATCCTCGTCGTCCGCGCGCGCGGACGCGGGAAGGATGGAGACGATCGCCGCGAGAAGAAGAACGAAGAGCCTCGTTTTCATGGTCGGTCTTCCTTACGGTCCTCGGGGTGGACGCTCGCTCTCAAGCTTCGTGCCTTCATTATACCTTTTTCGCGTCTTGGCGGCGGGGCTACTTCGAGGGGACGACGAACACGAGGACCGTGTCGGAGGCGGTCGAGTCCGCTTCGTCTCTCGTTCGGGCGATGATCCGAAGGGCGGTCGTGTCCGCCGGTTCCTCGTCGACGATCCAGCTCGCGGTCCATCCGGTCGTGCCGTTCTCGACCGTGAAGAGAGAGGCGCCGATCTCGACATCGACCGAATCGGGAGCCGCGCGGCAGGATGCGGCGACGACGTTTCCCGTAATCGCGACGGTGCTCCCCTCCACAACGAAGGAGCTCTCGGCCGGAGCGGTGATCGAGATCGCGAGGCGGATGGGGACGAAGCGGATCGCGTCGGAGACCGGGCTCTCCATCAGGTTCGTGAAGTCGTTCGAGAGTTGCACCCACACCGTGTAGGTTCCCGCAGTGTCCCCGATCGTCCACGTGGCGTTCGGTTTGAAGACGGTCCAGTTCTCGGGCGGAAAATCGAGAACGGATGAAAGGTTCATCAACGTTGCTTTCGCGTTGATCGAAAGAGAAACCTCGCAGACGCTCGCGATGCTGTCGCCGCCGGCGAGGATGACCGATACGTTCGTGAGCGGATCGGGGAGGACCGAATCCGTAGCGATCGTGTCCGGGCCGAACTCGTTCCAGAACTCCGCGTACAGTCTCTTCGCCGAGAGATCCGTTCCGAACGCCCACTCCATGCCGAGCGAGTCGATCGTCGCGAGCGAATCGAAGAGGAGGGTCGTGTCCGCCGCGTCGCCAAAGAGGGTGTCGGCGGAGAGAACGACCTTGGAGAGAAGCGTTCCGGAGAGCGCGACGGGGATGCGGGCGCGCGCGGTCGTGAGGTCTCCTCCCGCGAGGACGAGCGTCCCGCCGGTCGGGGCGGTCCGGATCGTGTCGGCGACCGTGTCCGAGGTTGAGTCGCCGCGCGCCGCTCGAAGATAGAGCGTCTTCGTTCCCTTCCCCTCGGTGAGGGTCCATGTCTTGGACGTATCAAAGGATTCCCATTCGGCTCCGGTGAAGAGGGAGTCCTCCGAGAGGGTCATTCGGTCGGCCTCCTCGGCGCGGATGGAGGCGGAGACCGTCCTCGCGGCGGTCGTCGCCGCGCCGCCCGCGAGCCGGAGGAGGGGAGGAACGACGACCTCGACCGGCGGCCGTCCGGTCGTGTCCGCCTCGGAGCCGTCGAAGCCGATCGCGGCGATCCGATAACGTGAGGTCGTGAAGTACGGCGGCGCCGGATCGGTCCAGCTCGCGGCGTCCGCCCCGGCCGTGTCGACCCGCGCGAACTCGCCGTCCAGGCTGCTCATGCGGAAGATCGTGTACCCCTGAAGTCCATCGATCGAGAGGCGGTTCCAGCGGAGCGTGACCGAACCGTCCGCGTAGGATCCTTGAAGGCCATAGGGATTCCCGTTCGTGGAGGGATTCCCGCGATCGAGCGGGTTGGTCGTCCCCTCGCGGCTCGGCTTCGAGTCGCAGGAAGCGAGGAGAAGGGTCCCCGCGAGGAGGAGGAGGAGAGGGATGGGAGAAGTAGAGATCCTCACGGTCGACTCCTAAAACGAAACCCGAAACGCGAGAACGGGCCCTCCGCCGTGTTCGGAAAACCCCGTACGCAGCGCGATCCTTCCCGCGTCCGGATCGTGCTCGTAAGGGAACCGAAGAAGCACATCGAGCGCCGAGAGGCCGTAGACGACCGCCGCCGCGAGAAGCGCGCGGTTCCGGTTCGTCTCGGCCGACGCCATTTGATCGTACGCGTTGTCGCGCTCGGCGCGCGCGGCCGCGATCGCCTCGTCGTCGACCGCACGGCCGTAGGCGAGAGCGGCGGTCTCGTAGTCGTTCTTGCGATCGTGGAAAGCGCCGTCTTGATGGTACGCGTAACCGAGCATCCCCGCCTCGACGAACAGGACGGCGAGAGCCTGATACGGCCGGTCGGTGTAGTACGCTCCCCACCCGGGGACGAGCAGGTTTCTCCAGAGCGCATCCTGTCTTCTCTTCTCGCGGAGGTAGATCACTCGCGATTCGCCCCGCTCCGGGCCGAGCCAGATCTTCTCCTCGTGCGTCTCGTATCCCCGCTTGGAGAGGCGGATCGTGTGCATCCCGCGCGGGAGAGCGATCGTTCCGATAGGGATCTCCCCGAACGACCGGCCGTCGATCGAAACCGAAGCGCCCGCCGTTCCGTGAACGCCGAGGATCCCGGCCGGCGCGGCCGGCTCGCCTGCGTGCGCGAGAAGCGGAAGCCCTGCAGCGAGAAGCGCGATCAGAAAGCGCAAGGCGGTTCTCCCTCCGTCCGGCCGCATTCTACCAGGTAGCCTGGGTTATGCACGCGTTTCCTACTGCGGCCGCGGATCGCGGCCTCAAGAGGCCTCCCTTCCGTCGCCGTTTCCTCAGCGTAGCTCCGGGGCTACGCTTCCGGGAGCGGCTCGTCCAGGTCGGCCTCTCGGCAGGCGCTCCGCGTCCTCGCGACGAAAACGCATGCATAATCCAGGCTTGCTCGCGCGCCCGGAATCGGAAATCTGCTTGTCTCGCCCGATCGGGTTGCCGACAATGAAACCAACACGGCCCCGCGGGCGGCGCGTTGCGGCTCCGGGGGCCGCCGGGGTCACGATGGAAGTGGCGGCTCGAACGTCCGATCGCCGTGCCCTGTGCGCGGCCGCGATCGTTCTCGCGGTCGCGCTCAAGGTCGCGTGGCACTTTCTCGACCCGCATCCGTACTTCCTCCTCGGGGACAGCGCGGTCTATCTCGAGGAGGCGCGGACGCTCCATCCGGGGCTCGCTCGCCCCCTCGGATATCCGGTCTTCCTTCGTTCGGTTCTCGGCGTCTTCCACGACATCCGCGCCGTCACGATCCTCCAGGCGTGCCTCGCGCTTGTCGCTTCGTTCGTTCTCTATCGGGCTGCACGCGCGCGCTTTCGGTCGGCGTTCGCGGGGGTCGGGACCTTCGTCCTTCTCGTCCTCTGGCCGTGGAGCGCGTTCTACGAGAAGACGATCCTCGCGGAATCCGTGACGCTTCTTCCCCTCGCGCTCGGTTATCTTCTTCTCATCGGAAACCGTCGGCCCTGGGCGCGCTTTCTCTCGGGAGTCTGTCTCGGCCTCGGAGCGCTCGTTCGGCCGGTTCTTCTTTCCGTCGTCCCCGTCGGTCTCCTCTGGGTTATCTGGAAGGAGCGGCGAGAAGGACGCGCGCGGCTTCTTCGCTCGGGGACCGCTCTTCTCGCCGGGCTCCTGATCCTCACCGCTCCCTACGCCGCCGGCATTCGCATCTTGTCGGGTGCTTGGGGGATCGCGCACTTCGACGGATGGACCCTGTTCGGCTTGACCGGCGGGCGCGTCGAGGTCGAAAAAATACGAGATCCGGAAGTTCGACAGGTCTTTCGTTCATGGCCTTCGAATCCGGCGGATCTCTCTCCGGCCGAGAGGATGTGGTCGGAGAGAAGCCCGGTGAAGGGGCTCCTTCGTCACTACAAAGAGAAGTCGGGCGGATCGGACGCGTTCGCCGCGGAGATGAGAGAACACCTCGCTCATCGCCGGTGGGGGACCGCGGCGAGGAGGGCGTTCTCGAGAGAACCGACCGAATGGGTGCGAACGAATCAGGCGCTTCGGAAGATCGCGAGAGACACGATTCTGGATCATCCCGGTGCCTACCTCGCCGCGGTCCTCGAGGGAATCTCGGTCTTCTTCGTTCGCGGCGGCGAGCACAGACGGTACTTCCGGAACCCGGAAACCGCCGAGCACCCCTTCGCGGTCGTGGACGCGAGGAGTCTCGGATCTCTCGAGAGATCGCTTCGAGCGTGGAACCCGAAGTGGGAGTGGCCTCGGAGTGCGGCGGGGGGGGGGGGGGGGCGAAACGCCGC
>JAGUYC010000229.1 GCA_020061515.1 Gemmatimonadota bacterium
GATCGATCCGGAGGCGCGCGCGCGGATGGAGAGAAGCCGCGCGCTCGTCGAGGCGGCGATCGCGAAGGGGCGCGTCGTTTACGGTGTGGACACCGGCTTCGGGGATCTCGCCGACACGATCATCAGCGAGACGGATTTGGCGGCGCTCCAGCTCAACCTCGTGAGAAGCCACGCCGCGGGGGTGGGCGCTCCTCTCGACGACCGGGCGACGCGCGCGATCCTCCTTGCGAAGGCGAACTCGCTCCTCAAGGGTTACGACGGGGTCCGGTTCGAGATTCCGGTGATGCTCGTCGCCTTCCTCGCGCGGGGCCTTCTTCCGGTGATTCCTTCGATCGGATCGGTCGGGGCGAGCGGCGATCTCGCGCCTCTCGCGCATCTCTCGCTCGCCCTTGTCGGCGAGGGGGAGGTCTGGTGGAGAGGGGAGAGGATCGCCGCGGCGGAAGGGCTCCGGCGCGCAGGCGTCCCGCCTCTCGTTCTCGGGCCGAAGGAGGGGCTCGGGCTCATCAACGGAACGCAAGGGATCTCGGGGATCCTCGCGCTCGCCGTGCACGACATGGAGAGCACGATCGAGCACGCGTTGCTCGCGGCCGCGCTCTCCACCGACGCGCTTCGCGGAACGGACGACGCGTTCGATCCGGCTCTCTTCCGCGCGCGCCCGCATCCGGGGGGCTCCCGCGCCGCATCGCGGCTCCGCGCGCTTCTCGCGGGGAGCGCGATCCGCGAGTCGCACCGCCGCATCCCCAAGACCCAGGACGCCTACTCGATCCGTTGCGCGCCGGTCGTGATCGGCGCGGCGGGGGATGTTCTCAAGGACGTACGGCGGACGGTCGAGATCGAGCTGAACTCCGCGACGGGAAACCCCCTCTGCTTCGCCGAGGACGGACGAATTCTTTCCGGTGGAAACTTTCACGGGGAGCCGGTCGCCCTCGCCGCCGATTTCCTCGCGATCGCGGCCTCGGAGGTCGGGAACATCGCCGAGAGACGCGTCGCCCGCCTCGTCGATTCGAAGCTCTCCGGTCTTCCGCCCTTTCTCGCGAGGAACCCCGGCCTTCACTCCGGTTACATGGTCGCCCAGTACACCGCGGCCGCGCTCGCATCGGAGAACAAGGTCCTCTCGCACCCGGCTTCGGTCGATTCGATCCCGACTTCGGCCGGTCAGGAGGATCACGTGAGCATGGGCTTCCACGCCGCGCGGAAGGCGAGGGAGGTCGTCGAGAACGTGAAGCGGATCGTCGCAATCGAGCTTCTTGCGTCCTCGGAGGGGATCGGGTTTCTGAGGCCTCTCCGATCGAGCCGCGCTCTCGAGGCGGCGGTCGAGGCGATCCGAGAGGAGGTTCCGCCGGTGACGGAAGACCGCGCGCTCGGCCCGGACATCGAGCGCACCGTGCGATTGATGGATAAAGGAACACTTCTCGGGCGCGTGGAGCGCGCGCTCGGGGCGGAGGAATAGAGCATGAGCGGAATGGAGACGGTCCGAGCGCCGCGCGGCGTGAACCTCGCATGCCGGGGGTGGGTGCAGGAAGCTGCGTACCGGATGATCCAGAACAATCTCGATCCCGAAGTCGCCGAAAAGCCGGAAGAGTTGATCGTCTACGGCGGCTCCGGAAAAGCGGCCCGGAATCCGGAGGCTCTGCGCGCCATCCTTCGCGAGCTCCGGCGCCTCGAGGACGACGAGACCCTTCTCGTGCAGTCGGGGAAGCCGGTCGGCGTCTTTCGCACGAGCGCGGACGCGCCTCGCGTTCTCCTCGCGAACTCGCTTCTCGTTCCCGCTTGGGCGACCTGGGAGAAGTTCCGCGAGCTGGAGCGGATGGGCCTCATCATGTACGGACAGATGACGGCCGGATCCTGGATCTATATCGGCACGCAAGGGATCATCCAAGGAACCTACGAGACGCTCGCCGAACTCGCGAGTCGGCACTTCGGCGGGAGCCTCGCGGGGAGAATCGTGCTCACCGGGGGCCTCGGCGGGATGGGCGGCGCGCAGCCGCTCGCGGTCACGATGAACGGAGGCGTCTGCCTCGCGGTCGAGGTCGATCCGGCGCGGATCGAGCGGCGCGTCGCGAAGGGATTCTGCGATGAACGAGTCGACGATCTCGACGAGGCGCTTCGCCGCGCCGACGCGTACCGAAAGAAGAAGGAAGCGCGCTCGATCGCGCTCCTCGCGAACTCTGCGGACGCCGTTCCGGAGATCGCGAGGCGGGGTTTCGCGCCGGATGTCGTCACCGACCAGACGTCGGCGCACGATCTCCTGAACGGATACGTGCCGAACGGCATGACGCTCGCCGAGGCGACCCTGCTTCGCGCGAAGAACCCGAACGAGTACGTCGCGCGCGCCGGACGCGCGGTCGCCGCGCACGTCGAGGGGATGCTCGCTCTCCGGAAGGCCGGCGCCGTTGTTTTTGACTACGGGAACAACATCCGCGCGCAAGCGGAGGCGTACGGCGTGAAGAACGCGTTCGACTTCCCCGGATTCGTGCCGGCGTACATCCGTCCGCTCTTCTGCGTCGGGAAGGGACCTTTCCGTTGGGCGGCGCTCTCGGGCGATCCGGCCGACATTCGACGCACGGACGCGCTCGTTCTCGAGACATTCCCCGAGAACGAGGCGCTCGCGCGCTGGATTCGAATGGCGGCGGAACGGATCGCGTTTCAAGGACTCCCCGCGCGGATCTGCTGGCTCGGCTACGGAGAGCGCGCGCTTCTCGGCGACAA
Source organism: Gemmatimonadota bacterium (assembly GCA_020061515.1). Taxonomy (GTDB): domain Bacteria; phylum Orphanbacterota; class Orphanbacteria; order Orphanbacterales; family Orphanbacteraceae; genus VGIW01. The sequence continues at coordinate 2,710 of JAGUYC010000229.1, forward strand.
GATCAACCGTCTGGTCCGGAAGGGCGAGATCCGCGCGCCGATCGTGATCGGGCGGGACCATCTCGATTGCGGATCGGTCGCCTCGCCGTTCCGAGAGACGGAAGGGATGAGGGACGGCTCCGACGCGATCGCGGACTGGCCGATCCTGAACGCGCTCCTCAACACGGCGTGCGGCGCCTCATGGGTGTCGATTCATCATGGAGGCGGGGTCGGCATCGGCCTCTCGATCCACGCGGGGGTGGTGATCGTCGCCGACGGGAGCGAACGGGCGGAGCGCGCCCTCGCGCGGGTCCTCACCTGCGATCCGGGCACCGGCGTTCTCCGCCACGCGGACGCCGGCTACGAGGAAGCGATCCGCTTCGCCGGCGAGAAGGGGATCCGCATCCCGATGCGTGAGGAGGTGAAACCGTGAAGGAGCGCTGCGATCTCCTCATTCGGAACATCGCCTGTCTCGTGACGGCGGCGGGCGGAAAGCGGGGACCGCTCTCGAACCCGAAGTGGGAGGATCTCGGCGTCGTCGAGAACGGAGCGGTCGCGATCCGCCGCGGGAAGTTCGTCGCGGTGGGAACGACGGCCGAGGTCGAGAGCCGCATCTCGATCACGCCGAAGACGAAGACGCTCTCCGGCCGAGGGCGTCTTGTTCTCCCCGGCTTCATCGATCCGCACACGCACTTTCTCTTCGTCGGCACGCGCGAGGAGGAGTACGCGATGCGCGTGGAGGGGGTCGACTATCTCGAGATCCGCCGCCGCGGGGGCGGGATTCGAAAGACGGTGCGCGCCTTCCGCGCGGCGAGCGACGAGGAGCTTCTGGACGCGGGAAGAAGGCGCCTCGATTCCTTCCTCGCGTACGGGACGACGACGGTGGAGGGGAAGAGCGGCTACGGCCTCACGACGGAAGAGGAGATTCGCGCGCTCCGGTTGATGGCGCAGCTCAACGACACGCACCCGATCGAGGTCGTGCCGACGTTTCTCGGGGCGCACGAGATTCCCGAGGAGTACGAAGGTCGAACCGGCGACTATGTTCGGCTCGTCATCGACGAGATGATCCCCCGCGTCCGCGGTCTCGCGCGTTTCTGCGACGTCTTCTGCGAGAAGGGGGTTTTCGAGATCGAGGAGTCGCGCGCGATTCTCGATGCGGGGAAGCGGCACGGGCTTCTCCCCAAGCTGCACGCCGAGGAGTTCGTCTCGATCGGCGGAGGGGAGCTGGCGGCGGAGGTCGGAGCGGTCTCGGCGGACCATCTCCTCGCGGTCACGGAAGAGGGGTGCGCGGCGATGGCGAGAAGCGGAACGATCGCGATCCTTCTTCCGGGAACCGCGATCGGTCTCGCGAAGAGAGTCTTCGCCGACGTCGAACGGATGCGAAGGAACGCGCTTCCGATCGCGCTCGCCACCGACTGCAATCCCGGAAGCTCGTTCACCGAATCGATGAGCGTGGTGCTCTCGCTCGCCTGCTCGCTCGAGGGGCTCACGCTCCCCGAGGCGATCCTCGGGGCGACGCGGAACGCCGCCGCCGCTCTTGGCCTTCTCGATTCGATCGGAACGATCGAGGTCGGAAAGAAAGCGGACTGCATTCTTCTTCGCGCGACGCACCCCGCGGCGATCCCGTACCGCTTCGGGACGAACCTCGTCGAGACGGTCGTGAAGAACGGGCTCCCCATCCGCCGCCGCCGCCGCCCGAACCTCGTCGGTCCGACCGTGTAGCCCGCATCCGGCACGCGTTCTCGCGGCGGAAGCGTGTGCGGGACCGGACGAGAACCCGCGCGCTCGCTTTCGAATTCTTCCGCACAATCGTTCTTCCTGTCCCATCGGTCGGCCCGCGAGACGGCGAGCGGTCAAGGAAAGACCGGAGCGGCCGAAACTCGTTCTAGACAAGGAGAAACAAGGGGGCGTCCGCCCTCCTCTGGATCAGTCCACCCGGCGGGGAGAGACCCTTGGCGTCGAATTCCGAGATTCTCAAGAAGGCGAGGGATTGCGAGAGGAGGGGGGACTTCGACGGCGCGGCCTTCGAGTACCGGAAGCTGGCCGAAGCGGACCCGTGCCCGCCGATCGCGTGCAATCTTCTCGGCGATCTCTACCATCGCAAGGGGGAGCCGGACGACGCGTACGAATGGTACCAGAAGGCGGTCGACCGCTACTCGCAAGAAGGTCTCTTCGGGAACGCGATCGGCGTCTGCCGCAAGATGCTTCGCCAGTATCCGCACAGGATCCAAGCGATCGAGCAGCTCGGCGCGCTCTTCTTCTCGCAGGGCCTCGCGCGCGAGGCGGTCAAGCACTACATGGTCTACGCGGCTCGAACGGCGGAGATCGGCGACTCGGAGACGGTTCTCCGCACGGCCGGGCGCGTCCGCGAGATCTTGGCCGGCGACCCGGAGGTCCGCGAGCGGCTCGGCGAGATCTTCCTCGCCCTCTCGCTTCCGGACGAGGGGATCGTCGATCTTCGAGCCGCTCTGCAAGGCTATCGGGACGCGGGAAGAATCGCCGACGGGGACCGGATCGTGACCCGGCTTCATGAGCTCGAGAGGAGCGAGCGCGTCGATCCCCTTTCCCTTCTGAACGAAGGGGACGCGCACGCGCCGCTCGATCTGGTTCCTCCATGCGCGCCGGCCGGCTTCCCCGCCTCCGACGAGGAGACCTTCGAGAGCCTCGACCACAGCCGCGCCGAGCCGGCGCCGCGACCGGCCGATCGGGAACTCCCCCCGCGCGCCACCGCTCCGTTTGAGAGAGGACCCTCCCTCGACGACGATTCCCGGTCGATCGCGCCGCCCCGCCCGGCTTCCGACGACGAGATCGAGCTTCTCGCTCCCGAACGCGCACGCCCTCTCTCCGGGCCCGACAAGCACCCTTACAAGGCGCCGGTTCCTCGCGACGAGGACTTCGTGCCGGTCGAAGAGATCCTCCGCGAGTTCCAGAACGGCGTGAGCAAGATCATCGGGAAAGAGGACTTCCAGTCCCATTACGACATGGGGATGTCCTACAAGGAGATGGGGCTTCTCGAGGACGCGCTCGCGGAGTTCGAGAAGTCCGCCGCCTCGCCGGTGCTTCGCTTCTCCTCGGACGAGATGCGCGCCGCGGTTCTGCTCGATCTCGGGCGCTACGAGGAATGCGTCCGCCTGCTCGAGGATCTTCTCCCGCTGGAGACGGAGGAGGGCCTCGGGATTCGCTTCCTTCTCGGGCTCGCCTATGAGAGACTCGGGAGCGAGGATCGCGCGCTTCGCGAGTACCGCCTCGTCGAGGAGCAGGATCCGGAGTTCCGCGATGTGCGCGCGAGGATCGCTCGCATGTCGGCCTAGATCTGAGAGCGGCCTCCCTGGTTGCTCCATGGTTCAAGCATCGGACGAGGGCGCGCTTGAGCGAGATCTTCGCGGACCTGCATCTCCATTCCGATTTCTCCGACGGGCTCGTCCCTCCCCCCGAGCTGCTCATACGGGCCGGCTACGCCGGGCTCTCGGTCGTCGCCCTCACCGACCACGACACGCTCGACGGAATCGAGCCGATGATCGCCGCCTCGCGGAAGGGGGCGCCGGAGATCGTCCCCGGCCTCGAGCTCTCCTGCACGGAAGGGGACGACGAGGTCCACGTTCTCGGCTACTGGGTCGATCCGGACCACCGGAGGCTCCGCTCGGAGCTCGCGCGGATGCGCGAAAAGCGAATCCTCCGCGCCGAGACGATCATTGACCGACTCCGGACCTATCAAATAGATTTGGATCTCGAAGACGTGATGGGGCTCACGCGGAACGGGCTCGTCGGCAGGCCGCACATCGCCGAGGCGATGGTGCGGGGAGGATGGGCGCCGGACACGGAGAGCGTCTATCGCAAGTACATTGGCGACGGAAAGCCGGCGGCGGTGCCGAAGCGCTTCCTGACCCCTCTCGAGGGGATCGATCTCATTCGGGAGGCGGGGGGAATCGCGTCGGTCGCGCACCCGGGCGTTCACCGCGTGGAGGAGCTGCTCCCGGAGCTGGCGGGAGAGGGCCTGGCCGCGTTGGAGGTGTGGCATCCGAAGCACTCGCATCGCGAGGTCGAGCGTTTCACCGCAACCGCCGAGCGGCTGGGACTCGTTCCGACCGGCGGCTCGGACTACCACGGTTTCGAGTTCGGGGCGTCCATCCTCGGCCATTACGGGCTCACCCGAGAGCGTTTCGATCGGCTCCGCCTTGCAGCCGGCCGTTAGCATCTCATTCCGCCTCGTGCTTCTGCTTTCGATCGTTGTCGCCTTTCCGCACTCCGCGTACGCGGGCGAGGAAACGCCCCCTCCGAAGAAAGGAGCGGCCGTTCCGATGAAGCCGGCGCCGCCCTCTGCGATGGTTCCAGATTCGCTCGCGGACGCGGCCCCGCCCGGGGAGGAGAAGCCGGCCGCCCCCTCGAGACCGCCCGTCCCCGTCGACTCGCTTCTCCGAGGCGTCTCCGCTCGCCCCGATTCGTTCGCCGCC
>JAGUYC010000227.1 GCA_020061515.1 Gemmatimonadota bacterium
CGGCGGGGGCGCTGGTAAGCACTCCGCATCCTGGAAGGGAAACGGACGCGGGTTCTGGGTCGGGGGCTCACGGAGCCTCCGACCGCCCGCGGCGGACCGCTCGATCTCGGAACCACGGAAATCCCGCGGAACCGAGCAATCGGGAGTCTCTCAAACCCCCCGACCGAAGACCCGGCATTCTGGTATCGGAGGGAGCGCCGAATCGATGAAAGTCCTTCTCGTTTCCCCGAGAACCCCGGACACGTTCTGGAGCTTCCGACACGCGTTGCCGTTCATCAAGAAGAAGGCCGGGCATGTTCCTCTCGGGCTTCTCACCGTCGCGGCTTTTCTTCCGCGCGAGTGGGAGCAGAAGCTCGTCGATCTCAACGTCTCGCACCTCTCCGATGCGGACATCCTGTGGGCCGACTACGTGATGCTGAGCGCGATGCTCGTCCATCGCGATTCGGCAGTCGATGTCGCGCGGCGCTGCAACGATTTGGGTCGTCCCTTGATCGGGGGAGGGCCGCTCTTCACGACGGGACGCGAGACGTTTCCGGAAATCCCGCATCTGGTGCTTGGCGAGGCCGAGGATCTGATGGGTGATCTTGTCCGGGACATGATCGCGGGATCCGTGCGCCCGGTCTACAAGGAACTGAAGAAACCGGATCTTCGGAATGTGCCGGTGCCGCGGTACGATCTTCTCAACTTCAAGGATTACGCGTGCATGTCGGTTCAATTCTGCCGGGGTTGCCCCTTCGACTGCGAATTCTGCGACGTGGTCCTCTTGAACGGACGTGTTCCGAGAACGAAGACCCCGGACCATGTCGTTCGCGAGCTGGAGGCTCTTCGCACGGCCGGCTGGAAAGGCCCCGTCTTTCTCGTTGACGACAACTTCCTCGGCCACAAGCCGCGCGTCAAGGAGCTTCTCCGAAGGATGATCGAGTGGCGCGAGAGAACCGGACCCCGCATCGACTTCCTCACCGAGGCGTCCGTCAACCTTGCCGACGAGCCGGAGCTGATGAGCCTGATGGTGAAGGCAGGCTTCACGAAGGTCTTCGTCGGAATCGAGACGCCCGATGTCGAGAACCTCCGCTCGTGCAACAAGCTCCAGAACGTGCGGCGCGACCTGGCGGAATCGGTTCGGAAGATCCACGCCGCGGGGCTCGAGGTGATGGGCGGCTTCATCATCGGTTTCGACGGGGACACCGAGGATGTCTTCCAGCGCCAGTTCGAGTTCATTCAGAAAGCCGGCGTGGTGACGGCGATGGTCGGGCTGCTCAACGCGCTTCCGGGAACGAGGCTCTATCGGCGGCTTGCGTCGGAAGGTCGGCTGCTCGACGAGTCGGACGGAAACAACACCAAATGCGCGTGCAACTTCGTCACGAAGCTTGGGCGCGACGAGCTTCTTTCCGGGTATCGCGAACTCATGCGGAGGCTCTACGAACCCGAGACGTACTACGAACGGGCGCGCATCCTGCTCCGGGAATGCAAGCTGTCGGGTCCCTCCGCTCCGATCGGGTGGCGCGAGGTGCACGCCTTCTTCCGATCGCTATGGCATCTCGGCGTTCTTCATTCAGGGCGCGCGGCCTACTGGCGATTCCTCGGGCACGCGCTCGCCCACCATCCGAGGGCGTTCGGGCTCGCGGCCGCGCTCACGATCTACGGTCATCACTTCCGCGTCGTGGCGCAGAACCTGTAGCGAACGGCGGCCGAGCGAACGGATCCAGATCAACCTCAATCCGGCGGAAACACGCCGGGTGCTTTCTCAGCCGGGCCCCGGCGCTCGCGCAAGGAACATCCTTCTGTCGGCTCGAGATCAATCCACCTGAATCACCAAATAACGGACCTTTCGAAACTCCAGCGGGTTCAGGACGTGGAGCTCGGTCCTCTCTCCGGCGGCGGGAACCAGCTTGTAGCTCGCGCGATTCTGCCCGCTGAGGACGACCGGGTTGCGCCCCGTAATGAAGAGAGTCGTGTTCCGATCCGTGTCGAACGGCTTGAAAAGCCTGGGGTCCTGCGTTCCGGAGAGACGCGCCGACTTCCCCAGCCCAAGGAACCCGCCGGTCTCCTGGACGATTCCGAGGCGTTTCAGGTTCTTCTTGTTGTCGATGACGTAGTGGATCGTGGCGAGCTCGCGATTTCGCTCGTCGATGACTCGCTCCTGCTCCGCGATCCGCCGCTCTCCTTCGGCGACATCGCTTTCCAGTTCCCCCACGCGCATCCGGAGCGAATCGACCCGGGCGGTCAGGAAGGCGATCACTTCCTCGCGCTGCCCGATCGTGCGCTTGAGGTTCTCCACGAGCTTCTCCAGCCCCGCGACGCGCCCCTCGCTCTCCTTGAGACGATCCTCGAGATCGCGGATCATCCGTTTGCTGATCCGGATTCCCTCGTTGAGGTCCGAGATTCTCTCCAAGACCTGGCGGCGGCCCGCTTCCGTAAGGGAGCTCCCCGCCTCGACGCTGCGCGAGAGGCGCATCACCTGAGCCTCGCTCGGAAGGATCGCGGTCAGGCTGTCCTGAATTTCGACGATGGCTTCGACCGCGGCTTCGTAACTCGCTTGGAGGGAGTCCTTCGACGCGCTCGTGGAATCGTAGAGGAGGCGCGTCGCCCGATGCTCTTTTCTCTCCGCGAGGAACGCGGCGAGAAGACCGGCCGCGACGAGCGCGATCAGAATCGGAAGAGCAATTCGTTTCATAGATCAACCTCCTTTGCCGGAACGAACGATGGGCGCGGATGAAGGACGCCCTCTCCGTCCGGCTGGATCCTACCACCGGGCCGGCCGCGGGCTCTCCTTTCTTCTGACGCCGCTCCAAGGCGCGTTTTCCCGCGGGAGCCGGTGGGGGGACTCGCTCGTTTCGATCCAGGATGCCCGGCGGGCGATTCCATCCCCGCCGGGCTGGCGGAGAAGATGGTAGAATCGAGCGGGTCCCGCGGCGCGAAGACCGGGCGCGCCTTCCGAACGGGAGAGATCCGTCATGTTCCCCCTCCGCGACGAAAACCCGACGCTGCACCATTCGATCGCGACCGTCGCGCTCGTCGCCGCGAACGCGGCCGTTTGGATCTTCGTCCAGAAGATGGGAACGAACCCCGCGTTGGTCCAGTCGGTCTGGAAGTTCGGGGTCGTTCCGGGAGAGCTCCTCGGGCGCGTGCCGGAAGGTCTCGAGGTGCCCGCCGGAGAAGGGTTGGTCGCGGTGCTCGACGGAAGGGCGAACTGGTGGACCATCGTCACTTCGATGTTCATGCACGGCGGGTGGTTTCATCTGATCGGGAACATGTGGTTCCTCTCGGTCTTCGGGGACAACGTCGAGGACGCGATGGGCTCGATCCGCTTCGTGTTCTTCTATCTGCTCTGCGGGATCGCCGCGGTGGCCGCCCAGATTCTCTCCGACCCGTCCAGCGTCCTGCCGATGGTCGGCGCGTCGGGCGCGATCGGCGGTGTGATGGGAGCCTACCTCATGCTCTATCCGAGAGCTCCCGTTCATCTTCTCGTGCTCTTCGGGTTCATTCCCGTGCGCATCGTGGTCCCCGCTTTCTTCATGCTCGGGTACTGGCTCCTTCTGCAAGTGATCGCCGGGTCGATCGACCGCGGGGCGGGCGGCGTGGCTTTCTGGGCGCACGTCGGAGGCTTCGCCGCGGGCTTTGTTCTCGCGCGAATCTTCTGCCGCCCCGGCCGTCTCGC
>JAGUYC010000121.1 GCA_020061515.1 Gemmatimonadota bacterium
CAGGATCTTTTCGGTCCATCGCGCGGGGATCGCTTCCCTGCCGCGCACGGCGCCGAGAAGCGCGCCCGCGATCGCCGCGTTCGTGTCGGTGTCGCCGCCGCGCATGACGGTGTCGATGATTCCTCTTTCCGGGCTCCCGGCGTGGAGAAGCTGAAAGAGCGCGTTTCCGAAGGCGATGAGCACCCACCCTTGATGCGTGAGGGTGTCGGGCGGCGGCTTGTCTGATGAGGCGGCGATCGTCTCCGTCACGGATTTCTCGACTCCCCACTCCTCGGCGCGCGCGATGATTCGTTCATAAAGCTTCTCCGGCCCCTGTCCCGTGCGGATCGCATCGGCGATCGCGGTCGCGTAGAGCGCGTTTGCATCCAGACAGACCGGATTCGGATGCGTGATCGCGGCGTCCTCGCGCGCCCACGCCGCAACCTGTTCGAGCGGATGGTTCGCGCCGAAGATGCCGAGAGGGCTCACGCGCATCAGAGCGCCGTTCGCCTGGCTCTCCCGGTTCGGCCGGCCGGTGAGCCCCGCGTGCGTCGTGCTTCCATAATCGAAGGGATTCGACTCGAGCCACTCGACGTACGCCCCCCGCGCCGCCCCGGCGTCGTACGTTCCCCGCTCGACGAGCATGCGCGCGAGCGCGAGCGCCAACTCCGAGTCGTCGGTCGGCTGCCCGGCGATGGTGTTCCACGTTCCGCCGTCCGCGAGATCCCGCACGTCTCCCGGATACCGCGCGCGAATCCGCTCGGGCGATTGGAACTCCACGAGCGATCCGAGCGAATCCCCCGCCAGCTGCCCGAGGAGACAACCGGAGGCGCGGGAGAGCATGCGGTCTTGGGCGTTACTCATTGGCACCCCTCAATGGGCGATGTCATAGAACGCGTCAAACTGAATCGGATAGATGCCTGCTTCGTGACACACGTCTCGAATCGCCCTCTGGATTCGGCTGTAAATCATCTGGTCGGCGACCCAGCCCATCGTGGCCCGACTGGGAATGACCCGGCGTAGTTTGCCTTTCGCGTCACGGTCCGCCACCTCCCCCTGAATCGCCGCCAGCGTGTACTTGTCGAGCGGTACGTGTGCCCACTTGGCGATTCGGAGCGCCGCCCGGTTGTCCCACGCCTCCGATCGCCAGTCGAGCAGCATTCCTTTCATGAGCAGATTGGGCATCTTCCGGCTCGGCCCCCACGGCAGCGGCTTCCCCGCCTCGTGCGCCCAGTACCGTCCCAGTCCGTCGCACCACCTCCGGTGCCAGTCGTCGTACTCGGCTTGCGACCGAATCTCCGCCAAAGGCGCAAGCGCCGCCGGGTCACTCAGGAACCGCCGCGCCCAATCCCGAAAGACCTTCGAAGGCTGCGATGCTTCCTGAATGCGCGGAACGTCGTTGAGGAAACCCAACCGGCGACCTCCTCGACCGGCTTCGAATGCTCCGGGGGTACCGAGAATCTCCTGGCCGGGTCCCCGCGAAACTTCTTCAGCGCCGTCACGAGCTCCGCTCGATCCGCGAATCTCCTTGCCTTAGGCATTCTTCCTCCTTCTCGCCCACCCTCGGAAGTTGCGATCACATGATAGATTTGTCGCGCTCGTTGCACCGCGGACCCCGCCGCTCTGAGGATGCAGAGTCGATAGTCTCCAGCCGTGTTCCGTCTTTGCAGAGATGTTCACCCTAGGCCAACCTCCTCTGGCCCAGCGTTTCCGCGGCGACACAACGCACGAGATCCCCTCGCGCGGTGCGCCTATCCGGAGGCCAGGGCACTGCCGATGACCAGGCGCCTCTACTGCCGGGCTCTGTGGAGGCGGACCTCTTCCCATGCCTCCACCAGAGGACAGAGCACCGACGCGCCGCTTCCACCGAGGATTCCGTCTTCAACTACCTTGAACTTCCCGAGCGGAACAATCACGCCCTGATGGCTCGCATCCTTCCGGACTTCAACGAACTGGCTGTACCACCCCCGCCATTTGCCATCGCGGCAGAGAGCGCCGAGGCGCGGCAGATCCGCGAAGTCGGTTTCCTCAGACCACATGCCCATTATTCTGTCGCCCACTCCAAGGGTGCACCTCCGCACCTTCCACTGCTGAAAGGCGCTCCGCAGCACCCTCCCGAGCTCCCCGAGCTTTCCATCGTGGGCGCTGCGCGCCCGCTCCAAGATTCCGTGGACGAAGAGCCGTTCTATGGCCCTTGCATACTGGGTGGTTGGCCCACCCCAGTCCATCGTCTCCGGATTCTCGATCGAGCCCAGCTGTTTCCCGGCAAGGTAAGCGGACGCGACGAAGGCTGTGACCTGCGAGTCGTTCTGGAGCTTCTTCCAGATATCTCTCCCTACTGCTTCCTCTACTCTCCCGTGGGCCTCCCGGAGATCCCGGGGAAATACGGTGTCATCCAGCTCGGCGAAGAGCCGAACATCCCTCCTGGCAGTTCTCTCCTTCAACTTCTCCGCACTGAAAAGGGGGCCCTTCTCCTCAAGTGGCGGGGCCCAGTTGAGGACTAGCGGGTAGTTTTTCGCCTGGGAGGAGTAAGGATCGAAATCCAGACACTCCCGGAGGTACCGGATCGTCCTGCTCGGATCATGGAAGATGTTCTGTATGTCCCGCACCTTTAGCCAGAAGCGCACGTCCACATCCTCCGGAAGCTCTCCGTAGTACGAAGGGACCTGCTCCGTATCCTTAGTTCTCAGTCGCGTGTCTTCGACGAAGTCTTCCAAGAGCAAGGCATGGAGCCCTGAAAGATCCGTTACGAAAGCCAGGGTTTCCTGTGCCGGATGATCCTCCCGCCGTGCCCTCAACCGCTCGCGCAACCCTAGCCACGTTGTTCGGAGGCTCTCTAGTCTCGCGGAATCGCAACCCCTCGCGATCTTCCCCCAGTAGACATGCGGCTCTGCATTTCCAAACTTCACCTGTCTTCTAAGCTTCTCCACGTGTTCCGATATTGTCTGTGGTTCATAATGCGGGTTCCAAAGGAGAAGAAGCTGCCAACATGGGCTCACCCGGGGTTCCCTCCTTCCTCCATTCTCGATACACCGAGCGGCGGGGGGTGGTTGTCGAACTCCGCACAGAGTACGCTCGATAGCCGCGCGCAGTAGTTTTCGAAAACTCGCCTGAGTTCGGATAGTTCATCCACGCCTACGTCCCCGGCAAAAGCAAGAACCACTTCAGCGATGAACTTGCTTTCGCCCCTGATGCCACAGAACGGGATCGGTCTGCACGTGCCGACGAGGGCTTCGGGAATCACCCGGCGGCGGATCTGCCAGTACTCCGTCGTCAGGGGATGGTCAGCCCCGGAGTGCAGGACAAAGAGCAGGACGGACGTGCCCTTCTGGTTCCCCAGGGAGATATCGTGGAGGGTCGACGCATAATCACCAGCCAAGAAGTCGTCAAACGGATCAATGAGTACAAGATCGGCGGCAAGCTCCGTCCTCAGAATCGAGTATCCATTAGCCGGGTCAAAGTGCGGAATCTCGATCAGGGACAGGGAAGAGTTCTGCAGCGCGACCCTCCGTGCTGCATCTTGGTCCGAGACAAGGACTTCGATCTTCCCGTGCATGTCGCAACCGATCCTTAGCATCAGGTGCGCGCTGCCATAGTATCTCTGAGGCAGGGCACTCTGGGCCAAGTGGAGCGCAGTCCCGGCAAGCCCCTGGATCCGCCTTGTCACACCAGGAGCGGGTGGCTCTTGCCACGGCACTCCTCCAAACGGATCGGCGAAGCGCAGCTCGCGGCGGCGACTCCGAATCCACCACGCCGCGTACTCTGCCAGGAACCCGTGCTTAAGGAGGTCCCCCGCGTTTCCGAGGTCATAGGGTAGGACATCAAACATTTGCACCACCCGCTGCGTGTCTGGAAATCACTCCTCCTCAAACCCATGCTCCCGGAACTTGAGGGTGTTGCAGTTTTCGGTGACGGTGCGGACGGTGGAATCGGGGGCGCCGTCCGGGATGTGCGCTTGGATCTCGAGGGTGATCTCGAGGTCGGCGTCGTCGAGCGCCTGAAGATGCTGAACCACCGCCTCGTGGATCTTGCCCGCCTCGGTCGAGAGCTTGAACGGGTCGAGAACCACCGAGCCGTGGAAGCGGCGGGGCTTCTTCTCCTTCACCGGGGGAACGACGGTTCCGCCACCGCCGTCACCGGTTCCGCCTCCGCGCCCAGTATCACCGCCCGTGCCACCACCGCCGGGAGGTGTGACCCGACTCGCCTCCTCGTCCAACTGCCTCTTCGCCGCCTCCGGCTTCACCACCACGCTCTTCTTGTCGATGGTGATACTCCCGCCCTCGCCGCAGCGGAGGCCCTTGTATCTCTTGCTCTTCTCGTCGTACTCCTCGGCGTACGCGAACGTCTCGATGTCCCACGAGATGAGGCCGACGCCGCTTCGAATCGCCTCCGCGATGACCTCCCCGCTCCGCACGCGCGGCAAGTACAGGTATTGACCGAAGTCCTCTTGCAACTGCCAAGTGTTCACGTGGTTTCCGTCGCCCCGCCAGAGCGGCACGCCGTCGAGCTCCAAGCGGAGCCGCGTCCCGGCGAGATGCGAGACGAGCTGCTCGTCGTTCTCCAGCTTCCTGCCCGCCCTCTGCGCGAGCGATCCCTCGCCCCCGCGAAGCCGCGCCGCTTCCCACTTCACCTCGCCCTCTTTCTCCTGTCCCGGCACGAGAAGCCACAAATACGTCTCCGGAAGGCGGTGGCTCGCGGTCTCGTCGTACTCCTTCGCGCGCGCTTCCGCCTGGGCGATCTGCGACTGCGTGAGGTCGAGCCCCTTGCTCTCGTCCGCGATCGAGCGCCACGCCAGGTAGAACCGAACCGCTTTCTCGAGATCGTCGAGCCGCGCCCGATCGGGCGCGAGAAAGACGAGCATGTTCCGATAGCGGCGCGGCACGTTCCCGCGGCTCTCGAGGATCTCGCGCGCCGCCGCGAGCGC
>JAGUYC010000109.1 GCA_020061515.1 Gemmatimonadota bacterium
CGCCCTCCGCCGTGACCGCGTAGGCGGTCGCGCAGAGCGGGCTGTAGGGAATCACCGTTCGCGGCGAGAGGCGGCGCGCGCGCCGGCGCACGTCGAAGCACCGGAAGAGGAACCAGACTTCCCACGAATCGGAAAGGTCGCCGTAGGCGGCGGCGAGCCGCTTCCGCCAATCGGACGGAACGCCCTCGATCGCGAAGTCGTCCTCCAGAATGAGCGCGCGCGAAAACCCTCGTTCGAGAACATCCTCAAGGGCGGCGATGTGGCTCCGGGCGCACGCGATCTCGCCTCGAAGGGCGCGCGGATCGAACCCGGAGAGATCGGTCGAGAGCCGGCCTTCGCGCTGGAGGCGGCGGAGAGCCTCGTCGTCCAGAGCGCTTCCGTCGATCGCGTCCCAGCGGATCGGGTCCGCGATCCCGACCTCTCGAAGCTGTCCCTGCGCCGACTCCCAGCGTTCGGGATGCGAGCGGACGCTGATCACGTACACCGCGTCGAACGGAAGCTCTCGATTATCCGAGATTGTCATCGAACAGCCTCTCGTAGGCCCGAAGCTGTTTGGCCGCCAAGTCGTCCCAATCGTACCGGGACTCGACGAATCGACGCGCTCTCTCCGTCATCGATCGCGCTTTCTCCGGCTCTCGGAAGACGTCCGCGACGCGCGCGGCGAACTCTTCGGGCCGGTCGGCGATCGCAAGGTGCTCCCCGTCCGCGGCGTCGAGACCCACGGCGCCGATCGATGTCGAGACGATCGGACGGCCGAGCGCCATCGCCTCGAGGATCTTGAGCCGGGTTCCTCCGCCCGCTCGAAGCGGCACCACGCTCGCGAAGCATCGCTCATAGTAAGGCCGAACGTCCGGGACCGCGCCGGTGACGTGCACGCCGTCGGCGCGAAGATCCAACACCTCGCGGGCCGGCTCCCTTCCGACGATCCAGAACTCGAGCCCCGGGATCGCGCGGCGAACGAGCGGGAGAATTTCATGTACAAAATAGCCCGCGGCGTCGACCGACGGCTCGTACCTCATGTCGCCGACGAAGAGAACGGCGCGCGAGCCGTTCGGGGGCGGCTCCAAGAATCGATACGCCTTTGTGTCGGCTCCGTTCGTGATCACTTCAACCTTCAAGGCCGGGTTCTTCTTGAGCAGGAAGCTGCGGTCCCGCTCCGAGACGGTGATGCAGAGATCCGCGCTCGCGCCGAGGCGAGGCTCCCAGAACTCCAAGAGTCGAGCGTTGCCTGCGTACCACGCCTTGAGGAGAGGGTTCCCGGTGATTCCGGGGAAGGTCCGCCGTTGATCGAAGCCGATGTTGTGGAAGGTCACGGCCCGTTTCGCCGGATATCCGCGCGGAAGGAGGTCCAGGTACGGCGCCATGAAGTACTCCTCCGCGTGGACGATGTCGAAGCGCGTCTCAGAAACGATTCTTCGAATCCCGGCGGTGAGCTCCGGGGACCGCCAGAGGGCGAGCTCCGGGGGGCGTCCCTTCCCCATGCACCGCAACATTTCGGGTATCAATCGAACGCACGGCCTCCGGTGCACGCGCCCTCCGGCGACGCGCGTAAAGTGTTTCTCGAGTTCGGCGACGACCGCTTCCTCTTCCGGGTCCCAAAGATGACACGCGAGATGAACCTCGTGGCGCTCGGCGATCCGCCGCAGGATGTTGAAGACGCGAAGCCGCGCTCCCGAGTTCGCGGGGAGAGGCGTGAGGTTCGTGATGCTGAGGATCCTCATCGGGGCGCTTCCTTCCCGCGCGAGCCCCGCCTCTCCATAGCCGCCGCGTAGAGATCAAGCACGGCTTCGAGCGCATGATCGGCGCGGAGTCCGTTCGCCTCGTAGTCGCGGCGCGCGGCGGCTCCGAGACGCTCGCGAAGCGATTCGTCGCCGGCGAACCGCAAGATTCCCCGCGCGAGAGCGGCGGGATCGCCCGGCTCCACGAGAAGGCCGTTCGCCTCGTGGCGGATTCTCTCCGGAATCCCGCCGACCCGCGTCGCGACGATCGGTTTCGCGAAGGCCATCGCTTCGGAGAGCGTAATCGGAAGCCCCTCGGTAAGCGAGGGGAGAACGACGATATCCGTATCCGCCATTAGCTCCTCGAGCTCGCTCGGAGCAAAGCCCCCCAGGAAGCGCACGCGGCTTCCGAGACCGAGCTCGGACGCGAGCGCCTTCAGCTTCTCACGGTCCGGCCCGTTCCCTGCGAGAACGAGAAGAGCCCTCGGCTCCCGGTCGAGGACCTCCCGCATCGCGCGAACGAGAGGCTCGGCTCCCTTCTCCGCTTGGAGGCGCCCGAAGCACGCGACGCGGATCGTCGAGTTCGGCGAGGGATGCGGGGCAGCCTTCCGGCGCGCGCCGGACTCTCCCAGCCCGCCCACGATGTGCGGAATGATCTCGACACGGGCGCTCCTCGGGATGAAGTCGTAGAGGCTCTCCCTCGACCGCTCCGAAACACAAGTGATCGCGTCGGCGAGAAGCAGGTTCTCCGGCGCGTCGTCTTCCCAGAGCGAGCCCCAGTCGGTGATCGTTCCGTGCTCGGTGTAGATCGAGGGGATGCCTCGCTCGCGCGCCCATCGAAGAGCCCACGCGTGATCGAGCCGGAAGCCGTGAACGTGAATGAGATCCGCGGGGCGGCGGCTGTGATGTCGATCGAGCATCCCGCGCGCGAGGCGGCGCGAGTAATCGCAGAAGACGATCTCGTTCACGACATCGACCATATCCCGCTTCGGGCCTGGATACCCGCGCACCTTCCACGAGAGGCGCTCCGCGGCGATCAGAGGAGAAAGCATCCCCCAGAGAACTCGGCGAACGGTCTTGCGCGTCCGCTTCGAGAGGGCCGCGCCGCGAAGCCAGCCCGGCGGCGCGACCACGCGGATCCCTTCACGTTGAAGCTGCCGGCCGTAGTGGCCCCCGCGCCGCATCGGCATCTGGCTGAACACGACGACCTCGATCCCTTTCCGCTTCAGAGCGGAGGCGAGGTTCGCCGTATGCTGTTCCATTCCGCCCGCATCGGCGAACCACCACTGCGCCAGAAAAACGCGGCGGATCTTCACGGCGCGATCTCCCATGCGCGCGTCTCCTCGCCCACCCAGAAGCGGGGGATCTCGAGGGGCGGCGTGTTCCGTCGAAAGCGGCCGCGTGCGGTGGTCACGGCCGCGCGGACTCCCGCCTCCCGAAGGGCCGCCAGCGAAGCCGCATCGTAATCCTCCTTCCGCCCGTTCGGATACGCGAAGAGATCGGCGGGCCGGCCGGTCAACCTGCGGAGCGCGGCCGCGGACTCGACGATCTCCTCCCGCTGCTCCTCGGGAGAAAGGAGGCTGAGAATGGGGTGCGTGCGCGTGTGCGAACCAAACTCGACGAGCCCCGCATCGACCATCCGGCAGATTTCGGAATCCGACAAGATCCGAAACGGCGACCCCGGGAGGATCGGCGCGTCCGGATCGACCGAGAGGGATCGCCCGATCTCCCGAACCGCCGCGCGGAGCTCCCGCGGGGGCATTCCCTTGAGCGCGCCTTGAAGCAACACGGATGCCTGTGCGCGTCGCCGGGAGTTCGAGAGATCGATCAAGTTCCCGCGCCAGAGAAAGGACGGACGAGAGGTTTCCGAGATCGCCTTGTGCACGCGGCAGCACCAGAGCGTGTCCTCGGTTCCGACGAGGCTCGTGACGAGAAAGCAGACCGCAGGGATTCCGAAGTCGTCCAAGATCGGATGCGCGACCTCGTAGAAGTTCGCGAGCCCGTCGTCGAAGGTGACGGCCGCCTCCGGACCCTTACGATCGCCCCGCGCGACCCTTTCGATTCCCTCGCGGAGGCTGACGACCCGATACAATCGGCGGATCGCTTCGAGATGCGCGAGGAACGTCTCCCGGTTCATGAACCCGAGATCCGGCACGGGAAGCGGGTCCACCACGACGCCGTGGAAGTTGAAGACCGTGAGCGAATCTCGGCCCGCGCCGTTCGTCCGTCCGCGAATCCAACGATAGAGCCTCGTTCTCACCGCTTGCGCAGCCTCCCTCGATGCGCGCGCGCGCTTTGTCTCATGACGCCTCCCTCTTCCCCGCCGGCGACGCGCCGCACACTTCCCGGTAGAGATCCTCGATTCGCGGCGCGATGCGGCCCCACCCGAACGTGAGCGCTCGTTCCCGCGCGAGGCGGGCGATGCGGGCGCGCGCCGCGGGCTCCTCGCGAAGGCGAAGGATCGCGGATTCGAACTCATCGAGCGCGTTCTCCGGAATCCGGATCGCCTCCTCCCCCGGCACGTAGTCGCGGATCGCGGGAAGATCCGTGACGATGACGGGGAGCCCGCACGCGATCCCCTCGAGAAGCGCGTTGTTCGCGGTCGCGTTCTTGAGAGGAAGAAGAAGCACGCTCGCTTCTTGGTAGAGACGTCGAAGCGTCGCGTCGTCCACTCCTCGATGGAGGACCACGTTCTCCGGAACCTTCTCCCGAATTCCGGAGGAGACGAGATGGAACTTGATGTCCGAAGACCGGCGAAGCCGTTCGGCGAGTTGAAGGACGATCGCGTGGTCGCGGAACCACGACCCGACCGTGATGCAGCGGAAGCCGGGGCGCTCCGTCCCGGGGGACGGCGGGCGGAAGAAATCCACGTCGATCCCGTGAGGGATATAGACGACCGGAACGCGCGGAGCGAGACGCGCGAAGAATTCCTGCTGGTCGCGGGAGACCACGGTGACCCGATCGACGGAGCGGAGGTTCTCCTCGCACACGATGTCGGCGAGCCAATCGGGCGGCTGATGGAACGTCGCCACGACGCGCGGCCTCTTGCGAAGCCCGCGCGCGCGCCGAAGAAGATCGGGAAGAAAACCGATCGAGTGATCCCCGTCCAGATAGTGAACCACGTCCGTTCCGATCGCGAGGGCGCGCGCAAAGACGAGCGCGTCGGCGACCACGTCGAGCGATGTGTACCAGTTGACGCACTGCCCGCCCGCGAGCTTCTCCGCGATCCGTTTGGACAGGCGGTCGAGCCATCTCGGTTCGTTCGGATGAAGCGGCACTCGTTGAATGCTCAAGCGAATGCGCTCCCGATCAAGGAAGCGAGTCAATTGATTGAACCCCGAATAGTTCCCCCAGTGGCGGTAGTGGATCCGGACCACGTGGACCGCCAACGGAGACGCACGCTTCGTCACGATCGCCTCCCGCCGCTCTCCGGGCGAAATGCTGCTCGCGAAGGGCCCGAACATCAAGCCCGACCCGCTTCTTCCATCAATCGAAGGATCGGCGGAGCGCCCCGATCGCGAGAGGGCACTTAATCGCCTGCTCTTCAATGCGTTCCGAGCTCTTCCCCGACCAAGCGCGAGGTTTCCACTCGTCCGGAGTCCCGGAGGGAACAAGAGAAGGGAGACGATTGTCGGGAGAGAAGTTGGGAGGACTCTGCGACGGGTTCCGGCGTCGGGCGAGTTCGGGCGGCGGACTACCGGACTCCGCTTAGGAATTCGGTAGCCCGTCCGCTCATCCCGCGAACGCGGACTATCGCTTCTCGCCGCCTACGATCTCGACGAGCTCGAGCACGTGGCCGCCGGAGAACTCGCCCGCGGCGAGCACGATCCCCATCTTCCAGCCGCTAGAGTAGCCGGGGGCGCTCGCTTCGAGGTCGTAGGTTCCCGCGGGAAGGTCCGCCAGAAGGAACCCGTCCGTGACCGGATCGGTATAGACCGACGCCGCGAGATCGTAGGTCCCCGACACGTAGGCGCACACGAGCGCGTGGATGGATGGGATGACGACCCCCTGGATCGTTCCGGTCTGCGGAGCCGGAGGAAGATCGTCCAGACGGAGAATCGCGCTCAGCGTGTAGCGGTCCTTGGCCTTCGGTTTCTCCTTCACCGCCTCGGCGGGTTCGAAATCGAGAGGGAGACGAGGTACGCCGCTCGGACCGACCTCGAACGGCTCGTTGATCCGAAGCGCGTTGCCCGGAATCTTCAGCGGCCATTCCGTCCCGGTCACGGTAATCGAGGCGCGCTCGACGAGGACCCGCATCTTCGAGTAGAGGCCCGGCTCGAGCGTGGCGTCACCGAGGATCGCCTCGAGCCCCCCGAGAACACCCAGCAGGTCGAAGGTTCGTTCCGTTTCCGGGTGGTCCCGGACGGGGAGATGGATCCAGCTCTGGTCCCCCGCGTCCCGCAGCACATCCACTCCGGAGAAGACGATCGTGATCGCCTCGATCCCGGCCGCCGGTTCCGGAACCTTCCCGGGCGCGAAATCCGCGGCTTCCCAGGCCGTCTCGGGGCCCGCGACGGAACGGCAACCGACGAACGCCGCGGCGATGACCAAGAAGAGGACTGCTCTGCCCAATTTCGCTGCGATCGAGTTTGTTTTCGACATGGCTCCAGCCTCCTGATTCTCACCACCGGATCCGCTCTTCGGCCGAATCCGTTCGATTCGGTGCGTTTCTTCTCCCCTATTCGGGGACTCCACAGGGAGCGGATACGCATAGAATGTTCCCGGCAGCTCGTTCCGGCCGCACGAGACGGCTCTTCCGGGATCAAGTTCCGGCTCTTGCGCATCCGGGAACAGCGCGAGGCAAAGGTTCTTCGCGGATGAAGTCGACCTCGTGCCGCGACAGAACCCGAAGAAGATCAAAGAAATCAGGCTCGGCGTGCACGAGCGCGCAACCTCATGATCGAGCGGACGTTCTTCTGCAAGACCCGCAGGCGCTCCGCCGGCGTCAAGCGAAGCATCCACCGAATCAGGGTAAGATCAACCCTCTCGGGGCTGAACGCTCCTCCGGCGACGATTTCGCCGGGAGCCTGCGACGATTCTTCGGACTTCATGCCTCGACTCTACAGGAGACCGGGGAGAAGAAGAAACAGGGAACTGGGGCCTCTGCGCGTGACGCAGGTTCCGACTTCCTCCTGTGCCAAGTACTCAAAGCCCTGCGGGATTTCGCCCGAACCGCCCCGGCGGATGTGGTATAATAGTGTCATCGATACGCAAGCATCGATCGGCGGAACTTGCTCCCCGGCAGGAGCGGCATCTTGGCGCGGATTCATGGGTTGGCTCGCCCGCGGGGACGACCCTTCGTCGGGGAGGGCGGCGTCTTACCTCCTAAGCGACCCGCGCCGGAGAGCCGCGCGATGACTCCCCGCACCCGCGCCCGCCGATCCCGCGCGCTCTCCCTGAACGCTCCCTTCCGCACCGTGATCCCGGAACGACTCTCCCGCCATGTGAAGGAGTACTCGTGATGCGCCTTGCTACGACCCCCCGTGCGCTCGTCTTGTCCGTTTTCGCTCCGGTTCTCATCCTGATCGCGGCCGCGGCCGCCTCGGCGGACATCGTTCACACCACGACATTCGATGCCTCTTCGGTCCGGCTCGAAACCCGAGAGGGATTCGATGTCGTGCGGGTGGACGGTTGCCGCTTCGAGCGGGAAGCGGGAATGCCGATGGTCCCCGTGCGGACGGTCCACCTCTCCGTTCCGGCGGGCATGCGGGCCGCCGGTCTGGAGGTTCGCGCCGTCGAGCGGGTCGAGATCGGAACCGGCTACCTTCTCTATCCCGGCCAGCCACCTGTACGGTTGAGCAGTGAAGAAGTCCCCGAGTTCGTCGATCCGGACCCGGGCGTGTATGGGGCGGATGCCGCCTATCCGGGCGTCGACGCGCGGCTCGTTTCGAACGGTCTCGTGAGCGGCTACTCCGTCGTCGGCCTGCACGTCTATCCAATCTCGTATGAACCGCTTTCGGGGCGCGTCTTGTTCAACAAGCGGATCGAGATCGCGCTCGTCCTCGAGCCTTCGGCCGAGCCGGCGCGGACGATCTCGGCACGGACCGCATCGGGGGAGCGCGCGATCGCCGATCGCGTGCGGGCGCTCGTCGCGAACCCGAAGCAGGTGATCGAGAACGCCGGACCGAGAGACGCGGGACGGCAGGAGACGGTGGAGTATGCGATCGTCACCGGATCGTCCTACGTCGACGAGTTCCAGCCGCTCGCCGACTGGAAGACGAAAAAAGGCGTTCCGGCGGAGATCTTCACCACCACGTGGATCTACTCGAGCTACACCGGCACGGACAACCAGGAGAAAATCCGGAATTTCATCAAGGACTATGAGACCAACCACGGCTTGGTGTACGTCCTCCTCGGAGGCGACGTCGACGTCGTTCCCGCCCGCATCGCGTGGGACGATCTCGGCTACGACCAGATCCGCGCCGATCTCTACTACAGCGACACGGACGGGAGCTGGAACGCCGACGGCGACAGTTATTGGGGAGAGTATCCCGCGGACGCCCCCGACATGTACGGGGACGTTTACGTGGGCCGCGCGCCGGTGAACACATCGCTCGAAGCGTCGGTCTTCGTCGACAAGGTCCTCACGTACGAGGGGGCCGACGCGGGGAGCACGCTCCCGACCGACTTCCAAGAGGAGATGCTCTTCCTGGCCGAGGTTCTCTGGGGCCCGCCGAATTACGAGTACACCGACGGCGGCGTCATGAAGGACATGATCGACGACGAGAGCGTCCCTTCGAACTTCGATCCGATCACGAAGCTCTACGAGGACGACGGCAACCTGAACTACTCCTCCGCGATGGCCGCGCTGAACGCCGGCCCGGGGATCACGAACCACGCCGGGCACTGCAACTACAACGTGATGAGCATCGGGCCCTCCGCGCTCTACAACAGCGACATGGACGCTCTCACCAACGGAACGCGCCAAGGCATCTACTACACGATGGGGTGCTACGCCGCGGCGTTCGACTACGACAACATCGCCGAGCACTATGTGAACAACCCGAACGGCGGGGGCGCCGCGTTCGTCGGGAACAGCCGGTACGGATGGGCCTGCCCGGGCTATCCGGGGGAGTGCGCGTCGGACCTGTTCGACCGGGAGTTCTTCCGATCCCTCTTCAACGAAAACCTCTACACGCTGGGCATCGCCCACACCGACGCGAGGGACTATTTCGTCCCGGACGCGCAGGCCGACGAGTACATGCGCTACTGCCATTACGAGCTGAACGTGCTCGGCGACCCGGAGATGCCGATCTGGACGAGCGAGCCGGCGGTCCTCTCCGCGAGCCATCCCTCCGAGCTTCCGAGCGGGGCATCCTCGTTCGTCGTGACGGCGACCTCGGCCGGCGCGCCGGTGGCGGGCGCGCGCGTCTGCCTCTGGAAAGGGACCGAGGTGTACGCGGTCGCGATGACGAACTCCTCCGGGCAGGCCTCTTTCGAGCCGGAGCCGTCGACCGGCGGAACGATGAGCGTGACGGCGATCGCCCGCAATCACTTGCCGTATGAAGGAACGGCGACCGTGACGGAAGGGACCCCCCCGTCGAAGCCGACGGGTCTCGCGGCCACGGGAGGGGACGCGGAAGTCTCGCTCGCGTGGAACGCGAACCCCGAGCCGGACATCGACTACTACGTTCTCTATCGCGGGACCGCCCCGAGCCCGACCGACTCCCTCGCGACGATCGACTTCCCGGGGACCGGTTACCTCGACACCGACGTCGTCAACGACACGACCTACTACTATCGCCTGCGGGCGGTCGACGCGGAGGGGGAACGAAGCCCGCTCTCGGACGAAGCGAGCGCCATGCCGCAGCAGCCCCCCGTGATCTTCATCACGCACACGCCGCTCGAGGACACCGAGGACGCGAACGTCCCGTATCCGGTCGTCGCGGTCGCGACCTCGACCGAGGCGCCTCTCGATCCGGATTCGATTCTCGTGCTCTTCCAGACGGAGAGTCGCGCGTGGAGCTCCCTGTTGATGACGCCGACCGGAACGCCCGACGAATACCGCGCGCTCATCCCGGCGCAGCCGTGCGGGACGCGGATCGACTACTACATCCTCGCCGTCGACGAGAACCACAACCGGGAGACGCACCCCGACTTCGCGCCGGCCGCGTATCACTCCTTCTCGGTCGACTTCGCGATCGTTTTCGAGGATGACTTTGAAGCGGATCGGGGCTGGACGGTCGGCGCCGCGGACGACGACGCGACCACCGGCATCTGGGAACGATGCGACCCGCAGGCGACCGAAGCCCAGCCCGAGGACGATCACACGCCGGCGCCCGGCACGCACGCGTACATCACGCAGTGCGCGGCCGGATCGGGCCAGGGGAGCTACGACGTCGACGGCGGAAAGACGACCCTCTTCTCGCCTGTCTTCGATCTCTCCGGCTACTCGAGCGCGGTCGCGAGCTACTATCGCTGGTACTCGAACAACACCGGCTCGAACCCCGGAACCGACTACTGGGTGGTCCAGGTGACCGACGACGGCTGGAGCACCTGGTCCGTTCTCGAGAACACGAACACGACCAACCGAAGCTGGGTCCGAATGCAGTTCGACTTGGGATCGCACGTGGAGCTGAACGACCAGGTGCAGTTCCGCTTCATCGCGAGCGACGAGGGCTCCGGATCGATCGTCGAGGCGGGCGTCGACGACTTCGCGATCGGCGGCTGCCTCCTGCCGTCCGACACGATCGCCCCGACCGTTCTTCTGATCGCGCCGAACGGAGGCGAGTACGTTGTGGGATCCGGGGGCGATCCAACTCTCATTCGGTGGACTTCAAACGATAACGTCGCCGTCGTCGAGACCCGCATTCTCCTGTCGACGGACGGCGGCGCGTCGTATCCGGACACGCTGGCGACGGGCGCGCTCGACTCGACCTGGAGCTGGGATGCTCCGGACCAAGACCATTCGCATTGCCGGATCAAGGTCGTCTGCTTCGACGCCGCCGGAAACTCCGCCGCCGACGAGTCGGACGCGGACTTCTCGATCGTCACGGAGACGGGGGTTGCGGGCGCGGCCGTTCCCGCGCGCCTCGTCCTCTCGGAGAACCGGCCGAACCCGTTCAACCCGTCGACGCGGATCGACTTCGGCCTGCCGCGCGCGGGGCGCGCCACACTTGAGATCTACAGCGTTCTCGGAGAGCGGGTCGCGATCCTCGCGGACGGCGTCTACGGCGCGGGCTATCACTCGGTCGCGTGGCCGGGAACGAACGCGCGCGGCACAGAGGTGGCGAGCGGCGTCTACTTCTACCGCCTCGTTGCGGACGGCCGAGTCCTCACGCGGAAGATGCTGCTGTTGAAATGAGGACCTAGATCCTCCTCGTGAACCTGCCTGGGAGGGCCGGATACGTTCCGGCCCTCTCGGTCCGTCCGGCGGCTTCGGAAGGAGGGCGCGCGCCGGGCGAGAGGTCGCTCCCTTCCCGGCCACCCTCGGTTCGGAATCGGATTCGTCGCGAGGGTTCGGGGCGCGAGGCGAGAGGACGTTTTGGACGAGCCGGCACCCGGAATCGTAGCCGAAGCTACGATGAGGATGCCGGCGACAGAAAAGCGGCCTCGAAGCCCGCGCCCCGAAGCCGCAGTAGAATCCGATTCCGAATCGCGGGTGAGTTTGGCTGGGATGCAGGGATTCGAACCCCGATACCGCGGTCCAGAGCCGCGTGTCCTACCGTTGGACGACATCCCAGCTTGAGAGAGGATTGTAGCGAGTTCCTGGTCCTCGGGTCAACCGATTCGGCGGATGCGGCCGCGAGTCGGAGGGGAGGGGGCGCCTCACAGGAGTTTCTCCGCCGCGCGGAGCCGGGCGGCGGCGCGCTCCCTCCCCACGATCACGAACACCTCGAAGATGCTCGGGCCGACGTTCGTTCCGGTGAGCGCCGCGCGCGCCGCGTTCATGAGCGTCCCGATCTTGAGAGCGTTCTCCTCCGCGAACGCCCGAACGGCCGGCTCGATCGCCGCCGCCTCCCACGGCTCGATCGTCGCCAGACGATCCGCGAGCGCCGCGAGCCTCCCGCGGATCTCTTCCGCCTTGCCTCGCAGGTTCTTCTCGAGCGCCTTCTCCTCCATCTCGAACTCGTCCGCGAGATAAGGCCGTCCCCGCTCCGCGAAGTCGGCGAGCGTCCGGCAGCGCTCGCGGAGCAGATCGATCGTCCGCCGGAACCACGCCGCCCAGGTCCCCTCGAACTCATCCCTCCAGAGCGACGCCCGCTCGAGGAAAGGCCGCACCATCGGAAGAAGCTCATCGAGCGGCATCGAGGCGAGGTACTCCGCGTTCAGCGCGATCGCCTTCGGGTCGGTCCAGTTCCGCTCGTCCCCCAGGGCGAAATTGAAGACCGCGTTCGATAAGTTCACACGCGAAAGGTCGAAGAGCTCGACAAGCTCAGCGCGCGAGAGCCTCTCGCGGTCGCCCCCCGGCGACCATCCGAGGAGCGCAAGGAAGTTCACGAACGCGTCCGGCACGAAGCCGCGGTCCCGATAGAACGAGAGGCTCACCACCTCGCCGTGCGTCCTCTTCGAGAGCTTCGCCTTGTTCGGCGCGAGAAGAAGCGGGAGATGCCCGAAGACCGGGACCGGGTTCCCGAGCGCGCGATGAAGGAGGATCTGCTTCGGCGCGTTCGAGAGATGGTCCTGCCCGCGAATGACGTGCGTGATCCGCATCTCGGCGTCGTCCGCGACCACGCTGAGATGGTAGGTCGGCGAGCCATCGGAACGAAGAAGAACGAAGTCCTCGATGTCGTTCGTCTCCTTCGAGGTCGCCTTGTACACGATGTCGTCGAAGGCGACCGTCTCCCCCTCGGGCGTCCGAAAGCGAACCGCGAACGGCTCCGACGCGCCGCGCCTCTTCGCCTCCTCGGGATCGAGCGAGCGGCACGCGCAGCGCACCGCCCCCGACCGCTTCTCGGCGATCGCCTGCCGGCGGGCCGCATCGAGCTTCTCGACCGAGCAGAAGCAGCGATACGCGCGGTTCGAGTCGAGAAGACGGTGCGCGCACTCCCTGTGCGCCTCGACCCTTTCCCCCTGGAAGTACGGCCCCTCGTCCCAGTCGAGCCCGAGCCATCGAAGCCCGTCCAGGATGTACCCGACCATCTCTTCCGACGAACGCTCGCGGTCCGTGTCCTCGATCCGAAGAACGAAGACGCCGCCCCTCTTCCTCGCGAAGAGCCAGTTGAAGAGCGCCGTCCTCGCCCCGCCGACATGAAGGTATCCGGTCGGGCTCGGCGCGAAACGAACGCGGATTTCGCTCAAGGACGACTCCTTCTGTTTCATCCAAGCCGCAGGACACGCATCCGCCACGGCTTACCGGGCGCCGGCGGCGGGTGACCGCGGCAGGTGTCCGCGAGGAGCGCAGCGACCAAGGCTCGGCGACTCGCGAGCACCG
>JAGUYC010000247.1 GCA_020061515.1 Gemmatimonadota bacterium
CAGGGGGCTGGCGCGACTGGGTGAGCGATCTTCTCACCGTTCCGGACCGTCAGGTCGGCTGGATTCCGTCCGCTCTTTCCGCGGCGCTCCGGCTCGTCGAGGAAGAGGAGATCTCCGCGATCTACTCCTCCTCGCCGCCCGCGAGCGGCCACGTGGCCGCCCTTCTCGCGGCGCGCCTCACGGGGCGCCCGTGGATCGCCGACTTCCGCGATCCGTGGACCTCGGACCATTTCGCGCCGGATCGTTCGCTTTCCCTCGTCCGTCCGCTCGATCGATTCCTCGAGGCGGCGGTTCTCGCCGACGCGGCCCGCGTCGTCGCGAACACGGACCGGATGCGCGCGGATTTCGCCCGCCGCTTTCCGGAATGCGCGCGGAAGCTCGTCACGATCACGAACGGTTACGATCCGGAAGAAGCGCTTCCTTCGATCGATCCGCCCGCAGCCGACCGACCCTTCACGATCACGCACGCGGGAACCTTGTACGGGCCGCGCGATCCTTCTCCCCTTCTTCGCGCCGTCCGCGCGCTCCTCGAGCGGGGAGCCGTCTCCCCCGAGCGCCTTCGGATCCTTTTCATCGGAAGCGTTTCGGGCGAAATGCCGTGGCGGGATCTTCTCGAATCCCCGCTTCTCTCGCGCGTCGTCCGCTTCGAGCCGAAGGTCTCCCGCGGCGAGGTGCTCCACCGTCTCGCGGCGTCCGACCTTCTTCTGGTCGTGCAGGCCGGCACGGATCTTCAGGTTCCGCGGAAGCTTTATGAGTATATGGCTCTCGGCAAGCCGATCCTCGCGCTCGTGACCGGCGGAGCGACCGAAACCCTCGTGCGCGAGGAGGGGGCCGGTCGGATCGTCCGACCCGACGATCCGGAGGGGATCGAGAAGGCGCTCCTCGAGGCGCTTCGCGGGGAAGGGCTTCCGCGCCCGGAGCGGCCGGAGCGCTTTGACGTCCGGCGGCTCACCGGGGCTCTCGCCGAGGTTCTTGAGGAGGCGGTCCGATGAGGCCGTGGGACGAGGGGCTTCCTCTTTCAATCGATCCGGCGGCGGAGAGACTCCGCGGCGAGACGATCATTTGCTTCGGTTGGAGCGAGTGGGAGCCGGGCGCGCAGACGTGGAACCAGGTTCTCCTCCGGCTCGCGCGAAGGAACCGCGTCCTCTTCGTGGCTCCTCCGCTCGAGCGGACCGAGGTGTTCGGGAGCCGCTACGCCCCGAACGGAAAGTACGGCGGCGTCCGGCATGTTCGCGATCACCTCTATCTCTTCCGCTATCCGCGGCATCTTCCGACCTTCTATAAGCCGCGGGCGCTCGTGCGGACGATTCAGGATCTTCGGATCCACGCGCTCCGAGGAGCTCTCCGGCGCATCGGAGGAGAGAAACCGATCCTCTATCTTCTCCACCCGAAGTTCCGCGGGTACATCGGGAGGTTGGACGAGAAGCTCGTGGTGTATCATGTGCTCGACGAATACGCCGGATATCTCGGGGCGAACAAGGAGCGCCTGCGCGCCGAGGAGGCGATCCTTCTCGATCGCGCGGACCTCGTCCTCTGCGTGTCGCCCACCCTGCGGAACGCGAAGACCGCTCCCCATCGCAACGTTCACTTCGTGCCGAACGGCGTGGCCTTCGACCGTTTCTCGCTCGCCGCCGCCAGGGAGCTTCCGGTTCCGGAAGAGATCGCACGCATCCCTCGGCCGCGCGCGGGGTACATCGGCCGCGTGTGCGACAAGCTCGACTTCCTCCTCCTTCGGGACGTCGCGCGGCTTCTTCCGGACGTCTTCTTCTGTTTCGCGGGGCCCGCTCTCGTCGTGACGCGCGAAAACCGTTCCCTCTTCGACGAGTGGGCGGCTCTCCCGAACGTGCACCTCCTTGCGTCGCGGAGGACCGACGAGATTCCGGCGATGATCGGCGCGTTCGACGTCGGGCTGCTTCCGTACGAGGTTTCGGCGGAGACCCGCCACCGTTATCCGCTCAAATTGCACGAGTATCTCGCGACGGGGAAGCCGGTCGTCTCGGTTCCTCTTCCTTGCTATGAGGACTTCGCGGACCTCGTGCGGAGCGCGCCGAACGCAGCCGCGTTTGCGGCCGGCATCCGCGCGGCGCTGGCGGAAGAACCCGGCGAATCGAGGGAGAGACGTCTCACGGTGGCGAGACGGCACGACTGGGACCGGATCGTCCTTGCGATCGATCGCCTGATCCGCGACCGCATCCGGCTCTCCGCTACACGCGGCACGGTTCGCACGGCAGGATAAGCTCGGATTTTGTTTATCCAGAAAGTTTCTGGTCGAGGACGGCGGCGATCCGTTCCGCCGCGCATCCGTCCCATCTCTCCGGAACGCGCCCCGCCTTGCCGCGGCCGGCGAGCGCTTCGTCCAACGCGGCGAGAATCTTCTCCCGGTCCTGCCCGCACACCACGTTCGTCCCTTCCTCGACCGTGATCGGCCGCTCCGTGGTGGTTCGAAGCGTGAGGCACGGGATGCCGAGCGCGGTCGTCTCCTCTTGAATGCCGCCCGAGTCGGTGAGGACGGCGCGCGCCTCCGCCATGAGGCGGAGAAACGCGAGGTATCCCTGGGGCGGGAGAAGGTCGATCGCGCCGCACGCGGCGAGCGGACGGAGGAGGTCGAACCGTTCGAGGCGCTCCCGTGTGCGCGGGTGGACCGGGAAGACGATCGGGATGCAGAGGGAGGCGTCGAGGAGGATGTCGACCAGGCGGCGAAGGTCCTCCGCGCGATCGACGTTCGAGGGGCGATGGAACGTGGCGAGCGCGTAGCCTCGGGGCGGGCGCGTCGAGGCGCGTGGTTCCGCGAGGGCCCGCTCGCGGTGCGCAAGGAGCGTGTCGACCATCACGTTTCCGACGAAGAACACGCGCTCCTCCGGAATTCCCTCGCGGCGGAGGTTCTCCCCCGCGCTTCGCTCGGTCGTGAAGAGAAAGTGCGCGATCGCGTCCGTGAGGATTCGGTTGATCTCTTCCGGCATCGCTCGGTCGAAGCTCCGAAGGCCCGCTTCCACGTGCGCGACGAGAATCCCTCTCTTCACCGCGGTGAGCGCGCAGGCGATCGTCGAGTTCACGTCCCCGACAACGACGACGAGGTCCGCCCCCTCGCGATCGAGGTGCTCGTCGAAGCGCTCCATAATCGCCGCGGTCTGGCGGGCGTGCGAGAGGGAACCGACGCCGAGATCGGTATCCGGGCGCTCGAGCCCGAGATCACGGAAGAAGCGATGCGCCATCTCGTCGTCGTAATGCTGTCCCGTGTGGAGAAGGCGCACCGCGAAACGCGGGTTCTTCCGGAGCGCGCGCGCGACCGGAGCGATCTTCATGAGGTTCGGCCGGGCGCCGGAGACAAGGACGACCTGCTTCGATTCGGAGCGAACCGGCTCTTGCGTCATGCGCCGCGCCTCCCCGCGATCCAGCGATCATGCCACAAACCGAGGACGAAGAGGGTCCCGATCGGATCGAACGCCGCGCGCGATCCCCGCCGGTGCGCGTCGAACAGCCGGCGGGTTTCTCTTCGATCGAAGAAGCCCCGCTCGTGGATCGAAGAGCGCGCGAAGCGATCCTCGACGAGCGGAAAGAGCGTCTCCCCGAGGTCCGACGACTGCACGAGGACCTCCTGGTGCGGGGTCCCGAGCCGATCGGCCGCAAGCCGCGTGTGCCCGAAGCGAACGCCGTTCTCCTCGTCGGCAAGAACCAGAGACCCGTCGGGGCCCCGATGGAGAAGAGCCTCGGTCATCGCGCGCACGGCGCGGGTCTCGCCCGCAAACCGGCGATCCGGCGCGAGCGCGCTTCCGGCGATCCCGCACATCGCTTAGCGCCTCAACCGATTGCGAAGGGCCGTCCCGAGGAGCGCGAGAGCCGGAAGGGGATCCTTCCACGAGAACCACGCGCATGCGACCTTGCGGCCGAGGAAGCCGCCGATCCAGGAGCGGAGCGTGAGATTCCCGCGCCTTCTGTTCTCGAGGAAGGAGAGGAAGTCCCACCGCTCGTTGACGAAGTAGACGTGCTCGCGGAAGCTCTCGGTCGGTTCCACCTTCCGCACCTCGCCGATGTCGAGGTACGCGAGGTAAGGAATGTCCATGCCGGCCGCGGTCGTCATCCCCTGACCGGAGACCGAGCGCGGGTTGATCTCGATGAGCTTGTACTCGCCGGTGCGCGTGTCTTTCTTGAACTCGACGCTCCCGAGGCCCCGGTAGCCGAGCGCGCGGAAGAAGCGGTCGCCGAGATCGCGCACCTCCGGCACGCGGAGCGTCACCTGGAAGCTTCCGTCTCCGTAACCGACCGGATACTGCCGGAGCTTCCGCTTCGTGAGAAGGCAGAGGGGACGCGAGTCGTGGTCGTAGTAGGCGAGGAGACCGTAGAGCGTGTCGTCGCCCCCGGGGATAATCTCCTGAATCATGACCGATTGGCCGATTCCCGAGGCCTCGCGGAAGACGCGAAGAAGCGCCGCGGCGTCTCCGACCTGCTCGAGCTTCTTCTCCTTGCGGCGCCTCCAGAGGTGGCCGACGTGGGGCTTCACGATGCACGGATAGCCGACCTGGTTTCCCGCCCGCTCCGCTTCCGCTTCGGTTGATGGATAAACGGTTCGAGGGACCGGAATGCCGTGTTTCTCGGCGAGGCCGTATTGCGCCCTCTTGTCGGGAAGTTGCTCGAGGATCTCGGCCGACGGAAGCAGGAAGCGGAAGCCGCGCTCGAGGCGCGCTCGATTCCGCGACACAAGAAGGACATGGGCGTCCCCGGTCGGGATGAGAACCGGCCGCGAGCGGGCCGCGCCTCCGATCGAATCCAGGATCTCGAGCCAGCGCCCCTCTTCATCGACCGGATCGGGGAGGAGAGCGGTGAGGGCGTAGCGCGTGCGGAGGCCGGCCTCCGGCTTCGGACCCTCGAGAAGGAGAACGGGGACGCCGCGCTTCCCGAGGCTCCGCGCGAAGGAAAGGCCGTTCGGCGAGGCGCCGAGGATCACGGCGGCCGGCGGTTCGCTCTTCCACGACGCGGCCCGATCCGCAAGGCGGGCGAGATCCCCCGGGCGCCGAACAAGGTCGATCATGACGGGTTTCCTCCCATGCCGGGCCTCACTCTCCGAGCGACCGAAGAAGCCGAGCGTCGCTCCAGCGGCCCCGCCGGTCGCTCATCTTCCGGTCATGAAGGTTGACACGCGAAAGGTCGAAACGATCGCCGGGCGTCCCCCGGATCGAGAAGGCGAACGCATAGCCCGCGTCGCGGACGATCTCCTTCAGCCTCTCGCTCCGGTCGCCGTTCGGATAGGCGAAGAGGCGGGGCGCCGTCCCGAGCCTCTCTGCGATCGTTCGCCGCGAATCGGCGATCTCGCGGCGCGCCTCCTCCTCCGGGATCCGGGTCAAGATCCGATGGCTCATCCCGTGGCTTCCGATCTCGATGCCGAACGCCGCCGCCGAGCGGAGATCCTCCCACGAGACGGTGCGACGCTCCGCCGGAGGCCCTCCCGACTCGCGCTCCATCCGTCCGAGGATCTCCTCCCTCTCCTCTTCGGCCTTTTCTTTGTATCGGGTGAGGAGCCTCTCCCAGCCTCTCGCGTCCCTCCGCGCGGGGAGCGAGGCGCCGCCGAGCGCGCGAAAACGGTGGGGATCGAGCCGCCGGGCGGCCGCGCGGAGACGCTCGGGCCAGAAGAGGGCGCCGCTCTCGACGTGCCGCACGGAAACGAAGAGGACGCCGCCGATCGCCCGGCGCCGCATTTCCGGGAACGCGTGCCGAACCCCGTCGACCCATCCGTCGTCGAACGTGAGGAGCGCGGAGGGACGCGGGAGCGGCTCCGGAAAACGGGAGAGAAAACTCTCGACCGGCGGAAGATCGAACCTCTCGCCGAGCCGATCGAGGAGCTGCGCGAAGCGAGGCGCGGCGAGGACCATCCCGGCCGGCGAGAAGTCTCCGTCCGCCTCCGGAGGCAAGACCCTGTGGAGGACGAGAACGAGCCGGTTCCCGTTCGCGCGAAGCCGGCGCGCGAGACGCTGCTCGTCGAAACCGAGCGCCGAGTGAAGGCGCGCGCTCGCGCGGCGAAGGATGCTCATCGTCGCGTCGGCTCCCATACGATCGCTCGTTCCCCGGCGAGATAGCGGACTCCCGCCGCGAGGACCGCCGCGTTGGTCGTTGCGAAAAAGAGAGCGGCCTTCCCGGGGAGCCGCCCGGCCCACCTCCGCGAGAGGAGCGCTCCGCCCGCGGAGACATAGAAGAACAATTGAAGAAGGAAACACATTCCGTAGAACACCGACGGAAGAAGCGCCGTGTTCGCCGCGAGCGCGAGAAGGAGCGCCCAGGGGACGGCCCAGCGCGCGCACTTGTGGGAGAGAAGAGCCCACGCGACGAACGGATGCCGGAGCGGGTTCAAGAGTCCTCTCCGATGCGCGAGGACGTCCATCCCTCGAAGCACGGTGCGCGTTTTCCGCCGGAACTCGGAGCCGGGCGACGGAGCGGGGAGAAAGCGCCCGCGCGCCTCCGGCTCGCTCACGACGCGCATCCCTTTCTCGATGACGAGGAGCGGAACGAGAAAGTCGCGCGTGTAGCGCGGATCGGTCCGCTCGACGAGCTCCGCCCGCACGGCGTAGAACGATCCGCTCACGCCGATCAGCGTCCGCGCGCGGCTCTCCAGACGGCGGATCGCCATCTCGTACCGGACGTAGAGTCCCTCGCCCGCGCCCGGCACGTCGTCCTCGCTCGACACGCAGCCGACCTCCGGGTCGGCGAAGGCGCGCACGATCGCACGAAGCGCCCGCTTCTCCATCACGATCGTCGCGTCGGTGAAGACGACGATCTCTCCGCGAATCTCGGGAAGGGCGAGGTTCTGAGCGGCTTCCTTCCCGAGCCGTCCGCCGGTCCGGACGAGACGGACGCCGACGGGAGCGAACGACCCCACGATCGCCTCCGTCTCGTCGGTCGATCCGTCCGAGGCGACCACGATCCGAAGGCGCTCGCGCGGGTAG
This sequence comes from Gemmatimonadota bacterium, assembly GCA_020061515.1. GTDB lineage: Bacteria > Orphanbacterota > Orphanbacteria > Orphanbacterales > Orphanbacteraceae > VGIW01. Next base: position 6,933 of record JAGUYC010000247.1, read on the forward strand.
TCCAGGGCGAGAAGGTTCTCAAGCTTCCGTCGAATCGCATCCGCTTGGTTGTGGACGGGGATGAGGACCGTGAGCGGAGGGGTCGCGTCCTCGCGCCGCACCGGCCGTCCGAAGAAGCGCGCGAGAGGAAGGAGCGCGAGCGGGTATCCCGCATACGCGTAGAAGACGACCGCGGCCGAGAACCAGAAAAGAACCGCGGCGGCGTTCATCCGCACACCTCTCGAAGAAGAGCGGCGATCGCCGCTCGATCCGTCTCGGCCACGAGCGGGTGCGTGGGGAGCGTGACGAGACGCCGCGCGATCTCTTCGCATCCGGGGAGAGAAGGCTCTCCGGCGAGCGCTCCGCGCGGAAGGTCCGGGATCCGCGCGATCGGCGCGGGATAGGAGGTTGCCACACCCAGCGACCGGCCCCGGCGAACGATCTCCCCGCGCTTCTCCGGCGGCACGAGGACCGGGAAGCGGATGTACGCCGGCGCCGATCCGGGCCGCGGGATCGGGATATGAAGGCCTTCCGAATCGCGCAGAAGCGCCGCGTAGGCGGCGGCCGTCTCCCGGCGGCGCGCGGCGATCGCACGTCGATTCTTCAAGACGCGGGAAGCGAGCGCAGCCGTGTACCCCTCGATTGCTCCGATGCGAAAGGTCGGGTCATAAATCGTCTCGCCGATCTGGAGGAACGGGAGATCCGCGATCCAGGCGTACGCTCGCGGCCCGAAGAAGACCCGGTGCGCGGCGGCGCGGCAGAAAGCGGCGGTGCCTCGCGCGATCGCGTCGTCGTCGTTCGCCCGCCGAGCGAGCGGGCTCTTTCGCTCGAGAAGAAGCACGCCTCCCGCGAGGGCCGGAAGGGACTTCCCGCGCCCGAAGGAGAGAACCCCCGCGTCCCCCGCCCCGCCGACGAGCGTCCCCCCTTCCTCCGCGTCGAAGGCCTGCGCCGCGTCGTCGATGAGAAAAGCGCCGGCGCGCGCGGCGGCGCGAAGAAGAACCCCGCGGTCGTTCGGCAAGCCGAAGAGATGGTGCGTGACGATCGCGCCCACGCGGGATGGGTCGAACGTCAAAAGGCTCTCGGCGTCGAAGTCGAGCGTCTCCGGATCGAGATCGATCAATCGGAGCCGGAAACCGGCCCTCGCCGCCGCCGCCGCCACGGACCAGCACGTGTAGCCGCCGAGAACGACCTCGTCCGCGGCCGGGCGTTCCTCCCGCGCGAGACGAAAGGCTCGGAAGAGAGCCGCGCGTCCCGAGATCGTCCCTCGGGCGAGCTTTCCCGGAAAGAGACCGGCGAGCTCCCTCTCGAGCGCTTCCTGCATTTCCCGCGGACGCGTCCAGCCGGAGAGCGCGCCGATCACGTCCGAGGCGCGGAGCGGAAGCCCCGCCGGCGGGAGGCGGCGCTTCATGCGGACGTCTCCTCGTCGATGCCGCGCGCGATTCGTCGTTGGAGGACGCAAAAGGACGCGAGAACATAGGGGTGCGGATACGTGAGCGCGGAGAGGAACGTCGAGGTGACGAGATACCCGACGATCGAGACCCCGGTCGCGTTCGCCATGTACTCGACGAAGCGCCGCCGCTCCGGACCGCTCCCGCGCTCGCGCCAGCTTCTCCGAAGATCGCCCGCGCTTTGGAGGAAGAACGCGCCGTAGATGAGAAAGCCGATCGTCCCCATCTCGGCGAGAAGAAGGGGAAGGGTTCCGTGCATTGCGCGCCCCCAATGCCTCCCTTCGTGCGGCAGGTCGACGTACTGCGGCATGAGAAGCGGCGAGTTGCCGGGCCCCACGCCGATCAGCGGGTTCTCTGCAAACATCCGGATCCCCGCCATCCAGTACTCGCGGCGCTTGTGCGCCGTCCCCTCGTCCGTGTGTTGGATCGTGCGTATCTCGTCGAAGTACCGCGACGGGGCGATGAGCGCGACCGTCCCGACGAGAAACGCGAGAGCGAGCGCCCCGAGGAGCTTCCTCCGGCTTCGGAGCCAGCACGCGATCAGCGTGACGGAGATGCCGACAAAACCGCCCCGCGACATCGTGAGCACGATCGAGAGGAGAAAGGCGAGCGCGATGAGCGTCCAGAGGATCTTGCGGCCCGCCGTTCGGGCCGAGGCGACCGCGAAGTACGCGAACGGGAAGATCACCACGAGGGCGAGAGCGAAATCGTTTTCGTCTCCAAGAAAGCTCCCTCCGACGCTCCCGGTCGTTCCCCATGGGTTTCCGACGAGGTACTGATACGCCCCCTTGCCGCAGAGAAAGAGGTGCGCGACGACGAGAAGCCCGATGAGACCCCGGATGCGCGCGGGAGTGTCCACGTAGTTCACCGTGAGAAGAAAGAGCATCACGATCGTGATCATCACGCGGAATTCCTGGAAGGCCCAGTAATTGTTCCTCGACGTGAGCACGGAGAGCGCCATGAACGCGAGAAGAACGGCGAGGGTCGTCGCTTGCCGGGGCCACACGATCAAGTGCTTCGGGTCGCGGATCACGCGGACGAGGAGGACGAGAAGGAGCCCGCTGTTCGCGAGAAGCGGCAAGCGCAGCGCTTGGAGCGCCCCGACGAACGATTGCGGGCGAACGTACTCGAGCATGAAGATGAGAAGGACGCCGAGATACGGCCGCCGAAGGACGCCGAGCGCGATCGCGAGGAAGGGGACGAGGGCGAGCGCGGCCGCGAAGCCGATGGCCGCTGGAAGGAAGAGGATCGCCGAGGCGGCCGCGGCGATCGCGAGGAGCACCACGAAGATCCAAACCGGCCTCGCGGGGCCGCTCATTCGCGTCCGGCCCGCCTCTCTCCCGTTCATGGGATCCTCCGCACGATCATCGGCCCGATCCGGTTCGCGATCGGGACGGGAAGCCTCTTCCACGCCTCGACCGCCCAACGGAGGCGCGGGCTACCGGTGCTCTTCTCCGGCACGTCGCGGATCCGAAGAAGCGCGTAGTGCCAGAAACAGGCCCTCGCCTCGGCTCCCCATTGCGCCTTGAATCGAAACGTTCCGCTCCCCGGCGTCGATCGCCCGAAATCGAAAACGCTCGCCCCGAGAGCCCGCGCCTCGCGAAGCGCCGTCCAATAGAGAAGATGGTTCGGGCAGAGGGCGAAATCGCTTCGAAGCGAGGAGGCGCTCGGGACGGCGGCCGTCACCCCGTGATGGAGGAGGAGCGCTCCTCCCACCGCGTGTCCGTCCCGCCGAACGAGGACGATCCGCGCGCGGCCCTCGAAGCGCCGCAGAATGCTTCGAAAGAAGCCCTCTCCCCAGACCGGAACGCCGATATCCCGCATGTTCCGCGAGAAGACCCGGTAGAACGGCGCGATCCCCTCTTCGCCCGCGATCTCCCCGACGAGCCCTTCTCTTTCCGCCTTGCGGATCTGGTTCCTGACCTTCGCGTCGAACGCCTTCCACATCCGCTCCGGTTCGTCGAGCGGGAGGACGAGGATCACCTTCGACGCCCGCACCGGACGGGGTTCCGGAAGCTCCTTCAACGTTCGAATCTCGACGTAGGAACAGCGTGTCTCGCGTCCCATCTCGACCGCGCGGCGAACGAGCGCGACCTCCGTCTCTTCGTCCGCGGCGAGGGGACCGGCCGCGTCGAGCCACGGAAGCGACACGAGCGCTCTCCCGCCGATGATCCCCGCGACCCGCACGAGCGGAAGAACCCCGCAGATCGCGCCCGCTTCCTCGGCGACGAGATAGCACGGCTCGTGGCCGAGGCTCTCCGCGAGGACATCCCGCCACGCCGCACGGTGACCGAGGAGGCTCCCAGTGCGCTCGTCGACAAAACGGTTCCATGCTTCCTCCTCGCCGCGCTCGAGAAGGCGGACCTTCATCACTCGAGGACCTCGAGAACGCTGTAGTCCCGGGTCTCGCGCGAGTGCGTGAAGATGATCATCTCGCCGATCAGGCCGATCGAGATCGTCTGCACGCCGAGCACCATGAGCAGGATGCCAAGGAGGAGGAGCGGGCGGCCGGCGATCCCCTGCTGGAGGAGGACGCGGACGAGGAAGAGATAGAGAGTGATCAGCACGCCGGGGAGGAGCAGAATCACGCCGAGAAGACCGAAGAATCGGAGCGGCTTCTTCATGAAACGGAGGAGGAAGTAGAGCGTCAAGACATCGAGCACGCGGTGGACATAGGTCATCGGCTGGAAGCGCGCGCGCGCGCCTCCCGTCGGGCGCGGCCATGTTCCGGCGATCCCGATCTGCGCGATGCGATATCCGCGTCCCGCCGCCAGGATCGGAAGGAACCGGACCATCTCGCCGTAGAGGGCGATCTCCTCCGTCACCTCGCGGCGGAAGGCGCGAACTCCGCTCGCGAAATCGCGGAACGCAACTCCCGTCGCGCGGCGCGCGATCCCACGGTAGATCGAGAGCGGGATCCGCTCGAGAAGGGAGCCGGCCTTTCCGGAACGGCAGCCCACCACGAGATCGGATCCCCGCCGGATCTCGCCGAGGAGCGAGCGGATCTCGTCCGCGGCGACCGGGGTTCCGGCCGGGATCGTGAGGAGCGTGGCGCCGCGCGCGTGCGGGAGCG
>JAGUYC010000154.1 GCA_020061515.1 Gemmatimonadota bacterium
GCTCTTCCGATCTAGCTCGACAAGACCCGCATCACCGCTCCGTTCGATGGAGTGGTCCTTCGAAAGGACGCGGAGGTCGGGGAGATCGTCGGCCCGATCATGACGAGCAGCACGGCGCGGGCGGGGGCGGTCGTCACGATCGCCGACCTTCACACGCTCGAGGCGGGGGTCGATTGCAACGAGGCATACATCGCCCGCCTCTTCGTCGAGCAACCGGCGGACATCGTGCTCGACGCGTATCCGGAGGTCCACTTCCCCGGCGAGGTGCGCGCGATCTACCCCTCCGCCGATCGGGACAAGGCGACGATCCCCGTGCGCGTTCGCTTCCTCGCCCTGGACGACCGGATCCGCCCCGACCTCGGCGTCCAAGTGACCTTTCTGGAGCGGAGGCCGACCGAAGAGATCGTCGTCGTGAAGAAGACGCTGGCGATTCTCGCATCCTCCGTGCGTGAGCGGAACGGAAGATCGTTCGTCTGGATCGTGCGCGAGGGGAAGCTCGAGTCAGTCGACGTCTCGATCGGCGAGGCGCTCGAGGATGGGACGGTCGCCCTTCTTTCAGGTCTCAACGAAGGGGACCAGGTTGTCGTAGAGCCGGCGCCGCGGATGCGGAAGGGAATGCGCGCGCAGCCGGCCGCGCGGTGAGGCGGCCGCGGTGGACCCCATCATTCGCCTCGAGGGAGTGACCAAGGTCTACCGGCGGGGCGCGATCGAGGTTCCGGTCCTCTTCCGGCTCGACCTCGAAGTACGCGCGGGCGAGTTCCTCGCGCTGATGGGACCTTCCGGGAGCGGAAAATCGACGATCCTGAACCTCGTGAGCGGGATCGATCTGCCGACCGAGGGGCGCGTCGTCGTGGCCGGAATCGACCTCGGCGACCTCGACGGATCGGCGCTCGCCTCCTTCCGCTCGCGGCACATCGGCTTCGTCTTTCAATCCTACAACCTGATTCCGGTCCTCACCGCGTTCCAGAACGTCGAGCTTCCCCTTCTTCTCACCGGGCTCACGCGGAAGGAGCGGCGCGAGCATGTTCTCGCCGCGCTCGAGGTGGTCGGGCTTCGCGACCGGATGGACCACTTCCCGCGCCAGCTCTCCGGCGGAGAAGAGCAGCGGACGGCGATCGCGCGGGCGGTCGTCACCGATCCGACCCTCCTCGTGGCGGACGAGCCGACCGGCGACCTCGACGCCGGGAGCGCGAGCGACGTGCTCGGGCTCCTCCAGAGGCTCCACCTCGAGTTCGGGAAGACGATCGTGATGGTGACGCACGATCCGCACGCGGCGGAGCGGGCCGACCGGATCCTCCATCTCGAGAAGGGCGTCCTCATCGAGTCGGCCGGGCGGAATCGGACCTGATGCGCTTTCTCCCCTTCATCCTTCGGAACGCGCTCCGAAGCAAGCGGCGGACGATCCTTACCGTCCTTAGCATTCTCGTGTCGATGTTTCTCTTCTGCACGATCCGGACGGTGATCACGAGCTTCGACGCGTCCCTCGAGACGGCCGACGCGGCGCGCCTCATCGCGCGGCGCTCCACGTCGCTCACCTTCTTCCTTCCGCTCTCGTACAAGGACCGCCTGGCGCAGATTCCGGGGGTGTCGGCGGTCGCCTACGGCGTCTGGTTCGGCGGCGTCTACATCGACGAGAGGCATTTCTTCGCGCAGTACGCGATCGACGCGGACGAGTACGTTCCGATGTACTCCGAGTACCTGACCACGCCGGAGGAGCGCGAGGCCTTCCGCCGCGAGCGGACCGCCTGCATCGTCGGCGAGAAGCTCGTGGAGAAGTACGGCTTCAAGGCAGGGGACGCGATCACCCTCCGCGGGACGATCTTCCCCGGCAACTGGGACCTCACGGTGCGGGGGATCGCGCGGGCGCGAACCAAGAACCTCGACACGAACTTCCTTCTCATGCGCTGGGACCTCGTGAACGAGCGGATGGGGCGCTTCAACCAGGTCGGCTGGTACGTGATCAAGCTTTCCGATCCGGCGCGGGCGGGCGAGGTCGCGCGGACGATCGACGCGACCTTCGCGAACAGCCCCGCCGAGACGAAGACCGAAACGGAGAAGGCGTTCCAGCTCGGGTTTCTTTCGATGCTCGGGAACATCCGGGCGGTCGTCTTCGCGATCGGGAGCGCGATCGTGATCGCGATCCTTCTCGTGTCGATGAACACGATGATGATGGCGGCTCGGGAGAGGACGCGCGAGGTCGCCGTGCTGAAGGCGCTCGGCTTTCCCGACGGCACCGTTCTCGCGATGATCCTCGCCGAGTCGCTTCTCATCTCGCTCACGGGCGGGATTCTTGGCAGCGCTCTCGCGCGCATTGTGTACGACGCGAGCCACTTCACCGCCGGCGGATTCTTCCCGAGCTTCGTCGTCACCGGGGGGACGATCGCGCGCGCCCTCGGCATCGCCGCGGCGATGGGGCTTCTCTCCGGAGCGATTCCGGCGGCCGACGCCTTTCGGCTTCGCGTCGTCGACGCGCTTCGCCACGCGGGGTGAGCGATGGCCGTTCCGATTCGGTACAACCTCCGCAACCTCTTCGTGCGAAGGACCGCCACGCTCATGACGGCGGGCGGGATCGCGCTCGTGGTCGCGGTCCTCGTCCTCACGCTCGCCCTCGCGAACGGGTTCCGCCACGCGCTCGTCACGACGGGGCGCGCCGACAACGCGATCGTGACGCGCGCCGGATCGAACAGCGAGGTGATGTCCGGATTCTCCCGCGCGACCGGACGGATCCTCGAGGCGGGCCCGGAGATCGCGCGCCTCTCGGACGGGCGGCCCTTCGCGGCGAGCGAGGTCGTGGTCGTGACGAACCTCTTGAAGAGGAACGATCCGCGCGCCTCGTCGAACGTCGTCGTGCGCGGCACCGACGACCGCGCGTTTCTTCTCCGGCCGGAGGTGCGAATCGTCGAGGGGCGGAGGCATCGCGAGGGGGCTCCCGAGGTCGTCGTCGGGAAGCCGATCGCGGAGCGCTTCGCCGGATGCGGGCTCGGCGAGACGGTCCGCTTCGGCGCGCGCGACTGGACCGTCGTCGGAATCTTCACGGCGAAAGGAACGGGGTTCGAGTCGGAGATCTGGGGAGATCGCGAGACGCTCGCGCCGGCCTTCGACCGAATGGGCTTCAGCTCGCAGACGCTTCGTCTCGCCGATCCCGCGCTCGCGGACGCCCTCCGGAAGCGGGTCGAAGCCGATCCCCGTCTTCGCGTCGACGTCCAGCGAGAAGACGCGTTCTACGCGGCGCAGTCGGAGATGCTCGCGAACGTGATCCGCGCGCTCGGGCTCTTTCTCGTCGTCATCATGGCGGCGGGCGCGGTCTTCGGCGCGCTGAACACGATGTACGCCGCGGTCGGCGCGCGCACCCGCGAGATCGGCGTGATGCTCGCGCTCGGCTTCTCGCCGGGGAGCATCCTCGTTTCGTTCCTTCTCGAGTCGATCTTTCTCTCCTCGATCGGCGGCGTTCTCGGATGCCTCCTCGCCCTTCCGATCCACGGCGTCTCGACCGGAACCACAAACTGGTCCAACTTCAGCGAGGTCGCCTTCCAGTTCCGCATCACGCCGGGGATCCTTCTCGCCGGATTCCTCGCGTCGATCGTTCTCGGCGTCATCGGCGGCTTCTTCCCCGCCCGCCACGCCGCCCGCCGAAGGGCGAGCGAGGCAATGCGGGCGGTGTGAGGCGGAGCCTCGCCCGATCCTGCGCGCAACACAACGCGTAGGACGGGGGACGGGCGCCTCGATGCCCCTCCCCCCTCCTCCTTCGCGAGCCTTTCGAGCAAGCAGACGTGCGCCCCGAGGACCGCGATCACCGCCGTCTGGCTCAACGCAATCTCATAGGTAAGCCCTTCACGGGTCAGGGCGCGGCCGATGAGATCAGTCGCCAAGGCGGCGATCATGAGGCCGACGACGAGGCCCTTCACGCCGAGGACGGCCACCGCCGCCTCGCGGCGGGCTTGGGGGGCCTCCCCGATCAGGAGTATGTACTCGACCAGACTGCGCAGAACGAGATAAGCAAGCGGCGCCAGAAAGAAGAACTCCAAGCCCTTGAGACACATCTAAAGCGCCTTCGACTCGGGCGTCATGCCGTGAAGCTCTGCCGCTCCACGACCGAAGTAGACGAGGATTCCCCAACCGCTCTCATGAAACCCGATGAAGAAGATCGCGACCATGAGAAAGAACGCCGCGAGGGCGCCCACGACGTACAGGATCCAACCAAGGATTCTCAACAACTCACGGATCCCCGTGCCGATCCTCTCTCCGTCCCTTCTCACGACGCCGCCTCCTTTCCCTCCGCTTCCGGCGACGAGGTCTCGGGCGCAAGCGCGCCGGTTCTTGGGACAAACAGAAGACCCTGCCCACCGTACAGAGGGAAGAGAAAATCCCCCTCGTTCACGAGCTCCAGGATCCCGTTTGCCCCGGGCGCCTGACCCCCGGCGTAGCGGACTACCTCGAGCAGGACCGCGTTGTGCTCCTTTGGGAAGTTGCGGGCGGCTAGCGCGAACTCGGGAGATCTCGAGTTCTCTTCAAACGCGCTTTGCACGAGACCGATGTATTCCTCCTTCTTAAAGGACTTTCGATCCAGGGTAAGGATCAACTCCGCCATCGAGAGCAGTCCGTAGTACTCCTCCGGCTGCCCGACCTCCTTCGCGCCGACGAAAAAGCTGCTCACCCCCTCGGCGGAGAGCATCTGGATGACCCCCGGGATAAAGATCTCCTCCCTCGCGCAGAGCGGAAACCGCGACGCGAGCTGATCCAGGCTGTTGAAGAGGAGCGTGACGTGAGGCCTCTGGGATCCGTTGCCGTCTCGGTTCATCCACTTGATGCTGAGCAGCAGACGATGGAAGAACTCTTCGGGCGTGATGTAGCCCGGCGGGTAGTACATCACTTCGAGCAATCCTTCCTTCTCCAAATCCCATAGATCGATCGACTCATTCGGCCAGTGCTGCCTGAGGATATTCTGCATCGTCTGACGGGTCATCCCCTCGTCGTCCCGCAGAGAGATCACCAGAGCCTTGTGCCGTACGTCCCGCCCTCTGCGGGGAGCGTGGGCGGAGTCCGCGTTCGAAGAACCGACGATCCGGTGAAGGAGTTCCAAGTACCCCAGATGGCTCTTGTGGCCTCCCCGCGTTCCGATGAGCCCGACGCACCGTCCCATCGGAAAACCCCCGTAGAGGGTTCGATTGAGATTCTCGACGGGCGAGCCCAGCGGGATCGGGTTGATGAAGGGGCTCTTTCTCTTGTACTCGGAGAGGATGTAGTGGATCGAAGGGAAAATGAAGATCCCCCCTTCCTTCCGGTAGGGGTGGGAGCGCATCCGCTTGGACGCCTCCTCCTGGTCGGGGGACTTTCGGTCGTCGATCCTCATCGGTTCGTAGATCTTGAGCTGGTGCTTTCCCCACTTGTGCACCTGGTAATGCGCCTTGCAGATCTCGAAGGTACGGATCATGTATTCTGAGACGAAACGACGGTCGAGCCGGACAACGACATCGCTCGCGAACTCCCAGAACTCCGCCGCCCGGCTTTCCTGGGAGGAGTCGAGAATCACGATCAGGATCTTGGGGCCGATGCTTGCCACGTGGAGGAAATGCTGGAATATCTTGGTCCGATCTTCCTCCTCGGGAATCGTGTTCAAGCTGTCGATCACGTCGGAAGCCGTCCCCCCGCGACGCCCTCCTCGCGGAGCCGGTCCTCCCGGAAAGGTGGGGAGGATGTCCCGCCCCCCCCAGCCGAGGAGCTCGAGAATCGGCAGCAACACATCGCGAGCCGCCGCGTATCGCCGCTGTTTCTCGGGTTCCCATCTCTCGATCTCCTCCCTCTCTCGGATCTCGAAGATGGATACGGCCTGAAGTTCTTCGTCTTCCTCGGACCCGAACACTCGGTCCACGTCCTTCCAGTTGAACGACCTCGCGTTCTCGATCATCCAGGGACTGTGGCCCTCGGTCGTCACGTACTACGTCCGACGCGGAGGATCCAGGAGCCCCCACCGATAACAAAGCTCAGTCGCGAGCGTGCTCTTGCCGGTTCCGGGCGGACCCGCGATGAGAAGCGTGAGGGCTCTCTTGTCCCCTCCCTTGGTGCCGGGTAGAACGATCCCTCCCATGAAGAGCGTGTCCAGTCACGAGACGGCGTGGTCGTCGCCCTTCCTTCCGGAATCGTCCTCCTTCAATTGGCTGAACTCGGGGATGAGGGCCTTCTCAAACTTGTACTTGCCCCTCTCCGGGTTGCACCAGAAGGCTTGAGAAATGTGAGTGGGCAGCTTCGTCATGGAGTACCCTCCGTTTCCGGTCCGAGTAGGGATCCGCCCAAGACAACTCGACGCATGCCGGCAGGCAATCCCGAAGCACGAATTTCACGCTGAACGTTCGGCTTTTCCATCTTCTTCGATGGAGACGATCCTACCACACGATGTCGAAGGAACCTGGGGACAGTCACCTATTTCGACCAATCCCACGCGATCATAGAGGAGACCAGGGCTCTTCACACTTCGTAATAGGTGACTGTCCCCAATCTCCCCCGTTCTCGAGGATCTCTTTCGAGGGCGTGTGCGAGAAGGGGATCGGGTAGACGCCGTCGAAGCAGGCGGTGCAGTAGCCGAGCGCGGCCGGGGCGGCCTCTTTGAGCTTCTCGATCGTGAGGTACGCGAGGCCGTCGACGTCGAGGTACTTGCGGATCTCCTCGACGGTGTGCGTCGAGGCGATGAGCTCGCCGCGCGTCGGAGTGTCGATTCCGTAGAAGCAGGGAAAGAGGATCGGCGGCGAGCTGATGCGGAGGATCACCTTTGAAGCGCCGGCGTTTCGGATCATCTTCACGAGCTTTCGCATCGTCGTTCCGCGGACGATCGAGTCGTCGACCACAACGACCCGCTTCCCCTCGAGCACGCTTCTTACCGCGTTGAACTTGACGCGCACCCGAAGATCGCGGAGATGCTGGATCGGCTGGATGAACGTTCGCCCGACATAGTGATTCCGAATCAGGCCCATCTCGAAGGGGATGCCGGAGCGTTCCGAGAAGCCGAGCGCCGCGGAGTTGGACGAATCAGGAACGGAGATCACGATGTCCGCCTCGGCCGGAGAGGCGTCGGCGAGAACGTGTCCGAGACGTCTTCGGACCGGATCGACCGGGTGGCCGAAGATCGTCGAGTCGGGGCGCGAGAAGTAGATGAACTCGAAGATGCAGTGGTGCGCGTCGCGCTTCCCGTCGAGCGGAATCGACCGCATCCTTCCCGCCTCGATCACGACCATCTCCCCCGCCTCGATCTCCCTCACATAGGACGCGTTTAGGATGTCGAGGGCGCACGACTCCGACGCGACGAGAAAGCCCTCGCCGATTCGGCCGATGCAGAGCGGCCGAAAGCCGTCCGGATCGCGCGCGGCAATGAGACGCCGGCCGTCCGAGAGGACGAGCGAGAACGCCCCGCGGACCGAGCGGAGCGCCTCCTGCGCGCGCTCGACGAGCGTCTCTCGGTGCGAGCGGGCGATCAGGTGAACGATCACCTCCGTATCCATTGAGGTTTGAAAGATCGAACCCTCGCGTTCGAGATCCTGCCGGAGCTCCCACGCGTTCACGAGGTTTCCGTTGTGAGCGAGGGCGATCACGCCGCCGAGGCAGTGCGAGACGAGCGGCTGCTGGTTCTCCGGCCGGCACGATCCGGTCGTCGAGTACCGATTGTGCCCGACGGCAAGACTTCCCCCCAGCGCGGCCAGATCGTCCGCGTCGAACACCTCGGAGACGAGGCCCCCGCCTCTCTTCACGCGGTGGCGCCCGTTCTCGAACGCGACGATTCCCGCCCCCTCCTGCCCCCGATGCTGGAGCGCGTAAAGACCGAAGTAGGCGAGCTCGGCCGCCTTCGGCACGCCGATCACGCCGAAGACCCCGCACTCCTCGTGCCAACCGCTCATCGCGCAGGCTCCTCCGCCGTTTCGGCGGGCTCGATCGTGTATTCCTGATAGTGCGGGTTCACGAGAAGTCCGCCCTTCGGGCTCGTCGCCACGGCGAGCGATTCGGCGAGCGCGAGCGCCTCGCTCCCCCCGGCGTCCGCGAAGCGGAGAAACCAGAGCGTCGCGAAGCGGACCCGCTCGAGTCCGGGAAGGCGAACGCGCGCGCGGAGCGTCTCCTCCGCGACCGCCCCCTCGAGGTCGTCCTTCCCGCGCACGACGACGAGGACTCCCTCCTCCGGCCAACCGCGCCGGTAATCCTCCGCGTAGCGGAAGACATGCTTGTTCGGGTTCACGAACAGGTTCGATTCGCGCACGATCGCTTCCAGACGTTCGCGAAAATCGTTTCCGTCTTGATAGGTGAACTCCCAAAGATCCGAGCGGTCGAGCCGGGCGAGCCTCTCCCCGCCCCGAACGCGCCTCCGGATCGTCTCCTCCGCCGTCGCCGCGGCGAGATCCCCCGCGCGGAGACGGACGAGAAGATCGAGCGTTCGGCTCATCGCATCTCCCCCCGCACCGCTCCCGCGAAGGCGGCGAGCACCGCAAGGCCCGGGCCCGCGTCGAAGAGCGATCCCTCGCCGTCACGAAGGCGGGCCTTTTTCCTCCCCCAAACGGATGGAAGGCCGTCCGGCACCTGATGGAGCCACGCAGCCCGCTCCGGATGCGGCATCATCGCGACCACGTTCCCCGCTCGGTTCGCGACGGCGGCCGCGCCGAGCGTCGATCCGTTCGGACAGAACGGGTGCGCGTCCGTCGCCTTCCCCTCCGGCGTCGCGTAGCGGAGCGGAATCTGCCCCCGCTCGAGCAGCTTCATGAAGAAGCCCTCCTCGCGCGAGACGAACCGTCCCTCCGCGTGCGCGACGGGAAGGGGGAACGATTCTCCCTCCGCGAACGCCCGCGCGAGAAACGACCCTTTCCCTTCGTGCACGACCTCGACCCACGCGCAGTGATACCCGGTCCGATGCGGCATCCGGTTCGGCGCGAGAGCGGCCTCGATCCTCTCCCCGTCGAGCCCCGGAACGAGCCCCGCCTCGACGAGGATCTGCGCGCCGTTGCAGATTCCGAGGATCGGCGCCCCGCGCGCCGCCGCCCGAGCGATCGTCTCGAGGATCGGCTCCCGCGAGGCGATCGCCCCCGCACGCACCCGGTCCTGATACGAGAACCCGCCCGGAAGCACGAACCCATCGTAGCAATCGAGAAGGCCCTCTCCCTCGTTCCACCGAACGATGTCCGCATCGAGGCCGAGCCGATGGAGCGCGCGCGCCGTCTCCTCTTCGCAGTTCACGCCGGGGAACCGGATCACCGCGGCCCGTTTGCTTCGCACATCAAACTCCCGTGAAGATCGAGGAGAGCGCCGCGCGCCGGGCCTCGCCGATCGCGGCGCGCCCGACCTCGACGATCGTTTTCCCCTCCCGCTCGACGAGAAGGCGTCCCGTGGAATCGACCGTTCCGATCGCGAAGATCGGGACTCCGAGACGGCGGCCTCTCTCGACGATCCTCTCCGCGTCCTTCTCCTCGACCTCGAGAAGGAAACCGCCCGACTCGGAGAAGAAACGGACCTCGGCGGGGAGCCCGCGGCCGAACGCGTCGATCGAGATCGCCGCGCCGACTCGGGAATCGCCCGCCCCGTCGATCATCTCCGCGAGAGCGCCGAGGAGCCCCCCTTCGGAGATGTCGTGCGCCGCGCGAACGAGCCCCTCCTCGACGAGGCGGCTCACGAGATGAATCGCCTCGCGCTCTTCCGCCGCGCGAAAGGCCGGCGGCCTCTCTCCGAGAAGGCCGCGGACCTCGCGAAGGAAGAGCGATCCGCCGAGATCATCGTAGCGCTCCCCGACGAGGAGGATCCTTCCACCCATCCCCTTGAGGCCGATCGTCGCCGCGCGCGCGGCGTCCCGGACGCGCCCGACGAGGCAGAGAATCGGCGAGGGGGCGATCGAACGGCCGCGCGCCGACTCGTTGTAGAAGCTGACGTTCCCGCTCACGATCGGGATCGGACACTCGGGCCGCCCGCGAAGCCCGATCGCGGCGGCGCCCTCGCGAATCCCCTCCACTCCCTCGATGAACTGTTGATACACGAAGGGATCTTCGGGGTTTCCGTAGTTCAGGCAGTCGGTCATCCCGAGAGGTTCCGCCCCGACCGCGGCGAGGTTCCGCGCCCCCTCCGCCACCGCGAGCGCC
>JAGUYC010000004.1 GCA_020061515.1 Gemmatimonadota bacterium
GACGGGGCAGGAGGTGGAGCGCCTCGACGCGTCTGACGGCTACCTGGACGACAACTTCGGGGCCGCGGTCGCGATCCAAGGGTCGGTCGCGCTGGTCGCGGCCGACATGAACGACGACAACGGGACGAACTCGGGCTCGGCGTACTTCTATGAGCCGGTGACGCCCGCGACCGGCGCGGCGGAGGGGGTCGTTCCGCGAAGCCTCGCCCTCCAAAACCGCCCGAACCCGTTCAACCCGACGACCGAGATCCTCCTCACGCTCCCCTTCGACGGCCCGGTTCGGCTCGAGGTCTGGGACGCGCGCGGACGCCACGTGCGCACCCTCCTTCCGGGAGAGCGTCTACCTGCGGGCGAGGTGCGCGCGACATGGGACGGCACGGACGAGAGGGACGCGCCGGTTCCGAGCGGCGTCTACTTCTATCGGGCGGAGGCGAAGAATCTCCGGGCCGCCGGAAAGATGATTCTTATTAAATAGAACAAGAAACCGAGAAGCTTCGGTGCAATAAGTGGTGGGCCCCTTGATCGAGGGGCCCACACCTCGTTCGGCCGCCCCCGGGGACGCCCCGCGGAATCTGCCGGAAAGGTCTCACAGACGCCCGACCAAGCTCGGAGGCCATGGGCGCGACAAAGGAGCGCCCGCGGCGCGCCCGGACGGTTGCGGATGGCGCGGGGACGCTGCTATTGTGGGGCCGCGCGATCCTGCGCGCGAGAGGGTCGCGGGGAGGGAGCCGTGCAATCCTACGAGAAGCTCGGAGTCTTTTACCTCGGAAGAACTGTCGATCCCGAAACCGGCCGCACGGGCGAGCCGCTTCTGTACGATTCTCGCGATCTCACGACGCACGCGGTTTGCGTCGGCATGACGGGGAGCGGGAAGACCGGGCTCTGCCTCTCGCTCATCGAGGAAGCGGCCATCGACGGAATCCCCGTTCTCGCGATCGATCCGAAGGGGGATCTCGGGAACCTTCTGCTCGCGTTTCCGGAGCTTCGAGCTTCGGACTTCGAGCCGTGGCTGGACGAGGGAGAGGCGCGGCGGAAGGGTCTTTCGAGCGCCGCCTACGCCGAGCAGGTCGCGGCCATGTGGAAAGAGGGACTCGCCGCGTGGGATCAGGACGGGGCGCGCGTCGCGCGCTTCCTGGACTCGGCGGAGCGCGCGATCTACACGCCGGGGAGCCGCGCGGGACTTCCGGTGAGCATTCTTCGCTCGCTCGCCGCCCCGCCCCCCGCCCTCCTCTCGAACGCCGAGGCGGTCGTCGAGCGGGTCCAAGCGACCGTCTCCGGCCTTCTCGCGCTCCTCGGAGTCGCCGCCGATCCGATGCGAAGCCGCGAGCACATCCTTCTCTCGCACATCCTGCAGCGCGCGTGGAACGAAGGTCGAAGCCTCGAGCTCTCGACGCTCATCCGCGAGATCGGCTCTCCGCCCTTCGAGAGGGTCGGCGTGCTCGACGTCGAGTCGTTCTTCCCGTCGAAGGACCGCTTCGATCTCGCGCTCGGCCTGAACAATCTTCTCGCCTCGCCCGGCTTCGCCGCGTGGATGGACGGAGATCCGCTCGACATCCCGCGTCTTCTCTGGACGCCGGAAGGGAAGCCGCGCATCTCGATCTTCTCGCTCGCGCACCTTCCGGACCCGCAGCGGATGTTCTTCACGACGATGCTCCTCGGCGAGGTTCTCGCGTGGATCCGCACCCAGCCGGGAACCTCGTCGCTCCGGGCGATCCTTTATATGGACGAGGTCTTCGGCTATTTCCCGCCGACCGCGAACCCGCCCTCGAAGACGCCGATGCTCACCCTTCTCAAACAGGCGCGCGCGTTCGGTCTCGGATGCGTGCTCGCGACGCAGAATCCGGTCGATCTGGATTACAAAGGTCTTTCCAACGCGGGGACGTGGTTCCTCGGGCGCCTGCAAACCGAGCGCGACAAGGAGAAAGTCCTCGACGGATTGGAGGGGGCGACGGCGGCCGCGGGCGGGATGGACCGGGCGGCGATCGACCGGACGCTCTCCGCGCTGAAGAGCCGCGTCTTTCTCATGAACAACGTGCACGACGACCGGCCGGTCGTTTTTCAATCCCGATGGGCGCTCTCCTACTTGCGGGGCCCTCTCTCCCGGGTCGAGATCGAACGGTTGATGAATGAAAGGAAGGTTCCGCTTGCTCCGCCGGCTCCCGCGCCGCAAGCCGAGGCGAGAACGTCGCGGGCCGAGCCCGTCGTTTCCGGGGAAAGCCGCCCGGTGCTCGGTCCGGGCATCAAGGATTTCTTCATTGCCCCCGCGCGTCCGCTCGCGGAAAAGGAGAGCTTCGTCTACCATCCTGCGCTCCTCGGAACGGCGAGGGTTCACTTCGTGTCGAAGCGCGAGGGGGTCGATCGATGGCGAGAGGTCGCTCGCCTCGCGCCGCTCGGTGGGAGCCCGGAGGATCCTTGGGCGCTTTCCGAGGCGATCTCGATCGGCGAGGCGGAACTTGTCATGGAGCCGGATCCGCGGGGGCGCTTCGCTCTGCTTCCCGGGGAGGCCGCGTCTTCAAGAAGCTATCTCCGATGGACGAAGGCTCTTGTGGATTTCCTCTACCGTTCGGAGGCCTGCGCGGTGTGGAGAAGCGCGGCGTTCGGCGCGGTCTCCTCTCCGGAGGAGACGGAGCGCGATTTCCGCGCGCGCCTCGCGCAAACGGCGCGTGAGAAGAGGGACGCGGAGGTCGAGAAGCTTCGCGCGCGCTACGCTCCCAGGCTCGCGCAGCTCGAGGAGAGAATCCGCGCGACCGAGGAGAGAGTGAAGCGCGAGGATGCGCAATACAAGAGCCAGAGAGTGCAAAGCGCGATCTCCTTCGGCGCGACGCTTCTCGGCGCGATGCTCGGGCGGAAGATCGTGAGCGCCGGGAACGTGGGGCGCGCGACGACCGCCGCCCGCGGGATTGGTCGCGCCGCGCGCGAGAAAGGGGATGTCGCGCGCGCGATGGAAAGCCGGGAGGCTCTCCTCGAAAAGCTGGCCGCGCTCGAGAAGGAGTTCGAGGAGGAGACGACACGGCTGCAAGAGACGATTGAACCCGCGGCGCTCGAGATCGAGAGGATCGAGATCCGCCCGCGAAAGGCGGACACCTCCTCGCCGCTCGTCCGGCTCGTTTGGGGGGACACGATACCTATTTCGCGGGAAACAGGATGAGACGTGCGGCCCGCCACGGACCAAGCGAAACCCCCGCCGCGGAGGCTTGCGGCGGGGGTTTCTGTCGGCGAGACACGATGAAATAGGCAGGGTGTCCCCCGAATCCTACCGAATCAACGTCATCTTGCGTGTCGCGCCCGTGCCGTCCGCCGTCATGCGATAGAGATAGACGCCCGAGGAGACCGCCTCGCCGCGGTCGTTTCTCCCGTCCCAGGAGACCGCGTGCGCGCCGGCTCCGAGACGCTCGGAGGAAAGCAACGTCCGCACGAGACGCCCCGCGGGATCGTAGACGAGAAGGTCCACGGCGGAAACCCTCGCGAGGTCGAAGCGAATCGACGTCGTCGGGTTGAACGGGTTTGGGACGTTTCCGATGAGGCGCGTGGCGGCCGGGGGCGCGCCCACGACGCCGACGACCACCTGAACGCCCTTGATGACGAAATCATCGAAGTAGAAACCGTCTTTCTGCGTCGACCCGTCGCTGAGAAGAACGAACCGGAACCGCACATCCGACGCCGTCTGCCAGGGCGAGAGATCGACCCGGTTCTCGACCCACGCGGTCTGCGTTCCCTCGAACACGGGCGATCCGCTCGGCTTCTGCTTCCCCTGGCCGCTGGCGGGCTGCGTGTAGTTCGTCGCGACCGAAGTCCACGTCGAGCCGCCGTTCGTCGAGATCTGCAGCTTCACGCAGTCCCAGTTCAGCTCGATCACCCACTTGGCCCAGAAGGAGAGCGAGCAGCTCTCCGCGGACGAGAGGTCGACGGAGTACGCCATCGCAGTAACCGAGCTGTCGTTCGCCGGGTAGTTCCCGCCGGGGCTGTCGGTCATCGAGTAGGACGGGCTGTGGCTCGACTCGGTCGTGAGTGCCCAATCCCCGATCCACTTCGCGGCGCCGCCTTCGAAATCATCCTGGAAGAGGATCGCCTCCTGAACGATGCCGAGAAGGAAGTCCTGCGTCTCCGACGGCTCGTCCACGGTCACGACGCGCTCCTCGGTCGTGTGGCCGGTCGCGGAGACGCGGAACTTGTACTCCCCGTACATGAGGTTGACCGTGTAATAGCCGCCGTTCGCCGCGCTCGACTGAACGGTCGTCACGTATTGGTTCCCCGGATAGGTGCGGATCTCGATCGTGGCGGTGAGGCCGGCGCCGCCTCCGACCTCGCGCACATATCCGGACACGTCCCCGTAGGCGATCGGATCGAGCGCGACGTTCAAGACCGTCGGCGTTCCCCAAACGACCGAGACGCCGTAGTGTGTCTTCGTGATGTAGCCGGCGGCGGCGAAGGAGATGTCGTACGTTCCCGTGTCGAGGAGCTTGTAGTAGTCGCCGAAATCGGGATCGGTGAGGACCCGCTTGGTGATTCCGGCGACCGTGATCTCCGCGTTGAGCGGGAGCCCGGTGTCCGATCCGGTCACGATTCCGTTCACGCCGTAACGCGCCGACTTGATGAAGTGGATGAAGCTCTGCTTGTTGTCGATCGTCCAGAGCGAGTCGAGCGCGCTCGCCGGCGGCTGAAACGAGTTGCTGTACTCGATCGTGACGTCGATCGCGCCGGTTTCGTGATACGACCAGTCCTGCAGGCTCCCCTTCACCACGTACCATTGGGCGCCGTTCGTGATCCCCTGCGAAAAAGAGCCGTTGTACATCGGCAGATTGTAGGTCGAGTACTCGAGGCTCATCTTGATGATCGCGTTGTTGTCGGGGGCGAGCGTGTAGGTGTAGTCCCAGGGATAGTTCACCACGAGCGCCCCACTGTGCCCGTTCTCGCTGATCACGAAGTGGTGGTCGTAGCCGTAGTTCTTGAAGTGGATCGTCTCGATCTGCTCGGTGTAGGTGCCGTCGTCGCCGATCGATCCGTCGGGGACCGGGAAGTTCCGGTTGAGGTCGACGCCGTTCGCGTTGTAGCGCGTGCCCGCGATGCGCCCATCCGGGTTGATGCACGGGATGATGTGGAGCTCGAAGTTGTTCACGAGGAACGCGGCGTCCGAATCGGTGCCGTATTCGTTCGTCAGAAACTCGACGAGATAGAGGAGCATTTCGAGACCCGGGGGCTCGTTGCCGTGCATCGTGCTCGCAAGACGAACCTCGGGCTCCGCCTCTTCGCTCCCCACGTTGTCGGAGATTCGAATTCCGTAGATGGGTCGCCCCTGAACGGTGTTTCCGATGATGAAGGTGTCGGCGATCGCGGGATGGTCGATCATCGCCTGATAGAGGATCTCGCCGATCTGGGCATACGTATGATAGACGCCCCGCTCGCCGAACTTCAGACGATCGCCCCCTTCGCGCGCCTGCTCCGCCCAGACGGCCTCCATCGCGCGGCGCGCTTCCTGCTCGATGTCGGGGAGGATCTCGTAGGCGTAGCCCGCCCTCACGAGCGCGCGCGCCTCGGCATCCGTGACGCGCGTCTCGATCTCGAGACGGTAGGAATCCTCGGTTTCGCGCACGATTCGGATGTGCTCCCGGTCGAAGTACGCGATGGGTGCCGCTTTCAACAGGACATCGAGGTCTTCGAAGCTCCCGACCTCGAGCCGCACCGGGAAGTCGTCGTACACGCGGATCTCCCAGAGAGGAAGCCCCGCCGCGTCGAAGGGAATCGCGTCCGCCCGCGCGCCGCACGGAAGGGCCGCGAGAAGAATCGCGAACGCGATGACGGTCTGAGCAAGCGGGGGAGCTTGTCCGGTCGAATCCTTGCGCATACTGCTCTCCTTGAAACGGGGAGCGGCTGCCGCGCTCATGTCGCCGCGGCAGCCGGCTCTCCCGAAACCCACGAAAGACCCCGCGGTTCTACTTCACCAGCACCATCTTCCCGGTGAGCGCCTTGCCCGCCGCCTCGAGCCGGTAGAAGTAGACGCCGCTTCCGACCGTCTTTCCTTCGTCGTCGATTCCCATCCACCGCACCTGATAGCTCCCGGCTTCCATCCGCCCGGAGAGGAGCGTCGCGACCTTCCGCCCCGAAGGCTCGTAGACGGCGAGCGTGAGCGGAGCCGCCTCCGGAAGGTCGAAGAGAATGGTCGTCGAGGGATTGAACGGGTTCGGGACGTTCCCCTTCAGCGCGAGCGCCTTCGGCACGCCCGGCTTGTCGCCCGCGACGCCGGTTTCGATGCCGTGGGTGATGCGGACGCACCATGTCCGGAGCGTGCCGAGATCCGCCCCGGCGTTATCCGACACATGAAGGATCCACATCTCGCTCATTGGATCGCCGATGAAGTCGTCGAGATTCCCGGCGGGGGTGAGCTGCGTCGGATACCACCCGTAGATGTTGTCCGCGCTTCCGCCCGACCGGTTGTGCAGGACGACGTTCGTCCCGCCCGGCGAGGTCAAGTTGACGATGAGGTCGCCGATGTACGTGTGAAGAATGTCCACGAACACCTCGATGTCGCTCACCGTGGCCGTCTTGGAAACGACGTGGATCGTGTCTCGCACGCCGGCCGGGTTGTTGTCCGGAATCGACAGGTTCGGGCTTTCGCAGAAATCGTCCGTCGCGGTCGGCGTGAGGACGAAATCGACGTCGGTCATGTGCTGCCCGGAGGCGAGCGACACCTCTTCCGCGTCGGTCGCCCAACCGGTCTTGGTCGCGACGATGTTGTACGTTCCGGCGAAGAGACCGGTCAGCTCGTACGCGCCGGTCGGTCCTGTGTAGACATACCCGCCGTTCGGAATCGCCGAGACCTTGATGCCGGAATGATCCGACTGCCCGGCGAGGATCGCGGTTCCGGAGACGGAGCAATTGCCGAACTCCGGCGTGATGAGCCAGTTCACCGCGTTCTCGAGAAGGAGCGGGCGAACCGCGGCGTCCATCGTGGAGTAGTTGAAGCAGAAGAAGACGATCTGGCCGCCCTCGGGGGCCGGGTTCGTGTCGTACACGATGATGCTCGCGTCGGTCGGATACATCGACCAAGACGCGATCCTGCGCGCGTCGGGGAGCGGGACCATCGCGTCCTGATCTCCGTAGGCCGAGTAACTCATCGTGATCGTCCCGGGGATGGCGTTCGGCACGCTCATCACGTAGTGAGTCGGGTCGGAGACCGTCACGTTGCCGCTCTGGTCGTGGTTCCAGTCGTTTGTGTGGAGGACGTTCGTCGCGAAGGTCGGATACGCCGGATACGAGGCCGCGTCGTAGCCGATCTCGCCTCCCTCGACGAGGATGTGCCCGCCGGCGAGCACGTAGCTCTCGATGTTCGACCGGAGCGTCGCGCTCGTGATCGGCTCCGTGTTGCTCCCGGTCGTGAGGATGAGGAGGTCGTAGTTCGGCCAGGTTCCCGGATCGCTCGCGGTCGCCGCCTCGAGGGTCACCGAGTAGCCGATGTCCTCGAGGTCCGCGACGATATCCGCGGCCGCCTTGCAATCGTCGGAGAGATAGCCGTCGGCGATCACCGCTCCCGTCTTCTCCTCGGTCTTGGGCGGGTTGTACGCGCCTTTCGCCCCGTCGTTCAGCACGAGGATGTCGCCCACGGTCGGCTCGAGAACGAAGTCCTTTTCGACGAGCGGCTCCTCGATCGTGATGCCGATCGTGAGCGTCTTGTGGCGGAACGCCTTCACGACCACCGTGTAATCGAAGTAGGGGAGGGACGAGGTCGTGTACGCGCCGGTCGCCGAGTCGCTCACGGTCTGCGTGTAAAGCGACATGTTGTCGCTGCGATACACCTTGACGCTCGCCTCGAGAGGATCTCCGGACACCTCGTCGGTGATGATGCCCGTGAGAACGCCGCTCGGCGCCGCGACGAGGTCGATGTTGTGCGTGTTCGCCCCATAGTTCACGAAGATCGTGTCTTGGTAGTGCAGGTAGCCGAAGTAATCGACCGTCACGATGTACGGCGCGACGAGGATCTCCTCGCCGACGTCGTAGTTGCCGGAGGAGTTCGCGGCGGCGCTCCACTTCTCGATCATGTCCATGTCGAAGCCCTTGACCACCGCGCCGATGGCGGGCGAGCCGGCCGCGTCGACGTGCCCGGCGAGGGTTCCGTACGCCTCGATGATCGGGAAGGTTTCTGTATAAAGGTTAAATCCGCTGATCGCGATCGCGCCGGTGATCGCTCCCGCGGCGGCCGGCGTGATCTCCATCGTTGTTTCCGCGGTCTGGAGCTCTGTCCCGTTGGGAAGGATCGCGAAGAGCGTCGTCGTGTGGTGTCCTCCCACGCTCATGTGGAGAACACCCGGAAGGTTCAGCGCGAACGTGTCCGAGAGGCCGATCTCCGTGGTCACCCAGAGATTCGGATTCGTCATCGTCCCGGCGAGAACGACGATCGGCTCGCGGAAGAGGTTCCACGTCTCGGCCGGATCCTTGCCGATGATGTCGAGCGACGGGCCGTAGGGGTAGTTCACGACGAGCGTGCACACGCCCTCGGCGTCGGTCGCGATCGGGGTCGTCAGGTAGCCGAGACCGTCCGCCCAGACGTTGATCCCAGGCTTCGGCGTGATGCCGTCCGCCTCGAGAACCGTGACGACGATCTCCGTCTCGACTGCCGCGGTGATCGTGTCCGGATCGATCAGGATGGTGGCCGGCACGATGACGGGGATATCCGTGATGTACGGCTCCTTGTTCTGCATCATCACGACGAGGCGCGCGGTGCCGGGCGTCAGTAGATCCCAGAGATCCATCTCGAGCGATCCGCTTTCGTCCACGGTCCCCGCGCCGACGATCGCGCCGTTCTGCGTGAGGCCGCAGTAGCTTCCCGGGGCCGCGTCGACCGCGAACGACGGCGAGGTCGTGTAGAGAATCGGAAGGTGCACAACGGCGTTCTCTGTCGGCACGCCGAGATACGTGGAGAGCGACGGATCGCCCATCAGGTTGTAGATGTTCCAGTAGTACGTGATCCGCGACGAACCGGACTGCATGACGGCGAGGTTGCCGCAGAAGATGATCGCGTCGTTCGTCACGTACCACTTGGTCATCGGCTCGCCGTGGTCGTGGAAAAGGCCGTCGTAGGCGCCCATGCCGAAGTTCTCGTACACGGGGTACTGCACGACGGTGCCGTAGCCGACGCCCCACCAGTAGTCCTCGTTCCAATAGGTCGAGTTGCTCCCGCCGATGTAGCCGATCGCGCCCTTGTTCGCCTCGCGGAGCCACGTCTCGGCGAAGCACTCGCTGATCTGGTAGCTGCTCGTGAGGCAGCAGTTGCCGACCGCCAGGCAGTACTCGCCGTTGTTCTGGAGGTTGCGGACGTTGGCTTGCGTGAAGGACGGGTCGGACCAGGAGGTCGTGCTCCCGTGCGCGGTGTAGTTGATGTAGGCGCAGCCGTTCGACACTTCCTGGACGATCTGCGCGGCCTGGCCGCCGGACTGGGGATAGAGGTGCGTATGGCTCAGGATGCCGTGCGCCGCGTTGAAGTAATGCGTCGTTCCGTAGTTGATCTGGCCGTTCGCCCAAACTTGGCCGTACGAGCCGTCCATGCCGGCGATCATCACGACCTCGCCGAGGTAGGCCGGGTTCGGCATGGTGAACTGGTCGTACATCATCGTCTTGTCGATAATCGCCTGAAGCTGCGACGTGTTCGTGGCGGAGAAGCGGCCGTAGTAGATCTCGGGCGCGATGTCGCCGGTGATCTCGCAGTAAGGCCGGTCGGTCGCGTCGCCGCTCATCGTGAAGGTCGGGCACTGCTCGACGTCGCCGACGAAGAGAACGAAGCTCGGAGCGGGCCGCTCCGGGGTCGGGTTGTTGTAGAGTCCGTGGATGTACGACTGGATCGACGTCGTGGTGGTTCCGACCTCGGGCGAGCCGATCACGCCGACGACCGTCACGAAGCCGCGCTCGGTCTTCCACGCGACGAAGTTCTGCAGGGTCGCCTCGAACTGCGCGGGCGTGATGATGACGTAGGTCACGACGTCGCGGACGTGATCCGGATGGTCGTCGTGGGGAGTGCGCGTCTGGTAGCCGGCGAGCTGTCCGTAGACCGGCTCGAAGAACGGGCTCCAGAGCCGCGCCTTGAGTGCGTCTCCCGCCGCGTGGTCCGCGCCCTCGAAGGTCACGCGGAACTCGATCGTTTCGTGCACGACGATCTCGCCCCGCTGCGGGAAGTACTCGACCGGCGAGACCTCGACGCGCCCGATTCGAACGGCGCGGAGGAATCCGAGATCCTCGGTCCGCACGAGTTCTTGTGCGACACGGTCGACGAGGTAGCTTCCTTCGTTGAACGCGAAAGGAACGTTCGCGGGGTCCTCGCTCTTCGACAAGCTCGGCTGCGCCGGCAGGATGCGGTGCAGGATTCCGAAATCCGCAAGACGGATCGTGCGGCTTTGAACGGACACAACCTCGACGCGGGGCGAGGCGCCGTACGGAATCTCGATCAGCCGGTTCATCATCGGCAGCTCCGGCTCGCCGACTTTCTTCGAGGAGTGGAATCCGGTGATCAGTAGCTGCGTGAAGGTTCCTGCCGGAGTCTCCACGTCGAGACCGGAGAGCTCACCGATCTCCACGCGGAACCGGAACCCGTCCCGCGTCTGCTCGACAAGAGCCAGAGCGGACTCCTCCGCCGCGAGCGGGATCGGGTGAACGGCCGCGACGGCCGCGCCCGCGCCGATTAGGGCGAGCAGCACTCCGAGCATCAGACTATTACGGAGACGCATCGTTCTTCCCCTCCAAAGGAAGCAAGGTGACCCAACTCCCTCCGCCGGCCGGGAGCGGAGGCACCCATCGCGCGCGGGGGGAGACAATCGGATGCATGAAGAAACCGCGCGTCCTCCCTGACGCCGCGGCTCCCTCGCGCGCCGATCGTGCGCGTCGCCGATGGGTTCCCTTCTTTTCGAGTCAATCTTACCACACCTGCACCGCGGATTTCTATTTGAAAATCAATGGGATAGCCCATGTGGGCCGGGGGTGCGAGGAGTTTCGGGGCCCGGCGGTGCCGGGGAAGTCCGGGACGATTCGGGCGCGGCGTCCCCCCGAGGATGGGCGCCCCGGCGCCCCCGTCCCGCGATCGCATCCCCGTCGGGCCCGCAACCCCGAAGGAAAGACAACCACAATAAAGTCAACCGGTTGCGTCCTTGGTTTCCGCCCCCGGCCGCCGAAAGGCGCTGTCTTCCCCTCTCGTCCATCCTACCCTCCCGCGGGCCCATGCGAAGAAACCTTTCAAAAAGAGCGAAGGTCCTGCCGATCCTCTGCAAAAGAGCTTCTGCTCGGGCTTGTGAGTCGCCGCTTCACGCGAAGCGGATCGAACGAAACCGGTTCCATCCGGGATTCTCTTGGGGGGCAACATGAGGTCCTCTCGTCGCACGCTTGCTCCGGTGGTTCTCGCCGTTCTTCTTCTCCTTCTCCTCGCCGCGCTGCCTGGACACACGTACAAGGGAACGATCGGCGGTTTCGATTCCGGGGGAGGCCTTCTTTCGGGAGGCGCCTATCGGTCCGTCGCCGCTCTCGGTTCGCAGACGTCCGGGAAGAGCGTTTCGGATGAGCATGCCGCATCCGAGGGATTTCTCGCCTTCTACGGGCAGCCGATGCTCGGGGCGGATCCGAGCGCGCTCGGCTTCGGGGTCGTCGCTCTGGGCGGCTCGCTCGTTCTTTCGGCGTCGGCGAGCAACTACGGAGGCGTCTCCCTTCTTCTCTCGGACGTCCGTCTCGCCTCGTCGGGGATCCCAGGGCCCTTCACGATCGAGTCGGGCGCGGCGGATGCGACGATCGCGCCGGGCGGAAGCGTCGCGGTCAGCGTGCGCTTCGCTCCCGCCGCGACGCCGCTC
>JAGUYC010000180.1 GCA_020061515.1 Gemmatimonadota bacterium
ACCGCACGCGGAGACGAACCTTCAGCTTCTTCTCCGCGCCCGACGCGATCTCGTCGAGCGTCAGCGGAAGTCGGATCTGGACATCGCGCCCCCTTCGAGACGCGCCCCGCGGCCCGCGCTCCTCACCGAAGCCGAACCAGTCGCCGAAGCCGCCCCCGCCGAAGTCGCGCATGAACGCTCGAAGCGCATCGTGGAGGTCGAAGCCGCCCCCGAACCCGGGACCTTGCGCGCCGCCGAATGCGCCTTCCAGACCCGCGTGCCCGTTCCGGTCGTAGCGGCTCCGCTTCTCCTTGTCCCGCAGAACCTCGTACGCCTCGGTCGCTTCCTTGAACTTCTCCTCCGCTTCCTTGTTCCCCTGATTACGATCCGGATGATGCTGAAACGCGAGCTTCCGGTAGGCCTTCTTGATCTCCTCCTCGGACGCCTCCCGCCCGATGCCGAGGACTTCGTAGTAGTCCCGCTTCGACATTTTCGCTTCCACGGCCCGCGAGCCCGCCTACTTCTTCTTCCCCTCGTCCTCGTCCACAACCTCGAAGTCCGCCTCGACCGCCTCTCCGTCCGCCTTCGCCTCCCCTCCCTCGGGCGATCCCTGGGGACGCGCGGAGGAGGCGCCCTCCGAGCCGGTCGTTTGGGAATAAACCTTCTCGGCCAGCGCGTGCGAGGCCTTCTCCAGCTCCTGCATCCTCCGCTTCATTTGCTCGACGTTCTCCGACTTGATCGCGTCCTTCAGATCATTCGCCGCGTCTTCGACCTTCTTGCGCGTCTCCGGATCGATCTTCTCCCCGTGATCGCGGAGCGTCTTCTCGGCGGTGTACGCGAGCTGATCCGCCTGGTTCTTCGTCTCGATCATCTCGCGCTTCTTCTTGTCCTCGGCGGCATGCGCCTCCGCCTCGGAAAGCATCCGCTTCACCTCTCCCTCGTCCAGACCGCTCGATGCCTGGATGCGGATCTTCTGCTCCTTGCCGGTGCCGAGATCCTTCGCCGAGACGTGCACGATCCCGTTCGCGTCGATGTCGAAGGTCACCTCGATCTGCGGAATCCCGCGCGGCGCCGGCGGGATGTCGGTGAGATCGAACCGCGCGAGCGTGCGGTTGTCCGTCGCCAGCTCGCGCTCGCCCTGGAGAACATGAATGCTGACCGCCGGCTGGCTGTCCGAGGCGGTCGAGAAGACCTGGCTCTTCCGGGTCGGGATCGTCGTGTTCCGCTCGATGAGGCGCGTCATGACCCCGCCGAGCGTCTCGATCCCGAGCGAAAGCGGGGTGACGTCGAGGAGGAGGACATCCTTGAGCGCGCCCGTGAGCACGCCCCCCTGGATCGCCGCGCCGACCGCCACCACCTCGTCCGGGTTGACGCTCCGATTCGGCTCTTTGCCGAAGAACTTCTTCACCGCCTCCTGCACCGCCGGCATGCGCGTCGCCCCTCCGACCAGAATCACCTCGTCGATCCGATCCGCGCTGAGTCCGGCGTCCTCAAGCGCCCTCCGGCAGGGACCGATCGTCCTCTCGATGAGATCCGCGGTCAGCTGCTCCAGCTTCGAGCGGGTCAGGGCGACGTCGAGGTGCTTGGGGCCCGAGGCGTCCGCCGTGATGAAGGGGAGGTTCACCGTCGTCTGCATCGTGCTCGAAAGCTCGCACTTCGCCTTCTCCGCCGCCTCTTTCAGCCGCTGGAGCGCCATCTTGTCGCTCCGCACGTCGATCCCGGTCTGCTTCCGGAACTCCTCGGCCACGTAGTTGATCACTCGATGGTCGAAATCGTCCCCTCCGAGGTGCGTGTCCCCGTTCGTCGACTTCACCTCGAAGACGCCGTCCCCGAGCTCCAGGATCGAGATGTCGAAGGTCCCCCCGCCGAGGTCGAAGACCGCGATCTTCTCGTCCTTCTTCTTGTCCAGCCCGTAGGCGAGCGCCGCGGCTGTCGGTTCGTTGATGATCCGCTTGACGTCGAGGCCCGCGATCCTCCCCGCGTCCTTCGTCGCCTGCCTTTGCGAGTCGTTGAAGTAGGCCGGCACCGTGATGACCGCCTCCTTCACCTCCTCGCCGAGGAAGTCTTCGGCCGCTTTCTTGAGATACTGAAGGATCATGGCCGAGATTTCCGGCGGAGGGAGCGTGCGGCCCGTGTGGGGAAGCTCGGCCCAGGCATCGCCGTTCGACGCCGCCACGACCCGGTAAGGAACCAGCTTGATCTCTTCCCCCACCTCGTCCAGGCGGCGTCCCATGAACCTCTTGATCGAGAAGACCGTGTTCTCCGGATTCGTCACCGCCTGGCGCTTCGCCGTCTGCCCGACCAGCCGCTCGCCGTCCTTGGCGAAGGCGACGATCGAGGGCGTGGTCCTGCCCCCGTCCGGATTCGGAATCACCGTGGCCTCGCCGCCTTCGAGAACGACGGCCACGCACGAGTTGGTCGTCCCCAGGTCGATTCCGATTACCTTGCCCATGTTCGAATCCTCCTGCGATCTTTATTCCTCAACATCCGACGGTTCTGTTGTTGCCTCCGAAACGGCCACCGCCACGAGCGCGGGCCGGAGGATTCTCTCCCCCGAACGATAACCGCGGCGGATCTCGGCCGCCACATGTCCCTCCGGGATCTCCGCGGACGCGACCCGATGCAGCGCCTCGTGTCTTTCCGGGTCGAACGGCTCGCCGATCGAGACGAAGGGCTCCACGCCGACTCCGGAGAAGGCGGAGAGGAACTTCTGGCGGATGAGCTCGATCCCGCGCCGGAACGCCTCCGGGTCCGCGCCCTCGCCGGCGAGAGCCCGATCGAGATCGTCGAGCACGTCGAGGAGAGGAAGCGCCACGCCGGAACGCGCGAGCCAGAGATCGCGCTCCCGATCGCGCGCCGCTCTCTTTCGATAGTTATCGAGGTCCGCGGCCGCACGGAGCCACTTGTCGGTCAGCTCCACGACGCGCGCCCGGAGCTCCTCGATCACCGCGGCCCCGCCCCCTTCGGCCTCCCCGCGCTCCTCTTCCGGAGTCGTCTCTTCGGTCGGCTCGACGCGCGCACGACGTTCGTTTTCCTCGTTGGGGACTTCCGGCTTCTGGGCCGGCCCCTCTCTTTCCTGCTTCTCTTTCGAGCTCCTGCTCATCCCCTCTTTTCTCTCTTTTCTCTTTTCTCTCTTCTCTCTTACGATTCCATCCCCATGCGGCGGTCGAGAACGTGCCGCAGGAACCCGATCACCGCCACCGCCTTGTCGTAGGGCATGCGGGTCGGGCCCACGACCCCCATCACGCCCGAGAAGCGCCCCATCCGATAGCGCGAGGCGACGACGCTGAACAGCCTGAGCTCTTCCGCCTCGTTTTCCTCGCCGATCCAAACCGTCGCTCCCGAATCGGTTAGACGTCCCTCGAGAACGCTCGGGATCGATCCTCCCTCCTTCAGAAGGCACGCGGCGTGGTCGAGATCCCCCGCGCTCCGAAACTCCGGTTGCGCGAGGAGCGCGTCGAAGCCGGCGACCGACGGGCCCGGGTCGCGCGCCACCTCGAGAAGCTCCTCGGCCGCCCTTCGAAAAAGGCGCGCGAACGGGGTCGGCGGGAGGAGCGCCTCCCACTCGGCTCCGAAGAGCATCCGGCGCACGCGTCCAAGCGTGAGGCCGCTGAACCTTCGGTTCATGTCGGCGACGCCGGCCGCGATCTCCTCCTGCGCCGCCGGTTCCGCCGCTTCCGCGAGCGCTGAGCGCACGAGCCCCGAGTCGAGGGTCAGGAAGAACGCGACCTTCTCCCCCTCCTCGCGGCTTGCGTAGAGACGGCGGAAGACCGCCTCGTCGACGCGCGGGGGGGAGGCGAACCCCATCTGCCCGGAGAGCGCGCTGAGAAGCTCCGCAAGGGAGATCGGCAGGCGCTCCGGCGCGGGGGCCGCCCTCTCGACCCCGTGAAAGACCGTCTCCTGCACCTCGCGGGAGAGAGGGGTCGGCCGCATGATGTCGTCCACGTAGACGCGGTAGCCCCGATCGGTCGGGACCCGACCCGCGGAGGTGTGCGGCTGACGGATGAGCCCCCGCTCCTCCATCCGGCTCATCAGACCGCGGATCGTCGCCGAGCTGCACCCGAGCCCGGTGTCGGCCGCGACACGCTTGGAGCCGACCGGCTGCGCCGTGTGGACATAGGTGCGCACCACCGAGCCCAAGATCTTCTCCTCACGCTCATCGAGGCGTGGTCTCACGGCGCAACCGCTTTCTTCACTTCGCCTTACAGACGCGCTTCGCAGGCGACGGAAATAAGCTACGTTCCGGCCGCCCGTTTGTCAAGACGCCGGCCCCGGGCGGGAACCCGGCAACCCCCGATCGACTCCGGACTTCCGCTCACGGCAGAAGCTCGACCGCGATCCGGTCGGCACGCACGATCCCGCGCTCGCTGAGGAAAATCCTCCCTCCCCGCCCCCGCAGAAAACCGCCCTCGATGAGACGCGCGATCGCCTCCTCGGGAAGCGGAGATCGGTCCGGGCAAAGACCGCGTCCGATCGTCCGCGGATCGACGCCCCCGGACCGCCGAAGCCCGAGGAAGAGCCGCTCGAGCGCGCGCGCCGCGTTGTCGAGATGCTCCTCCTCGCGCACCGGGAGAATCCCTTCCCTGAGTCGTTCCCCGTAGCGAATCGGGTCGTCCTCATTTCGCCTCCGCATCGGCCCGACGGACGTGAGCGCGCCGGGGCCGAGCCCGATCACGTCCCCGCCCGCGTGGAGGAGTCGGAGCGCGCGCGACCTCTTCCCGGGCCGCGCGAAGTGGGTGATCTCGTAGCGCTTGATCCCGGACTCCTCGAGCCGCGCCGCGGCCCGGCGATACCGCCGCACCCACTCTCCTTCGCTCGGGGCGGCCCCTCGCGGCTCCCGAAGCGAGACATGATCGATGGTTCGCCAATCGACGACCGACCCATCAAGCAACCCGCGCTCCTTGCCGTCGAGCGGGAGATCGAGGGCGATCGTCGGGAAGCCCGCCTCGCGGGCGCCGCGCGCGGCCGCGGCGATCCGCTCCGGTCCCTCCCCATCCGCCTCTTTCATGCAGATCCTGTCGAATCCGGCTTCGCGAAGCGCCGTGAGCTTCACCGCCCCGAACGAGCGGACCGCTCCCTCGCACGTCCGCTCGCAACCGTTCGCGAAGGAGAACTCCGCCTCGACGCCGCGGAGAAGGGAGCCGAGCCCTCTCGCCGAGAGCGCGAGAGGATCCCCGCCCCCGACCGCGAAGGAGACGACGCGCGTCTCCCCGGAAAGACCCGAGGCGCGAAGAAGAGCCGCTTCTCGGCGCACAGCGTCCGCGAACCGCTCCTCCTCGTCCGGAACGACCGCGCGATCCCAGGGAAGGCTCAGGTAGAGTCCGCGTCCTTTCGGCATCGCACCGATCGATGGCTCGCGAGAGGGGAAAGCCTGCGAGAGAGCTTCCTGTCTATTCGTTTTCGTCGTCCACCCGCAGGACGGCGAGAAACGCTTCCTGCGGGATGTGGACCGAGCCGACCTGTTTCATCCGCCTCTTCCCCTCCCTCTGCTTCTCAAGCAGTTTCCGCTTTCTCGTGATATCCCCCCCGTAGCACTTCGCGGTGACGTCTTTTCGGAACGCCGGAACGGTCTCGCGAGCGATCACCTTGTTTCCGAGCGCGGCCTGGATCGCCACCGGATAGAGCTGCCTCGGGATCAACTTCTTGAGACGCCGGGTGAGCTGCCTGCCCCACGCGTACGCCTTGTCGCGGTGGACGATCACCGAGAGCGCGTCGACCGGGTCGCCGTTCACGAGCACGTCGAGGCGCACCATGTCCGACGCCTGGAACCCGACGTGCTCATAGTCGTACGACGCGTATCCGCGCGTCGCGGACTTCAGGCGGTCGTAGAAGTCGAGGACCACTTCCCCCAGCGGGAGACGGAAGCGAAGAAGCACCCGCGTCGGCTCGAGATACTCCATCGCGGTCTGCTCTCCCCTCTTCTCCGTCAGGAGCTTCATGACGCTTCCCATGTACTCGCTCGGGACGATGAGCTGCGCGTCCACGATCGGCTCCTCGACCACGGCGAGATCTCCCCGCGAAGGGAGGTCGCGCGGATTCTCCACGCGGATCACGCTTCCGTCCTTCATCACCGCGCGGTAGACCACGTTCGGAACCGTCCCGACGAGATCGAGCCCGTACTCGCGTTCGAGCCGCTCCTGAACGATTTCCATGTGAAGGAGTCCGAGATAACCGCAGCGAAACCCGAAGCCGAGCGCGTTCGACGTCTCCGGCTCGAACACGAACGCGGCGTCGTTCAGACGAAGCTTGTCGAGCGCGTCCCGGAGCGCCTCGTACATCCCCGGATCGGCCGGGTAGAGACCGCTGAAGACCATCGGCTTCGGCTCGCGGAAGCCGGCGAGCGGGCGCTCCGCCGGACTCGAGACGCGCGTGATCGTGTCGCCGACCCGGGCGTCGCGCACCCTCTTGATTCCCGCGAGGAGATAGCCGACATCCCCCGCCGACAACACGCCGCGCGGAACGCGCTTCATGCGGAGGATCCCCACCTCGTCGACCGCGAACTCGGCGCCGTTCGAGACGAAGAGAATCCGGTCGCCCGCGCGGACGGTGCCGTTCACCACACGCACATAGACGCTCACGCCGCGGTACGAATCGAAGTCGGAATCGAAGACGAGCGCCTGGAGCGGAGCGTCCGGATCCCCGGCGGGAGAAGGGATCCTCTCGGCCATCGCGCGGATCACATCGTCCACGCCCTCTCCCGTGCGCGCGCTGATGCGGAGGATTCTCTCCCTCGCCTCGCCGGTGAGATCCGCGACCGCGGCCTCGACCGCCTCCACCCGCGCGGCGGGAAGATCGATCTTGTTGATCACGGGAATGATCGCGAGGCCGTGTTCCATCGCCAGATAGAAGTTCGCGATCGTTTGCGCCTCGATCCCCTGAGCGGCGTCGACCACGAGAAGGGCCCCTTCGCACGCGGCGAGCGATCGCGACACCTCGTAGGAGAAGTCCACGTGCCCCGGGGTGTCGATCAGGTTGAACCGCCACGCCCCGCCGTCCGGATCTCGATAGTCGATCCGGATCGCATGCGACTTGATCGTGATCCCGCGCTCGCGCTCGAGGTCCATGTTGTCGAGGACCTGGTCCCGCATCTCCCGCTTCCCCAGGGTTCCGGTCTTCTCGAGAATGCGGTCGGCCAACGTCGACTTGCCGTGGTCGATGTGCGCGATGATGCAGAAGTTCCGTGTGCGGCTCAGGTCCGTTTCCGTCGTCGACATCGGCGGCGCCTCGATCGGAGCGCGGTTCTCTTCCCGCTCGATCAGTGAATGGGCCGGAAGAAGCGGCCGAACCTCGGGAGAAAGCGGTCCTTGTCCCAAGAGAAGTAGAGGAACATCGCGAGCCCCTTGACGCGCTTCTTGTCGAGGAAGCCCCAGTAGCGGCTGTCCTGGCTCATGTTTCGGTTGTCCCCGAGCATGAGAAGGTGTCCTTGCGGAACCGTCGCCGGTCCCCAGGTCGCGATCGACGGAGCGGCCGGACCCTTGAAGGCGGTGTAGCCTTCGTCCCGCGCCTTTCCGTTCACGTAGAGCACGTTGTTTCGGAGCTCGACCGTGTCCCCCTCCACCGCCACGCACCTCTTGATGTAGTCCTTCTCCACGTGCGGAGCGCGAAAGACGATGATGTCCCCCGCGCGCGGCTCGCGGACCGCGGGGAGCCTCGTCTCGGTCCACGGAATCCGAGCCCCGTAGAGGAACTTGTTCGCCACGAGGAAGTCGCCGACGAGAAGCGTATCCTCCATCGACCCGCTCGGAATCTGAAATGCCTGAATCATGAAGGTACGAAGAAAGAGGAAGAGCACCGCCCCCACGAAGATCGACTCGGCGTGCTCCCGAATCCTATTCGGCTTCTTCGGGCTCTCTGCCGCGCGATTTCCGCCTTTGCGCGCCATACCTAAAACTCCACCCGCACCGCGAGAGCCGCGCCCCCCTCGAGAGGGACGAGCCCCGCGGTCGCTCGCTCGACTTCCCTCACGTCGTCTGTGAAACCGACCATGTGGGCGTCCACGTACGCGTCGATCACGGAGTAGAGCGCGAGAAGCGAGCTCCACCAGACGAGGTCGCGCCGCGTGTCCCGGAGATCCTCGTAGCGCCGCTCCAGATCCGCCGCGTCCCACGCGGGCGGCGCGTCGTTCATCCGCTCCCGATAGAAGCCGGCCCGCCGGTCGACCGTGAACACGCGCCCGAGAAGATACGTTTGGAGGGCGAAAAGAACAACCGCTTTCTTCTCGCTTCCATTGTGGAGCTGTCCCCACGCCGGGAAAGCGAGAGAGCGCGCCGACGCCCAGAAGGGGGACGCCTCCCGGCGGACGGACGGCCGCTCCGCGCCCTCCACAGGCGGCGCGAGAAGAAGCGACAAAACGAGAACGCCGCCCCACGCGAGGCGGCTCACGAATCGTGGCGGGAATGTGTGGGAATCGAACCCACCCCGGGTGGTTTTAGCACCCGACAGAAGGATTTGAAGTCCTCGGGGCCCACCAGAACCCATCCATTCCCGACGCATCGCTGTTCCGATCATTCTTCGCCGACGAGCGCGACCGCCTCGATCTCGACGAGAGCCCCTTTGGGCAGGGCGCCGACCTGGAACGCGGAACGGGCCGGTGGGGAATCGCCGAAGAAGCGCGCATAAACCCGGTTCATCTCGTCGAACGCGGAAAGATCGGTCAGAAAGACGGTCGTCTTCACCACCCGGTCGAGGCCGGAGCCTCCCGCCTCGAGCACCGCCTTCAGGTTCCGGAGAACCTGCTCGGTCTGTTCGGCGACGGTCGTGCCGACGAGGCCGCTCCCGTCCGGAGCGAGCGGGATCTGCCCGGCCGTGAAGAGAAACCCGCCGGCTCGCATCCCTTGGCTGTACGGCCCAACCGCCCCCGGCGCCTTGTCCGTCCGAACCGGCCTTCGCTCGATCATCGCGCGATCCTCCTACTCAACCGTCACGCTCTTGGCGAGATTCCTCGGCTGGTCCACGTTGCATCCGCGCTTCACCGCGATGTAGTACGCGAGAAGCTGGAGCGGGATCACCGAGAGGATCGGCGTGAGCGGCTCGATCGTCGGCGGAAGGTAGATCACGTGCTCCGCCCACTTGTCGAGGAGATCGTCCCCTTCGGTCGCGATCGCGAGAATCCGCCCCTGCCGCGATTTCACTTCCTGGATGTTCCCGATCACCTTTTCGTAGGCACTGTCTCGGAGCGCGATGAAGACGACCGGCATGTTCCGGTCGATCAGCGCGATCGGACCGTGCTTCATCTCCGCGGCCGGATAGCCCTCCGCGTGAATGTAGCTGATCTCCTTCAGCTTGAGCGCCCCCTCGAGCGCGACGGGGAAGTTGTATCCGCGCCCGAGATAGAGCACGTTGTTGTTCTCGGCGTAGAGATCCGCGATGCGCCGAATCTCCTCCGCGCGGTCGAGGATCGACTGCACCTGATCGGGGATCGCCAGAAGCGCGCGGATGATCCGCCGGCCGTCTTTTCGCGAGAGAGTCCCCCGCACCCGCCCGAGGAGGAGCGAGAGGATCGCGAGCACCGTCACTTGGGAGGTGAACGCCTTCGTCGAGGCGACCCCGATCTCCGGGCCCGCGTGAAGATACACGCCGCCGTTCGACTCGCGGGCGATCGTGGAGCCGACCACATTGCAGATCCCGAGCACGCGCGCGCCGTTCCTCTGCGCCTCGCGCAGCGCGGCGAGGGTGTCGATCGTCTCGCCCGATTGGCTGATTACGATGACGAGCGTTCCCTCGTCCACGATCGGCCGCCGGTAGCGGAACTCCGAGGCGTACTCCACCTCGACCGGGATGCGCGCGAAGTCCTCGATCATGTACTCGCCGATGAGCCCCGCGTGCCACGAGGTCCCGCACGCCGTGATCACGATTCGCTCGAGATCCTGAAGCGCCTCGATCGGGAGGTTGAGCCCCCCGAGGCGGGCCTTCCCCGATTCGAGCACGACGCGCCCCGACATCGCGTCGCGGATCGTGCGCGGCTGTTCGCAGATCTCTTTCTGCATGAAGAAATCATAGCCGCCCTTCTCGATCACGGCGAGGTCCCAGAGGATCTTCTCCGGCTTCCTCTCGACGGGAACGTTGTCGAGGTTCGTGATCTCGACCCCCTCCCGCTTCAAGACCGCCATCTCCCGGTCGGCGAGATAGATCATCTGGCGCGTGTGTTCGAGAACCGCCGCGGGGTCCGAGGCGACGAAGTTTTCTCCCTCGCCGATCCCGACGACGAGGGGAGATCCGTTCCTGGCGCCGATGATCTTGTCCGGCTCGCGCGAGGAGACGACGGCGAGCCCGTAGGCTCCGGTCACCTGATGCAGCGCCTTCTGCACCGCCTCTTCGAGCGGACCGCTGTTGTAGAAGCGGGCGATGAGGTGCGCGAACACCTCGGTATCGGTGTCGGTTTGGAAGATGGCGCCGTCCCGGATGAGCCGCTTCTTGAGCGAGTAGAAGTTCTCGACGATCCCGTTGTGGACGACCGCGATCGTTTCGCCCGGATCCGTGTGCGGATGGGCGTTCAGACGCGACGGCACGCCGTGCGTCGCCCAGCGCGTGTGGGCGATTCCGACCGTCCCCTCGATCGGCGCGCGGGCGAGCTGCTCCGCGAGCTGCCCGATCTTCCCCGCGTCCTTCATGATCTCGAGCCTTTGGCCCGACACGATCGCAACACCCGCCGAGTCGTATCCCCGGTATTCGAGACGCCGAAGACCGTTGATCAAGATGGGCGAGGCCGGCCTCGACCCGACGTACCCGATGATCCCGCACATTCCGTTCTCTCCCCTGCGCCTATCGCGCGAGGACTTCGATCACCGCGCGCTGCAGCTCCTCCGCCGCCTCGCGCGTGGCGGCCTCCGCAAGCACGCGAACGACCGGCTCGGTGTTCGAGGGGCGGGCGTGAATCCAGCCTCGCTCCCACGCGAGGCGCACCCCGTCCCGCCGGTCTTCGGACCCCTCGCCGAAACGCCGTCCGAGCGAGGCGACGAGCGCCCCCTCATCCAGAGTTTCGGCAGGAAGCACCTTCTTCAGAAGAACATACGAGGGGAGGCTCGCGTCGATCTCCTCGAGGCCGCGGTCCGCGTCGGTCATCGCTTGAAGGACGATCGCCATTCCGACCGCCGCGTCCCGCATCGGGTGGAGGGCGGCGACCATCGCGCCCCCGTTCCCCTCGCCCCCGACGACCGCCTCGTGCCTTCTCATTCCCTCCGCAACGTGCGCCTCCCCAACAGGCGTCCTGTGAAACGGAACCCCGTAGCGCGCCGCGAGATCCTCTGCGCATCGGGTCGTCGAGAGGTTAACGACGACCGGCCCGGGATCGCGCGCGAGAACGAAGTCGATCGCGATCGAGACGGTCCTCTCCTCGCTGAGGGGCCTTCCCTCGCCGGTCACGAGCGCGAGACGGTCCCCGTCCGGGTCGAGGGCGAAGCCGGCGTCCGCCCCCGATCGGCGAACCTCGGCCGAGAGGTCGGTCAGGTTCTCCGGCTTCGGCTCCGGAGGCCGGGGGAAGGCGCCGCTCGGCTCGCAATGCAGCGGCTCCACCGCGCAGCCGAGCCTCGCGAGGAGCTCCCTCGCCAGACGCGCTCCCGCCCCCCCGCACCCGTCCAAGACGACTTTCCACTCCCTCTTCGCCACGCGCGCCGCGTCGATCCAAGGGAGCCGGAGGATCCCGTCCAGATGCTCGGCTTCCACGTCCGGCCCCGTCGCGACCGTCCCGACCCGGTCGTAGGGAACGTACGCCGGCTCTTCCTCGCGAAAACGCCGGATCATCTCCGCCCCCTCGGCCGCCCCGAGGAAGAAACCTTCCTCGTTCACGAACTTGAGCGCGTTCCACTCGATGGGGTTATGGCTCGCGGTGACGAGCACCCCGCCTCCCGTCCGGCGGCGGCTCGCTGCGTACAGCACCGAGGGGGTGGGACAGATTCCGCAGTCGAGAACCGAGCAGCCGGACGCGGTGAGGCCGGCGAGAAGCGCGTGCCGGACCATCGGGCCGGTCGGCCGCGTGTCCCCGCCGACGAGGATCGGACGCCCTCGCCGCCCGGCCGCGTACGCGGCCGCCAAACGGACAACGACGTCCGGCGTGAGGCTTGCGCCCACGATTCCGCGCGCACCGGATACGCCGAGCTTGAGACCTTTCAACATCGACCTCTGAGGGGTAAAACTCCGTGCGACGTCCACGGGCGAGGATGGCCGCGAGAGAAGAACGAGCTGGTGCGCGGAATCGAACCGCGGACCGACGCATTACGAATGCGTTGCTCTACCTGCTGAGCTACACCAGCTTGTCAAAGAGTCCGGCCGCGCCGGCCGCCCGGGACCGGAGGCCTTCGCGGGGCGATGGTGTCGCGGGACGGACTTGAACCATCGACACGGGGATTTTCAGTCCCCTGCTCTACCAACTGAGCTACCGCGACACTCCCTTCCTCCCGCGTACGTTTTCCCGAAGGGAGGTTAGCAACCGCTCCGGCGCCTGTCAAGCCAAAGATCGACCTCGGAAGAGGATACGCGGCTTCGTTCTTGACCGAACGCCCGCGGCGTGCTATTCTTCTACTCGGTAGCCGTAGGAAAACCGGAACCGGGCAGAGCACCAGGAGTCGGCTATGGCCCTTCTTCCGAAGCATCCGAACTTCTTTGACTCCGTCATCGCGCGTTTCGGCAGCACGAACATCCGCTCCAAAGTCGCCAAGATCTACGGTCCGCCGGACGACACCTTTCACATGGGCAGCCTGGAGACGTGGTACTACTACAACGCCCAGAAGGGATTCGTCTTCAAGGACGACGAGCTGGAGCGGATCGTTCCCCTTCGCGTCAACCGGGACTAGACGATCCGCGTTCTCATCCCGAGAAGAAGCGCGGGGCGAACGCGAGAAGCACCCCGAGAAACGCGGCGGCGAACCCCGCATACAGAAGCGCGATCCCCCGCCAGACCTTCCGGCTTCCCGTCGATCCGGCCATGCGGAAGCCGGCGACCATTGCGGCTCCGCCGCCGAGCATGAGGAGATAGTAGAAAGCCGTCACCGCGGTGCTCCGATGTTCCTTCGCTCTTCCTCGCAGGAGCGTCTCCGGGCGCTCCTCACGGATAGATGCGGTTCATCGTCCTCGGGAAGGGGATCGTCTCGCGGACATGGTCGATCCCCGTGAGCCAGGCGATCAGCCTCTCGAGCCCGAGACCGAAGCCCGCGTGCGGGACCGACCCATAGCGGCGAAGATCCCGGTACCACTCGAGGGGCTCGGGCGGCAGGCCGTGCTTTCGAATCTGCTCATCGAGGTAGTCGAGCGACTCCGCGCGAACGCCGCCGCCCACGATCTCTCCATAGCCTTCCGGCGCGAGGAGGTCCACACCGAGAGCGAGCCTCGCATCCTCCGGGTCGGGCGCCATGTAGAACGCCTTCAGCTCGCGCGGAAAACGGTGCACGAAGAGCGGCTGCTCGCTCCCCTCGGCGAGAACGGTCTCCTCGTCCCCTCCGATGTCCGCTCCCCACTCGATCGAACAGCCCCGTTCGTTCAACACGCGGATCGCCTCGTCATACGATAGGCGAGGGAACGGCGCGCGCACTGCCTCGAGCCTCGCGGGGTCCCGCTCGAGCGTCTCGAGCTCGCGGCGCCGCTTCTCGAGCACCGC
Organism: Gemmatimonadota bacterium; assembly: GCA_020061515.1. Taxonomy (GTDB): domain Bacteria; phylum Orphanbacterota; class Orphanbacteria; order Orphanbacterales; family Orphanbacteraceae; genus VGIW01. The sequence goes on from JAGUYC010000180.1 coordinate 13,568, forward strand.
GCGGATCGCATCGACCACCATCCGTTCCGAAAGATCGATCACGTCCTCCAGTCCGGCCCAGGCCATCTCCGGCTCGAGCATCCAGAACTCGTTCAGGTGTCTTCTGGTCTTGTGCTTCTCGGCGCGGAAGGTCGGCCCGAAGCAGTAGACCTTCCCGAAAGCCATCGCCGCCGCTTCCATGTAGAGCTGCCCGCTCTGCGTGAGGTATGCCTTTCCGCCGAAGTACTCGGTCTCGAAGAGGGTCGTGGTCCCCTCCGGAGCGCTCGGCGTGAAGATCGGCGCGTCGACGAGCACGAATCCTTCACGCTCAAAGAACATCCGAAGCGCCTGAACGACCGTCGATCGAATCGAGAGGACCGCGTGCGGCCGGCGGGAGCGGAGCCAGAGATGGCGATGGCTCATGAGGAAGTCGACCCCGTGCTCCTTCGGGGAGATCGGGTACTCCTCGGCCGTCTGGTACGTGCGGAAGTCGGTCACCGAGAGCTCGTAGCCGCCCGGGGCGCGGTCGTCCCGCCGCACGAGCCCCGTCACGACCACCGAGGATTCCTGCGTCGCCTGGCGCGCCGCCTCGAAGACCTCCTCGGCCACCTCCGCCTTCGACACGACGCACTGGATGATCCCGGTCCCGTCCCGCACGAGGAGAAAGGCCACCTTCCCGCTCGACCGACTCTGGTAGAGCCAGCCGCGGAGCGCGACCTCTTGCCCCGCTCGCTCCCCGATCGACCGGATCGAGGTCGATGGGGGCTCCCCCGATTCGGGAGCGCCCGCGCCTCGCCGCATGCGAATCTCCCCCCCTCTCAAACCGCGGAAGCCGAACCCCGCAAGGCGCGATCGCTCGGCCGGTTCCGAACGGATGCATGCTAGTCTCCCCCCTCGGACTCTGTCAAACCGAAAGCCTCATGCGCGAGGAGCCCCGAGCGGGCGCCCGTCCGAGAAGATCCTAAAGATCCCATCCAAGTGGCCGATTCTTAGAGAGTTAGAGGGCGCGGATCGGGGTCGCGATCCGGTTGACGAGGTACGAGAGTGAACGCGAGGACTTTTGTCGTCGCGGCGGGCGTCTGGCTTCTGTCGTCGGCGTGTCTGCCATCGGCGGAAGCGACGGAGATGCCGCCGCGTCTGTCGCGCGGGCTGAGACTTCCCGAGACAAGGGAAGAGACGGCGCGGACGTATCGCATCGTCACGCACGCGCCCGGGGGTCCTCTTCTCGAGTCCCCTGTCCTCGCCCGCCTCGACTACTACCGCGCCCTCCACGAGATCGCCGAGAACCGCTGGGCGGAAGCGGAGGAGCTTCTCGCTGAGACGACGGCCGGCGATCCCTCGCTCGTCCGCGCGCACCTTCTCCTCGCCGCGTCACGCGTCCGCCGTCTCGAGCCGAGCTGGATTCTCTCCGCCTTCGACGCCGGCCGGGCGCTCGCCGGAAACTTCCGCGCGCAGAGCCTCCTCGCCGCGAACGCGGTGATCTTCTTCCTACTCATCCTCTACCTCGTCGTCTTCGCCGCCGCCGGCGCTTCGGTTCTCCGCGCCCTCCCCTCGCTCCGGCACGCGCTCGCCGAGCTTCTTCCGCCCGCGCTTCCTCCGCCGGCGCGAACGCTCTACCCGATCATCCTCCTCGGGTCGCTCGCGCTCCTCTTCCGCCCCTGGGGATGGGGCCCGGGGCTCGTGTGGGTCGTGTGCGCGGGGATCCTTCTCGCTTGGAAGGCGCTCGGCAAGGGGGAGAGGGCGGCGTGCTCTCTCTTCTTCTTGCTTCTTCTCGCGTCACCGGCGCTCCTCAAGCTCGCGGTCCACACCGCGCTCCCCGCCACGCCCGGGACGACGATCTTCGCCCTCTCCGGAACCTCGCACGGCGCCGCGGCGGACCCGCGCGATTCCTCCGCCCTCTCCCCCGCCTCGGGGGACGGCGACGTCCTCTTCGCGCTCGCGCTTCTCGAAAGGGAAAGAGGAAATCGCCAGAAAGCTCTCGACCTCTACCGAGAGATCCTCGATACGGGCGGGCCGTCGGCCGCTGTCTACAACAACATGGGAAACCTCTTCTTCCTGAAAGGGGATGTCGAGCACGCCTTCTCCTCGTACCGGCAAGCGCTCGCTCTCGGCCAAAAGCGCGCGACGACCCACTACAATCTCGGCCAGCTCTATCTCGAGACCTTCTCGTTCGACGAGGCGCGCCGGGAATTCTCTTATGCATCGGAACTCGACTTCTCATTGATTCGAAGCCTCTCGCACGAGGGAAAGACCTCCGCCCGCCGCACGCTGGTCGACGACTCTCTTCCGGCCGCGCGTCTCTGGGAGCGCCTTCTCTCGGGAGGCGTCGCCGGAGAGGGGATCGGATGGGGCGAGGCGATCGGCGCGGCCGCGCGGACCCTTCTTCCCCCCGGCCTTCCCCGGCTCTTCCTCCTCGCGGCGATCCTCCTTTCCGCGTTCGCCCTCGGGCAAGCGGTGCCGCAGCCGACCGTCTGCGTTCGATGCGGCAAGGCGCTCTGCCGGCGGTGCCGCGTGCGAATCGCCGGCACGAATCGCTGCGCGGACTGCGTCGCGGCGGGCAGGGACCCTGTGTGGAACCCGCGGACGGTCCTCTTCCATCGACCGGTTTCCCTCAGCCTCTCGCTCCTCCTTCCCGGGATGGGTCATTTCTACCTCGGACAGCGGGGGCGCGGGCTCGCCTACGCCTCGCTCGCCGCCCTGCTCCTTCTCGCGCGGGCCTTTCGAGGGGCGGCGATCAAGCCGTTCCCAATCCTCCAGGCGGCCGACCTCGCGCCGCTCGAGAATCTCGTCTTCGCGTGGCTCTTCGTCCCCCTCTATCTTTTCGTTCTCTTCGACGCCGTCCGCCTGTCGAAACGCGTCTTTCGAACGATCGCCGGCGAGGGGGACGCGCGATGAGCCTTCGCGGAAACCTCTCCCACTTCGGCGTTCCCGACGTGCTCCAGCTTCTCGCGGGACAAGGAAAGACGGGGGTTCTCCGCCTCGAGCGGCCCGGCGAGAAGGCCGCGTTCGTCTTCGCGGGAGGCGAGATCGTCTCGACATGGGACCGCGCCTTCTCGTCGACGGATCCCTTGAAGACCTTCATCCTGCGAACCGAGGCTGTTCCGAAACGACATCTCATGAGGGGTCTCCGCCTGGAGCCGCGCTCCGAGCTTCCTTTCGCGCAGATCCTCGTCCGCGAAGGGGTGCTCGACCTCCCGGAGCTCGCCCGCATTTTCCGGGAACAGGTCCGCGAGCAGATCCGCGAGGTCCTTCGATGGGAGGACGGACGCTTCGAGTTCACGCCGGAGCCGTCCGTGCGCGCGTACGGCCCGGGCTGCGCGGTCAAGGTGGAGAGCGTTCTCCTTCAAGCCGCCCACGAGATCGACGAGGACGCCGGGCGCGAGCCCTCCGAGGAGGCGCCTCCCGCGCCCCTCCCCGTCGAGAAGCCGGCAGCGAAGCCTCTCGTCCGGCCCGGCCTTCTCCACGCCCTCTCTCTTCTCTTCGTCCCCGCGGCCGCGTTCGTGCTTTCGGGATTCCTCGTCCCGCCCGATCCGGGCCCGGGCGAGTACCCTCCGCTCGGCGCGCGCGTCGTCGTGTTCCAGACCGAACGCGAGATTCGGAATCTTCGCCTCGTCCTCGAGATGTACCGCTCCCTCTTCGATCGCTATCCGGCGACGCTCGGCGACCTCGTCCACGCCGGCCTCCTCTCCCCCGCTCAAGTCGCGGACCTTCGGAATCACGATGTCCGCTACCGGGCTCTCCGCGGAGGAGGCCACTACGTCCTTCACTCCGGGCGTTACGGCCCCCTCGTCCGCCTTCTCCCGGACGAGCGGCGCCTCCCGGACCCGCTCGCGGAGCCGACC
>JAGUYC010000290.1 GCA_020061515.1 Gemmatimonadota bacterium
CTGGCAGCTCGGGATCGCCTCGCTCCCGGCCGCGCACGTCGTCGTGGCCGGAGAGCCGGTCCTCCTCGACGGCCGCATCCTCCGGATCGACGAAGAGGAGACGATGGAGGGGGCGCGCGCCGCAGCGGAGCGGCTCCACCAAGCCTTTTACAGGTAAACGAAAGAGAAGGGGATCCACGCGCATGAGGGAAGCGCTGATCGATCGAGCGGAAGGTTACCGGGAGCGGATGACCCGCTTTCTTCGGGATCTCATCGCGATCCCCTCGCCGAGCGGCGAGGAGGGAAGGGTCGTCGCGCGGATCGGCGAGGAGATGGCCGCGCTCGGCTTCGACGAGGTTCGGACCGACCGGATCGGCAACGTCATCGGGAGAATCGGGAAGGGACCCAAGATCCTTCTCTTCGATTCGCACGTCGACACGGTCGGGATCGGCGACCCGGATGCATGGCCGCACGATCCGTTCCGCGGGAAGGTCGAGGGGGAGATCGTGTACGGGCGGGGCGCGTCGGACAACAAGGGGGGCGTCGCGGCCATGGTCTATGGCGGGCGGCTCATCCGCGACCTCGCGCTCGACGGCGGCTTCACGATCCTCATCGTCGGCTCCGTGATGGAGGAGGACTGCGACGGTCTCTGTTACAAGTCGCTCATCGAGGAGGAGAAGATCCGCCCGAATTTCGTCGTCCTCGGCGAGGCGACCGGGCTCCGCATCTACCGGGGACACCGCGGGCGCGTGGAGATGCGCGTCGAGACGCGCGGCCGCTCGTGCCACGCGAGCGGCCCGGAGAGGGGGAAGAACGCGGTGTATCGGATGGCGCCGATCGTGCGCGGGATCGAGCGTCTCGGGCCGAAGCTCCGGTCCGATCCCTTTCTTGGAAAAGGGAGCGCGGCGGTCACGCACATCGACTGCCGAACTCCCTCGCTGAACGCCGTCCCCGACCGCGCGTCGATCGTGATCGACCGCCGCCTCACCGCCGGCGAGACGAAGGCGTCCGCTCTTCGCGAGGTGCGCCGAATCGCCGGAAGAGAAGGGAAGGTCGAGATTCTCGAGTACCGGAAGCCGAGCCACACCGGACATGTGCTTCCGATGGAGAAGCACTTCCCCTCATGGGTTCTTCCCGCGGATCACGCGCTCGTCCGCGCCGCCGCCGACGCCTACCGAACGCTCTTCCGCCGGAAGCCCGCGATCGGGCGATGGACCTTCTCGACGAACGGAACCTACACGATGGGGATCGCCGGAATCCCGACGATCGGGCTCGGGCCTTCCGAGGAGCGCTTCGCCCATTCGATCCTCGACCGTTGTCCCATCCACCATCTGACCGCAGCCGCGGCGTTCTACGCGGCGCTTCCCCGCGCGCTCCGGGCGCGCATCGAAGGAGCCGAACGGAAATGACCGACGATCTCAAGGGACGCGACTACATCGAGACGAGCGATTGGACCGACGCGGAGATCGAAACCGCCCTCGCGGTCTCGCGCGACCTCAAGGAGAAGTTTCGAAAAAAGGAACCGCACCGCCATCTTCCCGACCGGACGATCTTCCTTCTCTTTTTCGACAAATCGACGAGGACCAGGAACTCCTTCGAGGCGGGGATCACGCAGCTCGGCGGACACGCGCACTTCATCACGACGGAGACGAGCCAAATCTCGCACGGCGAGAGCCCGAGGGACACCGGAGTGATCCTCTCCCGCTACGGACACGGCATCGCGATCCGCCACGATCTCGTCCCCGGCGAGGGGAACGCGTACATGCGCGAGGTCGCCGAGCACGCCGACAAACCGGTGATCAACATGCAGTGCGACATCGACCATCCGTGCCAGACGCTCGCCGATCTCCTCACGATCCGCGAGCGATTCGGCGAGAACCTGAAGGGGCTCAAGGTCGCCGTCTCGTGGGCGTACGCTCCGTCGTACGCCAAGCCGCTCTCCGTCCCGCAAGGGCTCGCGATGCTCCTCACGCGCTTCGGGATGGAGGTCGTCCTCGCGCGCCCGCCCGAGTTCCCGCTCATGCCGCACACGCTCGAGAGGGCGCGCGCGAACGCGAAGCGGTCGGGAGGCTCCTTCCGCGTCGCCGACTCGATGGAGGAGGCGTTCGAGGGAGCGCACGTCGTCTATCCGAAGAGCTGGGGGTGCATCGATCTCTTTCGCGAGCCGGAGAGGTCCCTCGCGCTCGCGAAGAAGTACGCGCACTGGATCTGCGACGAGAAGAAGATGGCGATCGCGCGGCCCGATTCGATCTACATGCACTGCCTCCCGGCGGATCGCGGACACGAGGTGACGGACGCGGTGATCGACGGCCCGCACTCGGTCGTGTACGACGAGGCGGAAAACCGTCTGCACACCGCGAAGGCGCTCATGGCGCTCGTGATGGAGTAGACGCGATGCGGCTTCCTCCGACGGAGACGGTTTCCGGATTCGCATGCCTCGCGTGCGGGCGCGAGGAGCCGCCGGAGACGGAGCGCCTCGTCTGCCCCGCGTGCGGCGCGAACCTCGACGTCCGCTACGACTACGACGAGATCGCGCGAAGGGTCGATCCGGACCGGCTCCGCGCATCCCGGGACCCGTCGATCTGGCGCTATCGGGCGCTCCTTCCGCTGCACGAATCGAGCGGACCGCCGCCGCTCCTCGTCGGGGGGAAGCCGCTCCTTCGCGCGCGCCGCCTCGAGAAGACGCTCGGGATGGCGCGCCTCTTCCTCCACGACGACACGGGGAACCCGACCGCGTCCTTCAAGGACCGGGCGAGCCTCGTCGCGGCGCTCCGGGGACGCGAGATCGGGACCGAAACCGTCTCGTGCGCCTCGACCGGAAACGCCGCCTCGTCGCTCGCAGGCGTAGCCGCCGCGCTCGGAATGCGCGCCGTCATCTTCGTCCCCGAGAAGGCGCCCCTCCCCAAGCTCACGCAGATTCTCCTCTACGGGGCGCGCGTCTTCCGCGTGAGGGGGACCTACGACGACGCGTTCGACCTCTGCCTCGCGGCGAGCGAGCGCTTCGGCTGGTACACCCGCTCGACCGGCGTCAATCCCTTTACGGCCGAAGGAAAGAAGACCGCCGCCTTCGAGATCGCGGAATCCCTCGGATGGAAATCCCCGGACCGGGTGTTCGTTCCGACCGGAGACGGGAACATCCTCGGCGGGGTGGGGAAGGGGTTCCAGGAAATGCGGCGGCTCGGGTGGATCGACCGCGTCCCGAGGATGATCGCCGTGCAGGCGGAAGGAGCCTCCCCTCTCGCGGAGGCGTGGCGAAAGGGGAGCGGCACGGTCGAGCCGGTCGTTCCGCGCACGATCGCCGACTCGATCGCGGTCGGCCGCC
>JAGUYC010000263.1 GCA_020061515.1 Gemmatimonadota bacterium
CGCGCAGCGGCGGGCCCGGGGCTTCTTCGCCGCTTCGTCCTCTATTCGCTCCCCGTCGCCCTGAACGATCTTCTCCGCGTCGTCGGAAGGTGGCTCGACAAGACCGTCGTCTCCGCGTATTTCAGCCCTGAAGTTTTCGCGGTCTACGCGAACGGCGCGGTCGAGATCCCCTTCGTCGGAGTGCTCTCCGGCGCGATCGCCTCGGTGATGATCCCGGAGTTCTCGAGGCTGTCCGACGAGGGGAGACGGGGAGAAGTCCTCGCGCTCTGGCACCGGGCGACCGTGAAGACCGGTGTGCTGCTCGTCCCCCTCTTCGTCTTCTTCATGATCCTCGCCGTCCCGTTTCTCGTCTTCCTCTTCTCGGAGACGTACCGAGCGAGCGCGGGTCCCTTTCGGGTCTACCTCCTTCTTCTTCCGCTCCGGAGCGCGGCGTACGCGCCGATCCTCCTCGCGCTCGGCAGGCCGCGCCTCGTGGCGCTCGGCGCCCTCGGGGACGTTGCGGTGAACCTCGCGCTCTCGATCCTTCTCATCCCGACGTTCGGTACCCTCGGGCCGGCGATCGCCACGGTTGCGACGACCCACGCGCAGGCCGCGTTCTATCTCGCCTGCACCTCGCGTCTCCTCTCGGTTTCGTGGAGGCGCGTCTTCCCGTGGAAGGGGATCGCGCGTCTTCTTCTTCTCGCGCTCGTTCCCGCTCCCCTCCTTCTGCCGCTCTCGGGCGCTTCGCTTCGTCCGATCGTTGTTCTGGCGATCGGCACGGTCCTCTACTTCGGGCCGATGGCCGTTCTCATGTGGCGCTTCGGTCCGCTCAGCGATTCGGACAAGGATCTCGTCCGCCGTCTGTTGAGGATTTCCAAGGTCTCGAGGTGAATCGAGCTCAAAGGCCGGCGACGACGAAGGGGCTCTCTCCGTTCACGCGCGGAAGCGGGAGGAGAGGGATGGAGAGAGCGAGGTCCCGAAACGACGCGAGATCCTTGACGAGCGAAGGAAGAACGTCCTCTTTCGTTCCGTCGTGAATCGAGAGGAGCTCGACCCGCTCGATGCGGGCGCCCCCGTTCTGCGTTTCGAGAAGAGCGAGCGCCGAGGCGGCGCGGGAGGGATCCCCGGCGTTCTCCGGGCCGGCCGCGCTGAGAAAGACCTCCTCGCGCGAGGCGAGAAGCTCCGCGATCCGGCTCCTCCCCTCGACGAGAAGCGCCTTCGCGGAAGCGTCGGTCGCGTCGCATCGGAAACCGACGCGCACCTCCCCCGCGAGAAGATCGGCGCGAAGGAAGAGGCGCCCGGCCGACAAGACTCCTGCGTCCCACGACTCGTCCGCGAACTCGAGATCGAGCGCGCGCGCCGCGAAGGCGGGGAGATCGGCCGCGGCGTTTCCGCGGGTCGAGATTCTGCGGATCCCCTCGCCGAGGAGACGTCCGTCGAGATCGGCGGCGAGGAGGCGGGCCGCGGCGGTCAGCCGGTCGGCGGCCGAGACCGCCTCCCGGTAGCCTCGCAGATGGCCTGGATCGAACCCGAGGAACGGAGCTCTCCCCTCGGCGGCGAGAAGCCCGAGGAGATCCTCGATCACGTCGCGCGCGGGAGGAAGTTCCCCTCTTTCGCGCAGGCGGCGGTGCAGGATCTCGTAGATCCTCGGCCAGCCGAGCCAACGGCAAGGCGCGCCGCGCGTCGAGCGGAGCTCGGCGTGGACTTCCTCGATCCCCGGCGGAGGCGCGCTTCCATCGGTGAGAAGGAGAAGGTGGAAGCGCGGGGAGAGCTTCCAGCCGGCATGGACGAGCGGAAGGAGCTCCTCTCGGCGAACCCTCTCGCGCACCCAACCGACCACGAAGAGGAGAAGGGATTCGCTCTCCAACACGATGTCGGGGCTCGCCGCGCCGAGCTCCGGCCAGAACTGGATCTGAAGGGACGCGTACTCGCCGGGCGCGACCTCGACTCCGGCCTCTCCGAGAAGCGTCGCCAGATACGCCTCACGGTCGAGCATCTTGAGCGTGCCGAAGAGCCGGGAAAGGAGGACCTCCTCCCGGTTCGTGCGCGCGTGGGCTTCCGCCGCGTACAACGACAAGGCCGCACCCCCTCGCGGATTGGACCGCGTCCAGAGCTCGCAAATCCCGTACCAGAATCCGCGCGAGGGATCGAGGTGGAACAAATTGCGGCGAAACGAGTTGTGGGGTTGCCTCGGCGCCGCGTCCAAACCGGAATCGCGTTCTGCAACTCGATGGGAGGGCAGGCAACGCGCGCATCTCTTCCCGAGAAGGTAGCCCGGACGGTGCGCGCGTTTCCGTCGCGAGGGCGCGGAGCGCGAGCCGAGAGGCCGACCTGGACGAGCCGCTCCCGGAAGCGTAGCCCCGGAGCTACACTGAGGAAGCGGCGACGGAAGGGAGGCCTCGGAGGCCACGATCAGCGGCCGCAGCAGGAAACGCGCGCATCGTCCGGGCTACGGATCGACCCAGATCGGGCTCGACCAGGCGATCCCCCCGTCCATCTGGGTGAGGCGGACGTAGTGGTACGAAGAGGCCGCGCGGTTCAGCCGCGCTCGGAGCGAACCGTCGATCGTCGTCCCCTTCCCGAAGACGGTGTCGATCGGCGTTCCGTTCTCGAGGAGCTCGACCAGGTCGATCGGCGCGGTGCCGCACGCGACGAAGCGGAACACGAGCGGATCCGGAAGCGCGGAGGCGCTCACCTCCTCCCCCATCCAATGGACACCCAAACGAACCTCGAGAATGATCCGCTCGCCGGTCGTCGCGTAGGTCCTTCGTGCATGAAGGGCTTCCCAGATCTCTTCGCGTGTCCGGCCGGACGCATAAACGCCGGCGAGCCCTCCGCACGGAGAGGCGGTCTCTCCCGGGTGTCCGACGTGCCCGTCGCCGCTTCCGACGAACCCGAGGCGATATCCGCGCGCGAGCGCGTCGTGAACGAACGCTCCCGGAACCGGATTGTAGATCCCCTTCGGACACCCGAAGCATTCCGAGCTTCCGTGAATCGAGCTGATCTCGACGAGCCGCTCCCGATTCGGCGGGGGCTCCGCGCTCCAATCGATCGGGACCGGCCCGCCGCCTGTGTGGTGCGCGATCGTGATCGCGCGCCCCTCCGGGAGCGCGTCCCACAACTTCTCGGGCGTGTTCGTCGCCGAGTCCGCGAACGAAAAGAGATCCCCCGCGTCGTCCGCGTAGTAGACGTTTCGATGGCCGTAGGTCCAGTTCGTCCATTCGTAGGCGAGGAGCGCGACGAAGTTCCCCGGATCGTCCGCCCGCGCGATCGTCTCGCGGATCCTCTCCCACGAGGAAGCGAGCGGGCGGAGACCGTGGTGGTCGTGGTCGGTCAACGCGAAGAGATCGAGGTTGCCGACCTCGCGCGCATAGCGGACGAGATCCTCCGGCTCTCCCGTTCCGTCCGAAAGGCGGGAGTGCTGATGGATGTCCCCCCACAAAAGGCGGAATTCCTCTCTCTCCCCGCGCGCGCGGACGCGAATCGGGTTCGAAACCGCCTGGAGCGCGCCCCCCTCCTCGACCACGCGGACCGTGTGGAACCCCGGGGTCTCGAAGCGGACGGGGAACGCGCGGGCTCCTTCGTCCTCCGGCCGGAACTCGTGGTTCACCGGCAATCCCGTCGTCTCGGGTCCGTGCGAGAAGCGGATGGTTCCCCGATAGTCCGCCGCCCGGTTCCCGAAGCGGTCGAGGGCGGCCACGGTGACGAGCGTTGTCTCGGCCGCCGCCGCTTCCCCTTTCGCGTAGATCCGAAGCTGCGCCGCGGGCGCGGCGCGCACCTCGATCGACGGGGAGCGCGCGATCTCCTCGTGTAGATCGTCCCCATCTCCGTCCACCTTCACGAGGAACTCTTGAACCGACTCGGCGTAGGAATCCGCGCGCGCCCGCGCCCCGGGAGCGCTTCCTGCGAGCGTATCCCCGTACACGAAGCGGAGCGTGTCCCCCGCGGCCAGCCGTCCCCCGACGATCCGCGCGCGGACGTAGTGGAAGCCCGGATCGGCGTGCGCATCGAACCGCACTTTAGGGTTCGAGCAGGTCACGGTGCAGTACCCGGGGAGCGACGGGGCCGTCATCTGCGGCTCGGTCCATTCCCAATAGAGAGGAAGATGAACGACGACGCCTCCTCCCTTGGCGATCCCTTCGCCCCCCGCGGCGTAACGGATGGTCCACGTGCCTCGCGATCCGGCCTCGATCGGGTCCGAGGGTTCGATCGTCGCGGTCCCCTTCCCGTCCCCCGCGCGGGAGAGGATCGATCCCCCGTGTTCCGCGGGCCGCATCCGAAGCAGGACGAACAGGAGAACAAGAGAGCATGCGATCGCGAGCGGGAGAAGGAAGCGAGCGCGACCGAACGGGCGCCCTGCGAGCATCCAGCGTTGCATCCGTCTCCTTCCCGGTTCCCCGCTTCGAGCGCGAGGGCCTTTGATCTCTCTGGATCGTACGCCATGCGGGAGGCCGGCACAACGAGAGGCGGTCGCGGAGCCCGCCCCCGGGGACGGGAAAGCGCCCGGGCCAAGACTGGTAACATCCTTTTTGATAGATACTTGGAGGACTCTCTTGACTTCCCTTCGAGGCGAAGCTATACTTTCTGCGAAGAGAAGAAGACGAAAAGCCCTGCGACTGTCGTCCTCTCGCTTCTCCGGTGTAGTTTCGGAGTTCTCTCTGGTCGGCCGGGGTGAGACGATCGCTGGATGCGGGGCTTTTCCTTTCGCGACCCCAAGCGGAGCACTCCCCTTCCGTTTCGAACCCTCACGCGGCAGCAAGTCCGCCTTCAATCGGAAAGCACGCACTTCTCCTCGGGCGCGGTTCCGATCGTGTCCTCCCCGTCGCTCGCCGTCTCCCGGTCGATCCCGTAACGCGCAAGCTTGTTCTTGAGCCCCTGTCTCGAGAGGCCGAGCTCGCGCGCGGCTTGGGTCTTGTTCCCCCCCGTCCGGTCGAGTACCTCAAGGATCTCCGATCTCTCGAGTCGATCGAGCTTCTCCTGCAGTGTGGCCGGTTCGGGCGTGAACTCTCTGTAGCCGTTCCGAATCCGTTCGGAGAGATGCCGCCGCGCGAGAACGCTTCCGGGCTCCGCGAGGGCGACCAACCGCTTCAGCTCGTTCTCGAGCTCGCGCACGTTTCCCGGCCACGGATAGCTTTCGAGGAGGCGCGCGACCTCGTCGCTCACGCCGGCGATCGGTTTTTCGAAGCTCTCGGCGAGCCTCGGGAGCATCGCGCGGACGAGAAGGCCGATGTCTCCCTCCCGCTCGCGAAGCGGGGGGAGCACGATCGGCACGACGTGGATTCGATAGAAGAGATCCTCTCGGAAGGCTCCGCGGCGCGTCTCCTCGCGAAGGTCCTTGTGGGTCGCGGCGACCAGGCGAAAACGGACCGGGCGCGGGGTTGCGTCGCCGACCCTCTGAATAATTCCCTCCTGAAGGACCCGAAGGAGCTTCGCTTGGATCGCGAGCGACAGATCGCCGATCTCGTCGAGGAAGAGCGTTCCTCCCGCCGCCTCCTCGAAGATCCCCTTTCGATCGCGTAGCGCGCCGGTGAAGGCGCCGGACACGTGCCCGAAAAGCTCGCTCTCCGCGAGCGTCTCGCAGAGGGCCGCGCAGTTTAGCGCGAGGAAGGGGCGCGCGCCATGGCCGCTTTTCTCGTGAAGCAGGCGGGCGAGCAATTCCTTCCCGGTGCCGCTCTCCCCTTGGAGGAGAACCGAGACGGGCGTCGGGGCGACGCGTCCGATCGCATCGAGCAGGCGAAGGAACCGAGGGTCCCCCGTGATGATTCCCCGCGGGCAGCCCATCCGCGCAGCCTCCTCCCGCGCCGTTCCTGCAGAACCCGTGCCGGGCCCGACTTCCCCCCGGGGCGCCCCGCCGCCCGGGATTGCGCGAGATCGCCTGCGCTCATCCCGGAATCGCGAGACCCCGTGATCGGGCACCCGCACCCCCCCGGGCCGCACGACTCCCGCGCCCCGGCGGTTGCGCATCCCCGATTTCGGGTCTCGGACTCCATGCTCTATCTCGCACGGATTCCGGCATTGCGGATGGGCGCTCGGGCTTCGGGAAAGCGGCTCAGGATTCGAGGCGGCGAAGAAGGGCGGAGAGGGAATCGGAAGTTTCCGCGTCGAGGCCCTCGCGCTTCAGGAGCTCCCGGATCCGATCCGTCGCTTCCGTCTTCCGGTCGAGCCGAAGGAGAAGCTGGATCCGGTTGAGGTAGGGGCCGGTGAAGGTCGTGTCGATGCGGATCGCGGTGTTGAACATCTCGAGCGCGGTCTCCCACGCCTCCGCCTTCTCGAAGAGGAGCGCGAGGTTCAGGTAGGCGGGCGAGAAGGTCGAGTCGGCTCGGATCGCGAGAAGATAGGCCGCCATCGCCTCGTCCCACCGTTCGAGATCTTCGTACGCCATCCCCTGATTCAGGTACGCCTCGGTGAAGGTCGGGTCGAGCTCCGTGGCGCGTCCCCACGACTCGATCGCCGGGCCGAGTCGCTTCATCATCGCCAGAACGTTCCCCCGGCGATAATGCCCCTCGGCGAAGCTCGGGGATAGGAGGAGGACATGCTCCCATTCGCTGAGAGCGAGGGCGAACTGCTCCCCCTTCTCGAGGCTTCTCGCCAGATAGTAGCGGACCTGGAAGTCGCGGGGCTTCTCTCTCGAGCAGGCGTCGAGATGGTCGACGGCCTCCGGGATGCGCCCTTCTTGGAACGCGCGGATGCCCTCTTCCTTGCGCTGTTCGAACGACGGCCCGCGCGCGCACGAGGCGAGGAGGAAGATCGTGAGAAGAGCCGCGGCGAGGATGCGGGCGGAGCTCATCGCACGCTCTACCCGCCCCAGATGAGACGGTGAAGGAGGACAAGGACGGCAAGGATCGCGAGCGACCAGACAACGGTCGGAAAGTCGATGTCGTCCCTGTCGCCGGTCTCCTTCTCGGATCTCGACGGCGACGGCCTCTCGCTCTCGGGGCGCTTCTTGTCCTTCTTGGCCAAGGGAGAAGCCCTCCTCTCGCCCTTATCGTAGGAAGGGGGAGCGCGGCGCGTCAATCGGAATGTGCGCCGCCGGGTCTTCCGAGCTGCCGGGCGATCGCGCGGAGCTTCGAGGCGTACTCTCGGTAGTCCGACACGACGCGGGAAGACTGGCTCGATCCGACGTCCGCGGCGACCCTCTTGTAGAGCGCGACCAGGCGCACCTGGCGGTCGTGCGCGGGACGAACGACCTCCTCGAAGACGTGGTTGAGGTCATCGAGGATCCACTGAAGGGCGCCCTGGATGGGCGCGTGCCCGATCGATTCGAGCAGCCGCCGGCCTTCCTTGTTGAGGCGCAGGATCTCTCGGTAGCGCCGCTCCGCGCCCGCGGTCATCGCCTTGTGCCTCGCGACGATCTCCTGCTCCTCCTTGAGGAGCGCGCCGACGCGCCGGAGAGCGGCCGCTTGCTCGTCGAACCGCGCGCTGTTCGCTTCGGTCGACGGGAAGTCCCCCTCGCGCGCCTCGCGGAATGCGCGGTCGATCCACTCCCGGTCGACCTCGTCTCGGAAGACCTCGGCCGCTTCCAGGTAAAGACGGCGCCTTTCCTCGATCGTCTCCCGTTTCAATGTGCGGGCGAGAAGCTCGACCGCATCGACGTACTTCTCGGCCTCTCCCCGGCCCGGGTCGCCCGCCGCTCGGTGAATCCGAAGAAGGCGGCGGATCGTCTCCACGACGCGCTCTCTCTCGCGCGGGGCGATGTCCTCGAGCGGGAGAGTTTCGAGGATCCGATCCTCCGGAGCGGGGGCGCGCTCGGCGCGAGACGCGCAAGGGAGAAGAACGAGAAGCGCGAGGATCGCGATCCCCAGAAGACGCCCAGCCGCCCGCATCTCAAACCGCCTTTCCGTTTCGAGGGTCCTCGTCCCCCTCGATCCGATGCTTTTCCATCCGATATCCGAGGATCCGCCTCGTGACGCCGAGGAGCTTCGCGGCCTGCGTGCGGTTCCCCCCGGTTCTCCGGAGCGCCTGCACGATGAGGTCTCTTTCGACCGCTTCGAGATCGATCCCTTCCTCGGGGAGCCGGACGATCGCGTCGGAGGCGGTCTCCGCCGCGCCGGCGATCTTCTCGGGGAGATCCTCGAGGCGGATGATCGAGTCCCGGCTCATCAGGAACGCGCGCTCGATCGTGTTCTCGAGCTCGCGCACGTTTCCCGGCCACTCGTAGCTCCGGAGCGCTCGCATCGCCTGCGGATCGACGCCCGCGATCCTCCGCTCGAAGGAGGCGTTGAAGCGGGCGAGGAAGTGATCGACGAAATGCGGGATGTCCTCGCGGCGCTCGCGGAGCGGCGGGATCTCGATCGTGACCACGTTCAGCCGGTAGAAGAGGTCCTCGCGGAAGCGCCCCTCGCGGACCGCCCGGTCGAGGTCGGTGTTCGTGGCCGCGACGATCCGAACATCAACCTCGATCGTCCCCTGCCCGCCCACCCTCTCGATCTTCCGATTCTGCATTGCGCGAAGAACTTTCGCCTGTGTGGCGAGGCTCATGTCGCCGATCTCGTCGAGAAAGAGCGTGCCGCCGTTCGCCTGCTCGAACTTCCCCTCGCGCCGGTCGACTCCGGTGGCGACCCGCTTCTCGATTCCGAAGAGCTCGCTTTCGAGGAGCGTGTCGACGAGGGCCGCGCAGTTCACCTCCACGAAGGGCCCCGTCTTCCGAGGGCTCGCCCGATGGATCGTGCGCGCGATCACCTCCTTCCCCGTGCCGCTCTCCCCGCGGATGAGGATCGTCGAGTGGGTGCCGACGACGCGCGGGAGGAGTTCGTAGACCCGCTGCATCTTGGCGTTCTCTCCGACCACGATGTCGTCGAAGACGAGAGTCCGCTCCGGGCGCGGCGCGGGCCCCTTCTCCGCTCCGCGCTCCGCCCGTCGTTCGGCGATCATGCGGACGCGCTCCCGAAGGTCCGCGATCTTGATCGGCTTGATCAGGTAGTCGTACGCCCCGCCCTGGATGGCGCGCGCGCCCGTTTCGATCGTCGCGTACCCGGTGACGAGGATCACGTCGGCGTCCGGCGATCGTTCCTTTACGTGTCGAAGAACGGACAGTCCGGCCTCGTCGGTCTCCATCCTGAGGTCGGTGATCACGAGGTCGAACGAGGCCGTGCGGAGCCTCGCGTCGGTTTCCCGCAAGGAGCCGGTCCTCTCCACCGCATGCCCGTCTTTTTCGAGCGCGCGGGCGATCAGGTCCCTCATCTTCGGCTCGTCGTCCACCACGAGAATGCGCATGATCCGTCCTCTACAGCGGAAGCCCGAAGCCGACCGAGGCTCCGCGCTCCCTCCCGTTCTCGACGAAGACGTACCCGCCATGGCTCTTCACGATTCCGTGAACGATCGAGAGCCCGAGCCCGGTTCCGTTCCTCTTCGTCGTGAAGAACGGGTCGAAGAGCTTCCCCCGGACCTCATCCGGGATTCCGGATCCCGTGTCGGTCACGCGCACCTCCGCGTAGGCGCGGGCGCCGGTCCCCTCCGCGAGGATACGCGCCGACGGGCGGGGACGCCGGCGCGTCTCCACGGAGATCTCCACCGCGCCGCCGCCGTCTCCGATCGCGTCCTTCGCGTTGCCGATCAAGTTGAGAAGAACCTGCGCGATCCGGCCCCGGTCCATCGGCACGCGGAGATCTCCGTTCGGGAGCGAGAGGAGCATCCGGATCCCCTCCTCGCGAAGGTTCGGTTCGAGGCGCCCGGCGGTCTCCCTCACGAGGCGGGGGAGATCCTCCCGCTCGATCCGGAGGCTCGCCGGCTTGGCGAAATCGAGGAAGTGATCGAGAAGCTCGCTGAGCCGATCGACCTCCTCGGTGATCTCTGCAGCGTAGGTGCGATCTCCGGCGCGCGGTCCCGTCTCCTCGGCGAGCATCTCCGCCGAGCCGCGGATGATCGCGAGCGGGTTGCGGATCTCGTGCGCGAGCCCCGCCGTCAGCGTCCCGAGCGCGGCGAGCTTCTCGGCGTTCTGGATCTCCCGCTGGAGAGCGACAAGGCGCCGCGCGTTCCGGTGAACGAAGATCCCAAGGCCCCCCGCGAGCGCCGCGCTGAGGAGCGCGCCGAGGAGGAGCGCATCCCGCGCGGTTTCGAGGCCTCCGAGGAACTCCGCGCTCGCGTCCACGCCGACGACCGCCCGAAGCTCGTTCTCCACGAGCAGCGGAACGAAGGCGCTCTGGAATCGCTCCCCGTCGATCGTGTGGACCGGGAGGCCGACCGGCCTTCCCTGCCAGAGCGGCGCCATCTCCTCGGAACTCATATCGACGAGAGGATTTTCCTCCCCGATCGGAACGCCGGGCCGGGCGTCGAGGAGGCTCCCCTCGTAGGGGGCGAAGAGGAAGACGTTGTCGAGGCCTGCCTCGTCCCGAATGCGCGCGAGGCGCTCGCGCGAGTCCCGGTACGCTTCGGTCTCCTCGTCCCCCGGGCGGACCGCGAGCACCGACTCCCGGTCGATCTGCGCGGCGACCGCCTCGGCCACGGTGACGAGCCTCTCTTGATGGATCGTTTCCACGGCGCCCTTCGCCCGATGAAAGAGAACCCATCCTCCCGCGTTGATCGCGAGCAGGGTGGCGAGGACCAGCCCGAGGGTCAGGCGAGCCTCGACGCTCGGTATCGAGGGCCGCCTCTCATCCCGGCTCATGCGTCCAGCCTCCGCATCGTCCAGTTCGCAAGCTCCGTGCCGCGGGCGTCTCCCGGAGCCCCTCCTACGATCTCTTTTCGTTCCAGCGACATAGGACCTTGAGCCCCTCGGAGAAGCTCGCGCTCCGCAGCTCGGGCGCCCCCCGCCGTACGGAATCGTACACAGCGCGCGGTCTGGTCGACGGATTCGGAACGCGTGAACCGGGCAGAAAGAACAGGGCTAGGGAAGCTTGAGGTGAAGCTTGTACTCGGTCCCCGGATCGGCCGAGTAGATGTAGCGCAGCGGCTTCAGGATCCGCATGTCGATGAACTCGGGGCAGCCGATGAGAGGGATGTAGCGGCCGTTCATCGGGGAGCAGAGGCGGCACCGCGTGCAGGTGCGCTCGCACGCGCAGCAGAGGCAGTACTCGCAATCGTGCATCTTCTCCGCTCGTCCTGTCGATCCTCTCGCTTCCGCTTGCTCGCCCATGAACCTCTCCCGGCCGCCGATCGTAGCGGCGGCTTTTCGGCGCGTCAAGGCTCATTGTAACAGATCGGGGGGAGGGGTTCCTATCGGATTCGGTAGCGCTCGAGCTTGTTGAGAAGGCCGCGGCGCGAGATCCCGAGGCGGCGCGCTGCGCGCGACTTGTTTCCGCCGCAGCGGTGGAGGGTCTCCTCGATCATCTGGCGCTCGATCCGCTCGACGACGTCGCCGAGGGTCCCCGCCGCGGGGGCGATCGCCGCGGTCCGGGTGATCTCGGGCGAGAGATCCTCCGGACGAATCGGGGAGTTCTCCGCCCCGACCGCGACAATCCTCTCGATCTCGTGGTCGATGTCCCGCACGTTCCCCGGCCAATCGTGGGCGATTAGATAGCGCATCGCCTCGGGCGAGAACCCATCGAACCGCTTGCCGGCACGCGAGGCGTGCTTCAAGAGGAAATGCTCGGCGAGGATCGGGATGTCTTCCTTCCTCTCGCGAAGAGGCGGCAGGTAGATCGAGACGACACGGAGCCGGTAGTAGAGGTCCTTCAGGAACCGCTCGTTCTCCACTTCCGCCCGAAGATCCTTGTTCGCCGCGCAGAGGATGCGGACGTCGATCGCGATCGGCTCGTTCGCGCCGACCGGCTTGATCTCCTTCCGGTCGACGACCCGAAGGAGCGCGTCCTGGAATCTCCGGCTCGCCTTGTCGATCTCGTCGATGAAGACCGTCCCGCCGGAGGCGCGCTCGAAAAGGCCCGTCTTTGTCTCCTTCGCGTCGGTGAAGGCTCCCCGGCGGTGCCCGAAGAGCTCGCTCTCGAGAATGTCCTCCGAGAGCTCGGCGCAGTTCACCGTGACGAAGAGCTTCTCCCTGCGCGACGAGGAGAGGTGGATCGCGCGCGCGAAGAGCTCCTTCCCCGTTCCCGTCTCGCCCTGGAGCAGGATCGTGGCGGTCGAGTCGCGGAGCCTTTGCACGGTTTCGATGATCTTGAGGACGCGCGGGCTCTGCGTGATGATCTGCTCGAATCCTTCCCCGATCCCGAGCCGCCTGCGGAGTCTCGAGTTCTCTTTGAGAACTTCTTCGCTCCGAAGATCCTGGAGGGTGCCGAGGACGATGGAGGAGAAAGCGACCGCGAAATCGAGCTCGTCCTGTCCGAAGGGGGCGCTGCCGCGCGGCCGGTCGAGGTAGATCCCACCCTTGGAGTCCTCTCCCACTCCGAGCGGGATGGTGAGCGCCGAACCGATCCGCTCCATTCCCGGCAGCGAGGGGTCGAAGCGGGCGTCGTGCGGAGGATCGGTCGAGTAGACCGGGCGCCCGCCGTTCTGCATCGCGTGGCGCA
>JAGUYC010000304.1 GCA_020061515.1 Gemmatimonadota bacterium
CCTCGCCCGGGCCGCCTCGCGCGCGCTCGCATCCGGAGGCCCCGAGCGCGCTCTTCTTCTCGCGTCGGTCGTTCTCTCCGGAGGGATGCTCCTCTTCTTCGGATGCGTGGAGTACTACCCGCTCATGCAGGCGGCGCTTCTTCTCTATCTGGTTCTCGCGGTCCGCTTTCTCCGCGGAAGGGGAACGCTCGCTCTCCCGACCGCCGCTCTGCTTCTCGCCGTGCTGCTCCACATCTCGGCGATCGCGGTCGTTCCCTCGTGGCTCTTTCTCCTCGGGCGCGGCGTCCCCGCGAGGAGGTTATTCATACGTCTCTTCGGCGTGCTCCTCCTCGCGGGCGCCGCCGCGTGGGGGATCTTCCGCTACACGGAGAAGTTCTACGGCGGTTCGGAGGCGTTCCTTCCGCTCCTCGACAGGGGAGCGCACTCCTACGCGTTTCTCTCCCGGCACCACGCGGCTTTCGTCGGGAACGAGATCTTTCTTCTCCTCGGCGGCGCGCTTCTTCTTCCTCTCATACGCTTCATCCATCAAGGAACGCGCGACCGGAGCGACGAGGAAGCGCGGGTCGGACGGTTCCTTGGCGGAACGGCTCTTCTTTCGCTTCTCTATCTCCTTCTCGTCGATCCGTATCTCGGAAGCCGCGACTGGGACTTGATGGCGCTTCCTCTCTTCCCTTGCCTTCTCTGGCTCGGACACGCGTTTCTCGGCGCACGCGAAGGAACGGGCGAGGGCACGGCCGCGCTCCTCGCCGGCGCGATGTTCCTCCATTCGTTCCCTTGGATCGCCGCGCAGGTCGATCGCGATCGGGCGGTCGCGATGACCGTGTCGATGACGATCCGCGATCCTCATTACGCGAACCCCGCGGCGCGCGCGCCGAAAGCATTCGGGGTCCTGCTTGCGCAAGCGGGGTACACCGGCGAGGCGGCGCTCTTCTTCGAGAAGGCCGCGGAAATCCGCGAGGACGCCCAGAACCTCTTCAACCTCGGGACGAGCCGCGCGAGGAGCGGAGATCACGCGGAAGCCGTGCGGCTCCTCTCGCGGGCGATTGAGCGGGAGCCGCGTTACGCACAGGCCTACGTCAACCTCGCGCTCTCCTTGCTCCGGCTCGGCGAGGCGGAGAGGGCGGAGGAGGCGCTCCGCGCGGTTCTCGCCTTCGCCCCCGAGTACGCGAGAGCGCACCGCGCGCTCGGGTTCGCCCTTGCCGAGAAGCGCGCGTACGAAGAGGCGCTCGCCTCGTTTCGGCGCGCCGTGGAGATCGAACCGTCGGACGCGGAGAGCTGGATGCGGATCGGGCTTCTTCTCTCGAGTGCCGGAAGCGCGGGCGAAGCGGCGGACGCGCTTCGGCGCGCGCTCGCGATCGATCCCGGGAACGCGGAAGCGGAGGACGCTCTCCGGCGGATCGAAGGCGAGGAGATGAATCGCGTCCGCGCTCCCTGAGGCGAAGAGCCGACGCGGCATGCTATCCTCGACCCATGGGAGATGTTCCCCGCGTGGAGATCCGGCGCGCGGTCGACACCGCCCGCCGATCGAAGAAGGAGCCTCCGCGAACACCGAGTGAGGCGCCGATCGTCGCGGGCCTCGGTCTCCTCGCGCTGCTTCATCTCGTCGCCGCCTTCGTGACGCCGGAGATCCTTTGGGGAGCCCACCATCTTCGGTTCGTTCCGCTCGCGGCGCAGGCGGTGTGGTTCGCGCTTCTCGTGGTTCTTCTCGTTCCTCCGGCGCGAGCAGGGCTCGTCTCGCTCGTCGAGCGCACGGCTCGCGGCTTTCCTCGGTCCTTCCTTGCGCGAACGGCCTTCGCGACGGCGATCGGGATCCTTCTCTTCGCTCTTCTTCGCTCGCGGAACCTCTTCTCCGGCGACGGCTTCTTACTTTCTGGGATCCTCGCCTCGGGCGGTCCGTACGAAGCGGGGCATGCCGGGTACGGCACATTCCTCCTCGCGCGCGGTCTCGACGCGCTTCTCCGCGCGGGCGGTCGGGAGGCGGGGCCGACGGTTCCCTTCGTTCTCATGAGCGCGCTCTCGGGGCTCGCGGCTCTCCACGTCGCGCCTCGGATCGCGCGAGAGATCACGCCGCTTTCGACCGCGCGGGTTCTCGTCGCCGGCACCGTCCTTCTCTCGGGCGCGCTCGTCCTTTTTCTCGGCCACGTGGAGCTCTACGCGCCGATGCACGCTCTCGTCCTCGTCTACCTTCTCTTCGGCGCGCGGTTTCTTCGCGGACGCTCGGGCCTCGCCGCTCCGAGCGCGGCCCTCGCGCTCGCGTCCGCTCTCCATCTCACGGCCCTCGTGTTCCTCCCCTCGCTCGTCGTGCTCGCGCTGACCGGTCCTCCCCTTCGAAGAAGGACGAAGGCGGTCTTCATCGGGGCTCTTGCGCTCGCGCTCGTTCTTCTCGGCGCCTATGTGCTCACGACGCGGGGAACCTACGAGAAAGAGGGAGCGCTCCTTCCGCTCGCGGCCTCGGCGGAAGCTCCCTACTCTCTCTTCTCCCGAGATCATCTCGCGCTCGCGGGGAACGTCCTCCTCCTCCTTCTCGGAGGCGCGCTTCTTCTCCCCTTTCTCCGGCATTCGGGATCGGCGCGAGGTTCTTCCCGCGAGGAGAACCTCCTCGTCCGTTTCTTCGGGTCGGCCGCTCTCGGAGGCGTTCTCTTTCTCCTTCTCGTCGACCCGCGTCTCGGAAGCCGCGACTGGGATCTCCTCGCCCTTCCGGTCTTTCCGCTCCTTCTTTTTCTCGCCGCGGCATTCGTGTCGCCGTGTTCGTCCCTCGGCGCCCCCCGCGCGGCCTTGGTGCTCGGCGCGATGGTTCTTCACGCGTTTCCTTGGGTCGCCGCGAACGCCGACCCGGACCGGGCGGTCCCGATGATTCTCGCGATGACGGCGCGCGATCCGCACTACGACGATCCGAATCTCCGCGCGTCGAGCGCGCTCGCCCTTCTCTTCTCCGAGACCGGCTACGGGGATGCGTCGATTCTTCTCGCCGAGAGAGCGGCGCGCGCCAAGGGGGGCGCGGTCGATTACACGAACGTGGGGAAGGCGTACGCGGCGAAGGGGGAATACGACGAAGCGATCGGTTGGTTCCGCCGCGCGCTCGCCGTCGATCGGTCGCACGCGGACGCGGAGTGGTGTCTCGGACTCGCGCTCTACCTGAAAGGAGATCGCGCGGGAGCCGAGGCGGCGCTTCGCTCGTTCCTCTCGCTCGATCCGAAGATGCCGGACGCCTACGATCTTCTCGGGCTCATCCTCGGCCAGGAAGGGAGGATTCGAGAAGCGATCGATGTTCTCGAGCGCGGGGTCGCGGTCGATTCGACCCACGTCGAGTTCTGGCGGAAGCTCGCGATCCTTTACGAGCGGGAGAACCGCTCGGAGGAGGCGCAGCGGGCCTCTGCGCGCGCGGACCGCCTTCGCCGGGGCGGAGGAGAAGCGCCCGAGCGGCTCGCCGATCCGGAGAGACGACGAGGAGGTTAGCCGCGGGAGGGGATGGCCCAGGTGTAGGGGCCGCGCGGGATCACGGCGACCGAAGGCTCGGAGACGCCGGCGAGCGCCTTTTCGATCCCTTCCTCGGGCGAGGCGACCGGTCGAAGGCCGAACGCCCGCGCCCTCTCCGCGTCGAGATGCTCCGAGAAGAGATAGACTTCAACCTTTTCCATCGCCTCCCGGAGATGTTGGACCATCCATTGGTCCTTGCGGAAGGAACCGGGTCTCGCGGCCCACGCGAGGAACGAGGAGAGGTCCCGCGCCTCCTCGAGAAGCGAAACGAAAGACTCGCTCCCCCATCCCTCGCCGCACGAAGCGCAGAGGAGAACCGCGCCTCTCTCTCGGGCGAGCGGCTCGGCGCCGACGATCCCCTTCACGCTCTGATAGAACGTCGCGTCGAGAGGCGCCCCGCCTCCTGAAGTGATCACGAGGTCGCGTTCGCCCTCGGCGGAGACGCGGGCGCTTCGCTCGAGGGCGGAGGAGGCGGCGCGATGCGAGCGGTCGATTTCGCCCGCCCACACGCCGGCGATTTTTCGGCCTTCTCCGATCGTGACGTTCACCGCGAAGTCGAGCCCGGCCGCGCGCGCGATCGCGAGGGCCTCCTCGTGGAACGGATTGCCGTCGAGGATTCCGGCTCGCGCCTTCGGGTGCCCGATGATCTCGGGGCCGTGAAGGACCGGCATGGCTTCGAGGCCGATCACGCCGGGGGCGACGAGCTTGCGCCCTCCGGAGAAGCCGGCGAGGAGGTGCGGCTCGACAAGGCCGATCGCGACGCGGAGATCGGCTGCGAGAAGAACCTCGTTCAAGGCGATCGGCGTTCCGCGTGGGGCGCGGCCGATCGTCCGCGCCTTCTCGCAATCGTGCGAGGTCCATCGGACGGCGCGGGCGAGATCGTCCCCGAGAAGGCGCGCCGCTTCTTCTTCGCGAACGGGCCGGTGCATGCCGGTCGCGAAGAGAACGACGATCTTGTCGCGCGGGATCGACGTCTCGAGCGATTCGAGAATCGGCGGGAGGATGACGGAGAGAGGGAGCGGGCGTGTCGCGTCCGGAACGAGGATGACGGCCGAGGAGCGTCCCTCGGCAAGATCGGCGAGAGGCGGCGAGTCGATCGGGGAAGCGAGCGCGGCGGCGATCGCATGTGCCGGATCAGCGAGCGGAAGAGGTTCTTCCGCGTCGAGGATGTCGGGCGCGACGCCCGCCGGGAGCTTCAGCGAAAGGGAGCCGGGGCCGTACGCGACGCGCGCCTCCATCAGTAGCTCCTAAAGAGCTCGCCCCACCCGCTCTCCAGGTAGCGGTTCACGCGTCCTCGGCCGATCGCCGGGTACCAATACCAATCGTGGTAGGCCCACGAGGCGATGTAGGTGAGGACGACGAGAGGGGTGTGCGTGAGAAGCCTCTCCATGGGTTTGAAGATTCCATGGTAAAGCATGTGCTGGCCGCGGCTCGCGAAGGTGTCGGCGCGCCGGCATCCGAAATCGACCGCATCGATCTTCTCGCCGACGATCTCGATCTCCTTCGGGTTTCCGACGCCGAGCCCCTTCTCGTGCGCGAGGCGGATGAAGCGGAGCTCCATCGGATCGAAGCCCATCATCTTCGCGGCGATTGCGTCGATCGCCACCTGATCGGCCGAGGCGAGGATGTAGCCTCCCTCCTTGATCGTCATGCAGCGGGGCCCCGGACCGTCCCCGACGACCGTTCCGTCCATCACCGCAAGGATCCCGCTGTGAATCTCCTGTTGGATCATGAGGAGGTCGACGAGCGTCTCGTGGATCACGCTGTGCGTCCAGTGGCGCTTCCGATCCAAGAGCCCGCCGAACGCGTTCTTCATCGCGCCGGTCATCGTGGTGAAGACGTGGGTCTTCATCGTGGGAAGATGGATGATGTTCTCCCCGTGGAAGCGCTTGGGGACGTGCACCCCTTCCGGATAGATCTTGTCGAGGACGAGGTACTCCCCCTTCGGCCGGTAGATCTCCCAAGGCTCCCCTTCGTAGAGATGGATGTTGCGGATGCCGTGCTTCTGAACGACGGCGAGGTGCTTGTTCTTTCTCTCCCCTTCCTTCGCGCTCACGACGACGGTGTTGTTGTGGCAGGCGTGGATCAGTTCCTTCTTGTAGTCGTCCTCGAGAAGCGTCTCGATCACCGCGTCGAGCTGCCAAGGCGCCGTCGAGCAGGCGGGATAAAACTTGCCCCATGAAATGTTGATCTTGAGGGCCGTGTCGCTCAACTTCGACAGGTGATGATCGTAGGCGATCGAGCGGAGGAGCTCCTTGTATCGCTCCTTGACGTTCGCGGGGGTCGCGCGGAGCACGGCGACCCGGGCAGTCTTCGGGGCGGATCGCGTCTCGCGAGGATCCTTCGTGTTCGGCGTCCGTTCGGGCATCCATCTCCTCCTCTTTCGTTCCTCGCGGTAAGCGTAACGATCCTCTCCTGCCTTGGCAAGTGGGAGGGGGCCGCCTAGAATCGGGCGGGGGGGAAACGATGTCCGCGAAATCGCGCCTCGGTCCGGTTCTCATCTTGATCGCCTTCGCACTCGCACTTCGGATCGCGTACTTCTTCAGCTACGCGGACCATCCGGAGTTCCGGACGCCGATGCTCGACGCGGAGTGGTTCCACGAGCAGGCGGTCGCATTCCTCGAAGGGGATTGGTTCTCGGAGGAGGCAGCCTTTCGCGGCCCGTTCTACCCGCTCTTTCTCGCGGGGATCTACCGTATCGCGGGTCCCGATCCGGCCGCGGCGCGCCTCGCGCAGCTCCTTCTCGGCGGCGCGACTGTTCTGCTCATCGTTCTTCTCGGACAGCGGATCTTCGGGCCCACTGCGGGTTTCCTCGCTGGGCTTCTCGGCGCGCTCGCGTGGATCGTCGTCTACTTCGAGGGGGAGCTTCTCATTGAGTCGATCCTTGCGTTTCTCGCCGCGCTCGTTCTTCTTGCGCTTCTTCGCGCGGATCGAACGCGGAGCGCGCGCGATGCGCTTCTCGCGGGGGGCGCGATCGGTCTCTTCGCGGTCGCTCGGCCGAACATCCTTCTCTTTCTTCCGGCGGCGCTCCTCTGGCTCGCCTTCCGCATGCCCCGGCGGGCGCTTCTCGTTCTCCTCGGAACGATCCTCGTTCTCGCGCCGGTCGCACTGCGGAACCGCGCGGCGACGGGGGAGTGGGTGCTCGTCTCCACGCAAGGGGGCCTCAACTTCTACATCGGGAACCACCGGGAGGCGGACGGACGGCACGCGGTCTTTCCCGGGCTCGCCTCGTGGAGGAACGACGACATCGTCCGCCAGACCGCCGCTCGCCTCGGGCGCGTCCCGAGCGAAAACGAGATCTCGCGCTTCTGGTTCCGAGAGGCGCTCCGCACGATCGCCGGCGATCCGCTTCGCTTCGCCGCGGGCCTCGTTCGAAAGACCGGCTTTCTTCTTTCCGCGTACGAGATCGGCAACAACCGCGACATCGTTCTCTATCGTCGAGCGAACGGCGTTCTCTCGCTTCCTCTCGTTTCCTTCGCGGTTCTTCTCCCGCTCGCGGTCGTCGGGATCCTTTTCGATCGACGCCGAAGCCGCGGCGCGAATCTTCTCCTTCTCTTTCTACTTTTCTACGGGCTCTCGGTCGTTCTCTTTTTCGTGTGCGCGCGCTTTCGCCTCCCGATGATCGTGCCGCTCATCGTGCTGGCTGGGCAGGGCCTCCACGTGGTCGCGCGGAGAGCGCGCGAGCGCGCGTGGCGGGCGTTCGCCGCGCCGGTTCTCGTTCTCGCCGCGGCGCACGCGGGAACCTCGATCGATTGGTTCGGCCTCGAGGTCGCCGCGGAGGGGCAGGAGGCGTTCCACCGGGGGAACGTGAGCGCGCGCCTCGGGCGAACGGAGGAGGCGATCGAGTCGTACCGAGAGGCGGCGCGGAAGATCCCTCGCTTCGCGGCGGTGCGCTACCACCTCGGGGTCGTTCTTCTCGGCGAGGGGAGGGAAGAAGAGGGGCTCGCGGAGCTCGTTCGCGCGATGGAGCTCGATCCGGAGAACCCGCGCATCCCGGTGAGTCTCGGCGAGCATCTCGAGGCGCGCGGCGACAAGGAGGGCGCGGAAGCCCTCTATCGACGGAGCCTCGCGATCGATCCGTTCTTTCCCGACGCGTCGATCGATCTCGGCGGCCTTCTCGCGGAGACGGGAAGGGAGAAGGAGGCGGAGCCTCTTCTCCGGCGAGGCATCGAGCTCGCTCCGAAGGATCCGGTCGCGCTTCTCAACCTCGGCAAGCTGCTCGCCTCGACCGGGCGGGGCGCCGAGGCGGCTCCGCTCCTTCGAAGGGCGGCGGAGATCGCGCCCGAAAGGAGGGACGTCTGGTTCGAGTGGGGGAACCTCCTTTTTCGAGAGGGACGAATCGGCGAGGCCGCGCGCGCCTTTCGCGAGGCGGCGCGCTTCGATCCGGGCGATATTCCTTCACGCATGAACCTTGCGCTCGCGCTTCGGGCGATGGGAGACCGCGAAGGCGCGATCGCCGCCCTTCGCGAGGCCCTCGCGATCGATCCGGGGAACGAGACCGCGCGGAAGCGCCTCGCGGACTTGCAGGAAAGGTGAGGAAAGGTGACAGACACCTTCAGGAAAGGTGTCTGTCATCCCCCCCAGTCGAAGGTGTCTGTCACCCCGCCCCGTGTCACCCCCCTGAAGGTGTCTGTCACCCCCCCGTCCCCAAGGTGTCTGTCACCCCCCTCACCCCCCTGCCGGCTCGCCCCGCACCGTCTCCACCCAGTGAACCGCGTGGATCCCGACTCCGTGCGCGATCTGATGGCGGCAGCTGAAGCCGCACGCGACGACGCGCGTGTCTTTCGGGAGGGCGCGAAGCGCGGGGAAGAGACGGTCCTCTCCGACGCGAAGCGAGATTTCGTAGTGCTCCTTTTCGTATCCGAACGATCCGGCCATTCCGCAGCACCCCGAATCGATCTCCTCAACGCGAAGACCCTCGACGCGCGCGAAGATCCGCTTGAGAGGCGCGGTTCCGTGCAAGGACTTCTGATGGCAGTGGCCGTGGAGCGCGATCCGCGTCGCGTCGGAGACGAGCCGGATATCGAGCCGCCCTTCGCGGATCTCGCAATCGAGAAAGACCTCGAGCGGGAAGATCCCCTCGGCCGCGCGCCGCGCGAGATCCTCGTCGTCCATGAGGTCGGGGAGGTCGTCGGTGAGGGCGGACGCGCATCCGGGCTCGCAGACGACAACCGGTATTCCTTCGCGAATGAAGCGATCGAGGTTGCGGAGTGTTCTCTCGCCGTTCCGCTTGGCTTCGCGGAGAAAGCCGTGCGAGAGGCGGGGTCTCTGGCAGCAGCCGGCCCTCGCGAGAACGACTTCGTAGCCGCACGATTCGAGAAGATCGAACGCCGCGATGCCGACCTTGGGCTCATGGAAACGCATGTAGGTGTCGTCGAAAAGGACGACCTTGCGCCCGCCGCGGCGCTCGCGTCGTCCGGAAAGCGCAGCGTCGAGAGGGCCGTGCGCGTACTCGGGAAGAAGGCGTCTTCGATCGAA
>JAGUYC010000267.1 GCA_020061515.1 Gemmatimonadota bacterium
CCCCGGCTCGGCCGACCAAAGAACCACGCCCACCGCCAGATTGAAAAGCGCGACCGCCATGAGAGCGTTTTGGGCGCCGAGCGCGGGAAGGAGAAGGAAGCCGGCGGCGAGCGAGCCGGCCACCGCCCCCGCCGTGTTCACTGCGTAGAGAGCGCCCACCCCCCGCCCCGCGCCCCCGACGGTCCGAACGAAGCCGGCGACCGCGACCGGAAAAGCAGCGCCCATGAGAAGCGCCGGAATCGCCATCACCGCGGCCGCCGCCGCGAACCGAACCGTGGTCAATCCCCAGAAGCCGGGGGGAGCGAAGCCCGCGACGAAGGCGTACAGCTTGTACAGGTCGGCGAGAAGCGGGATCGAAGCCACCGCCGCGAGCCCAATCGTGATCTCGATCGCGCCGAACAGGGACAAGAGTCGGCGCCGGCGGTCGACCCATCGCGCCACGAGAAGGCTTCCGAGGGCGATTCCCGCCAGGAAGGTCGTGAGAACCACCGCGAAAGCCTCGATGCTCGCGGTGACCACATGGATGATGACCCGCGTCCAGATCACTTCGTACGCAAGAGAGGCGAACCCGACCAGCCCCACGGAAACAAGAATGAGACGCCGGTGCCTCGGGGAGTACCTTCCGGCCGCCGCCTCCTCTTCGGACGCTCGCGCCGGGTGTCTTCTCGGCTCCACCTCGACCGGCGCTTCGACCGCGCTCGGCGCCTGCGACACGCGGCGCGCGACAAGGAGGATGAGCACTGCGACGGTTAGGCTCACCGCCGCGGCGATGGAATTACTCGATTGAACTCCGAATCTTTCGATCAAGAAGAATCCGGCTGCGAAACATCCCGCCGTGGCCCCGAGCGTGTTGAGAGCATAGAGAGCGGCCACACGTCCGCCGAGGCTCTCCCGGCGGCTCACGAAGAAGCGGGTGAGAACGGGGAGCGTTCCTCCCATCAGGATGGTCGGTGGGAGGAGAAGAATGAAAGAAAGGAGAAAGCGCGCGATGAAGAAGGGAGCCGGCTCTTCGCCGAACGAGCGGAAGAGGCCGCCGTAGACGACATTCAGACCGCGCAGGATGAGAGGCATGAAGAGCGCGAAGACGGCCACGCCCACTTCAAGGAGCCCGTAGAGACGAAGAGTGTCGCGCCTCCGATCCGCCATGCGCCCGAAGAGGAAGCTCCCGAGGGCGAGCCCGCCCATGAAGGCGGCGATCACGGTGCTCGCGGCGTGCACCGTGTTCCCGAAGACAAGCGTGAGCATGCGGGCCCAGACAATCTCGTAGACGAGACCCGCGGCCCCGGAGAGCACGAAAAGGACGAGCACGAACGCCGCCGTGCCCTTGCCGATCGTTCCCGCGGGGCTCGGCGCGGAGCGCGAGTCGTTCAGGGGTGCGTCTCCTTTCGAAAGCGCCCCGGAGGATCGCGGCGGATCACCGGGGACCGAGCCTGGACTATGCGCGCGTTTCCTGCTGCGGGCACGGATCGCGTCCTCAAGAGGCCGGTCGCCGATCCTCGATTGTATTCGGACGAAGGGGCTCCGTCCAGCCGGAAGCGCCGACCGCCGCGGGCGGAGAAAGCCGCGAGGCTCGCTCGGCTCCGAACGGTCCCCATGCGGATAGAGAGCGAAGCTCCCGCGCGACGAAAGCTTCGCGCGCCTACCCTTTTCTTCTCCGGTCTCGCCCGCTCCTCGAACGTCCGCCGCCGGAGCCGCTCGGCCGCGAAGAGGATCGCTCGCGTCCGGAGCCGCCGCCTCGGCTCGTCTCTCTCTTCGGCTCCGGGGCGGCTTCTCCGTCTTCGCGCGGGATCTCCAAGGGCGCGTGCAGTGTCTTCTGGTAGAACTCGTCGATCAGCATCGCGATGACGGCGAGCTCGTCGTCGGTCTCCCCGAGACGCCGCGCGAGCGGGATCATCCGCTCCATCCTCTCGCGCACCAGTCTGTCGAGACCGCGCAGCTTCATCTCGAGCTGGGCGGTGACCCGCTCCGACACGATTGCGCGCACATCCTCGTCGGTCGGCAGCTCGCGTTTCAGCATGTCGATGCCGTATTGCTTCGCGACCGCCTTCAGCTCCATCTTCTCGAGAACGTCGACCAAAGAGATCGCCACGCCGCCCGCCCCCGCGCGTCCGGTTCGTCCCGCGCGATGGATATACGACTCGTGGTCCTCCGGAAAGTCGTAGAGGAAGACGTGGGAAAGATCGACGATGTCGATCCCGCGCGCGGCCACGTCGGTGGCGACGAGAAACCGGAGCTTGCCGCGGCGCGCTCGCTCGAGCACCTTGTCCCGCTCCTTCTGCGCGAGGTCCGCGGAGAGATCGTCTGCGTCGTATCCGAAGCGCTGGAGCACCTTCGAAACGTACCCGACGTTCGCCCGCGTGTTGCAGAAGATGAGCGCCGAGGCCGGGTTCTCGACCTCGATGATCCGGACGAGCGCGCGGTCCTTCTCCATCCCGGGCGTTTCGTAGTAGACGTGCTCCGTCTCCGCCACGTATTCCCGATCCCGGCTGAGCGAGAGGAACGCCGGCTCTCTCAGAAATTGGCCCGCCAGCGAGCGGACCACCGACGGATACGTGGCGGAGAACATGAAGCCGTCCCGCCGCTCCGGCAGATACGCCTGCAGCGCCCTCATGTCCGGGTAGAAGCCCATCGAGAGCATTCGGTCCGCCTCGTCGAAGATGAGAATCCGAAGCCGATCGAGCACGAGCGATCCGCGAAGAAGATGATCGAGAATGCGGCCCGGAGTTCCGACGACGAGGTGCGCTCCCTTGCGAAGCCCCTCGAGCTGTGGCCCGTAGCCGACGCCTCCGTAGAGCGGCACCGTGCGGACGCGCGTCTCCTTCGCGAGGACCTCCGCGTCGGCGGTGACCTGACGGGCGAGCTCCCGCGTCGGGACGAGCACAAGCGCCTGGCACTCGGCGCGGTCCGGATCGACCCTCTCCAGGATCGGGAATAGAAACGCGGCGGTCTTCCCGGTCCCCGTGCGGGACTGGACCATGACGTCGCGGCCCGCGCGAATGTACGGGATGGTCTTGGCTTGAACCGGCGTGAGGACCGTCCAACCGAGGCTCTCCGCCACCCGCCGGAGGGCCTCGGGGAGATCCTTGAGCGCGATATCCGCCGGCGGATCTTCCGGGTTTTTGCTTGAATCATGCATCATTGAAATCTCCGTCCTTTTCAGGTTCGGTCCGGCGCTATCCGCGGCGCCCGGCCGGCGATCCCTCGGTTCGAACGATCGTACCACGTTCCCGCCGGGGCGGGGAAGGCGCGTCCGTTCTCAACCCCTTGAAGGACAAGCAGGAACAGGGGTGTCGCGGCCGGGAAGCTTCGCGCCGCCCGCCTCGTCCCGCCGGCACTTCCGGGCTCAGCCCATTCCAGCGCTTGTCGGGGCGCGCATAGGATGTTATGCTTTCTCTATCGCATCAACAGACGGTGCCGCACCGTTTCTTGTTTCAACAGAGAACGGCTAGGCGCCCCGTTTCGACAACCCTCATCCGTCCGCGGTCGGGCGACCGGAGGGTCCGCTGATGACAACGCTTCGTCAAGCAATCGTCGCCTCTGTTGTTCTCGCTTCATGCCTCGTCTTGATCATTGTCTTCTCCAGAAGACCGATCCCCGACCACGCGATGCACATCCTCATCACCCTGGTGGCGATTTCCATCGTGCATCTGCTCGATCTCTTCGTCTTCAAGGGCGAAATGATGCGCCTCGTGAAGAAAGTCATCGAAGATACAAGCAACAGGGTTCTCGATAAGACCCAGGCGCGCCTTAAGGAAATGATGGCCGAGGAAAGCGAGAGCTTTCTCGAGAAGACCCACGAGAGCCTCCGCAAACACTTTGCCTTGCTTGGCAACGCGGACAAGATTGGCCTGGTCGCCATCTATAAGAACCGCGAGGAGGCGCTCGATGATGTG
The DNA here is from genome assembly GCA_020061515.1 of Gemmatimonadota bacterium. Classification (GTDB taxonomy): domain Bacteria; phylum Orphanbacterota; class Orphanbacteria; order Orphanbacterales; family Orphanbacteraceae; genus VGIW01. The sequence continues at coordinate 3,894 of JAGUYC010000267.1, forward strand.
ATCGATTCGCTGAAGAAGGCGGAGAAGAAGGTGTGGATTCTCGGAGTCGCTCTCACGTTGGCTTTCGAGCTGCGCGCGGATATCCTCGAAACTCTCTGCCAAAAAATGAAGAACGTGAAAGGATTCGATTTGCGCATCCTTCTCCTCGACGCGCTTCGCAGCCCGGCCGTCTTTCGGACCTTTCTCGAGAGCAGCGGCGAGGACGTCGAGGCGATTCTCCAAACGGATCCGGAAGCGCCCGATAAGGAGCAACCCTATTTCCTCCAGACCCTTTACACGGATTACAACTCAACGTACAAGAGGCTGAGCGCGCTGAGCAAGAAGATCCTTTGGCCATGCATCCGCTACTACGCGCACAGCCCCTCGTTCTGGATGATCGTGACCGACGAGGAGATCTTCCTTGAGCCGTACACCTACGGAAGACCCCCTGGGCGGGACAAGGAGGGCCGGATCGGTGGGGGGTTGCCGGTCTTCAGATTTCGCAATCTGCCCGAAAAGGGCACCTACGAGATTCTTTGCGATCACTACGACAAGCTATGGCTTACCTCGGACATCGATCTCTTTCAAGTGGAAGCGCGTAGATTCGACCGAGCCTGCGTCTTGAAGCGGATTCTCGACCGCGGATGGGCTTGGTTGAGGAATGCTCAAGCAGTGCTGCATCCCGCGGCCAACAAGAAGCCGAACGAGGACAGAAGGCGTTACCCGAGATACGTGTTCGCTCCACGGTTCAAGATCCCCATTCGCCTGAACGGCGGAACCGAGGTGGAAGCCGAAGTCGTCGACATCTCTCGAACGAGCATCCGCCTCGCCTTGACGGAGGGTGAGCCCCCGAAGCCCGGGCAGAAGGTCGGACGCGGAGATATCGAGCAACCGCTTTGTGAAGACGTCTATCTGGTCCGGCGGCTGTGGGAGAAAGATGCGAAGCTCGTCTGCAAAAGGGTGGACGATACCGGCTTCGTTCTGGTCGATCCCCGCGATGTGACGACCGAACCCGCATCGTCGACCTCCTGAGAAGAAGGCGGCGGCCCGTCCCGTAGCGAGTCCGGCCTGTTCCTCGCCTTGTCCCGCGAGAGCGCGCGCGATAGACTCCGGTTCGGAGCCCCCCAAGGAGCGGCCCCTTGTTCGACGTGAGGAAAGTGCGCGAGAGATTTCCCGCGCTTCGCGCGAAACACGAGGGCGCGCCGCTCATCTATCTCGACAACGCCTCGACGACACAGAAGCCGGACGTCGTCATCGAGCGCATCGCCTCGTTCTATCGATCGGGGTGCGGCAACGTCCACCGCGGGGTGCATGCGCTGACGGGAGAAACGACCCGTCTCTACGAGCATGCGCGGGAGACGGTCGCGCGCTTCATCGGCGCGTCCGACCCGTCCGAGATCGTCTTCACGCGAAACGCCACCGACGCGATCCACATCGCCGCCTTCTCCTGGGCGTGGGAGCGGATCGGCGAGGGGGACGAGATCGTCGTCTCCGAGATGGAGCACTCGTCGAACCTCGTTCCGTGGCAGCTTCTTGCGCGCGAGAAGAACGCCGCGCTCCGGTTTCTCCGCGTCGGCGCCGACGGGCGGCTTCGCGGCGCCGCTCTCAAGAGGATCCTCACGCCCCGCACGAAGCTCGCCGCGCTCATCCATGTGTCGAACTCGACCGGCGCCGTCAATCCGGTCGAGGAGCTCGCCGCCGCCGCGCGCGCGCGCGGAGTGCCGATCCTCGTCGACGGAGCGCAGTCGGTCCCGCACATCCCCGTCGACGTCCGCAAGATCGACTGCGACTTCTTCGTCTTCTCGGGCCACAAGATGCTCGGGCCGACGGGCGTCGGCGTCCTTCATGCAAGAAAGAACATCCTCGATTCGATGCGTCCCTTCTTCGGTGGAGGCGGCACGGTCCGAGAGATGGGCCGCGCCGGCTCTTCCTTCAACGAGGCGCCCTGGAAGCTCGAGGCGGGGACGCCGAGCGTGGCGGACGCGCTCGGCCTCGAGGCGGCGATCGGGTTCCTCGAAATGATCGGCATGGACGAGATCCGCGAGCACGAGAGGATTCTTGTCGAGACCGCCCTCGACGCGCTCGCGGAAGTCCCGCGCATCGCCCTGTACGGCCCGGAAACGAGCAAGAACCGCGCGGGGGTTATTTCCTTCAACATCGAAGGAATTCGCCCGGCCGACCTCGGCCGGTTCCTGGACGAGAGGGGGATCGCGGTCCGAGCCGGAGATCACTGCACGCAGCTTCTCTTTCGATCGATGGGGATCGCGGCGACCGCGCGCGCGTCCTTCTATCTCTACAACACGACGGACGAGATCGCCTGCTTCGCCTCCGCCCTGCGCGAGGCGGCGGCCCTCCCCCGTTCGGCGTGGAAAGACGTCGAGGGCGCGTGAACCTTCGCGGAATCCGCTCGTTGATAGAGCGGACCACGAAGACACGCGGCGCGAAGAACCGCAAGGCCGCGGGAGGGAACATTATGATCCGCAAGCAGTTACAGGTTCTTGTCCTCGGCGCCGTTCTCGGGGCGGCCCTCCCCTCGCACTCCTTGGGGGCGGCGAATCCGCCGGAGAAGATTTACTCGAAGAGAATCCGCATCCTCTCCCCCGAGCGCTATCAAGAGATCCGCGATCAGTGGAAGGCGCACACGGAATCGCACCCGAAGGATGCGGTCGGGTGGACGGAGCTTGCGAAGGCGGCCCGCTACGCGGGAGAGCCGTGCGAGGTCTATCTCGAGTACGCGAAGAAGGCGGTCAAGCTCGACCCGAACTACGCCGACGCGCGACTCGTGCTCGGCTCGAACAATTGGTGCATGTACTGTCCCGAGGCGAAAGAGGATCCCTCCGACGCGATCCGCGAGCTTGAGAAGGCGCTCGCGCTCGACCCGCGGTCGGGCGAGCCCCACTACTCGCTCTGGGTCATGAAGCTCTCCCAGGGGAAGAGAGACGAAGCGGACGCGCATCTCGAAGCGCTCGTTCGGGGCGGCCACATCCCCGAGTTTCTTCTCGACATGGCGTACAACATGCTCGTCGCGGTCGAGGAGAACGCAATCATCCTTACGAACGGAGATAACGACACATACCCGCCGCTCGCGCTCCGGGCCGCCCACGGTTTTCGAAAGGACGCGGCGATCGTGAACCTCAGCCTCCTCAACACCGTTTGGTACCGAAAGGAGCTTCGCGAAGGACCGCACGCCGTGCCGCTCCCGGTCATCGATGAGGAGGCGAAAGGCCCGCAAGCGGGCGCCGCTCTCATGGGGCTCGTGGAGAACCTCGCGCGCGACGGATGGAAGCGCCCTCTGTATGTCGCGATCACCGTCTCCCACAAGAACCTCCCGATTCCGAACCGGCTGTCCCTGGAAGGACTCGTCTATCGGGTGCTCCCCGAGCAGGGAGAGGAAGCGGAGATCGGCATCGATGCGCTCACGGAGAACCTCGATCGAAACTACCGGCTCGACAGCGCCACGAGCCTCGGACTCGACTGGGAGCACTACTCGGGGCTCTCCAACCTGGTCGGGAACTACGCCGCCGTGGAGGCGCGCCTCGCCGGAGCGCTCGTCGAGAAGGGCGATCTCGAGGGCGCGAGAGCACGGATCGCGCACGCCCTCCGAATCTGCGAGTTTCACATGACGAACGGCTTCAACCGATCGCTCGGCCGACAGCTTGCCGAAACCTGGAAAGAATGGGATCCGGATTCCTCGGCGCCATCGGCCTGGATCGCGAAGTTCGAGAAGTGAAGAAGAAGGCGGTTCGACCGTCGAACGAGGAGTCCGATCTGCACGACGAGGAAATCGCTCGAGGAATCGGGAACGGCGATCCGCGCGCGTTCGATGTCTTCTTCGAGCGCTACGCGGCGCCGCTTCTCGGCTATCTGCGCGGGATGATTGGGGAGCGCGCAGCGGCCGAGGATCTTCTTCAAGAGACGATGCTTCGCATCCATCGGAACATCGGACGTTACCGCGAGCGAGGCGCCTTCCGCGCCTGGGTGTACCGCATCGCGACGAACCTCGCTCTCACCGAGCTCCGCCGCGCGCGTTTTCAAGCAGGCGCTCAGGACGAGCTTGCTTCGCGCATGAACGACCCGCCGGAGCCGGCGGCCGACGAGAGGCTGGAAAGAAACGAGACGCTGGGCGCCGTGCGCGCGGGGATTGCCGCTCTCCCCGACGAGCAGAGGGCGGTCGTCCTCCTCCGCGTGCGCCGCGGAATGGCGATCCGCGAGATCGCCCGCGCTCTCTGCATTCCGGAAGGGACCGTCAAGTCGAGACTCCATTATGCGGTGAGGAACTTGCGAGCATCCCTCTTCGAATCGGATTCCCCCCGAAACTCCGAGGAGACATCACGACATGCGATGCGAAGACGCGAAGAACGACCTGTTTGAGCTGGTATTCGGCGAGCCGGACGATGAGAAGGCGGCGCTCCTTCAGGAACATCTGCTCGCGTGCGAAGTCTGCCGCGAGGAAGAGCGGTCGCTCCTCTCCCTGCGGGATGCCGTCCGCGACGAATCGCCGGAAGAGGCGCCGGCGGTCGAGGCTCTCCGCGAGCGGATCCGGGCTTCCCTCCCCGCGAGGCGCCGGAGAGGCATCGGCTCTTCTCTCCGAAGACCGATTCCTGCCTACGTGGCCGCGGCGGCTTGCGTGCTCGTCGCGATCCTCGCCCGCGGGCTTCCTCCGTCCGAGCCGACGACGAGCGAACCTCGCCCCGCGCGAGTTCTCACCGGACCGGAGGCGCCGGCGTTCGTCGTCGCGGGTTCCTACGAAACGTCGGCCGGATGGTTGGATTTCGAGGAAGCGCGCGCCGACCGGACGCCGCGCTCCCCCGCCGCGGACAGCCTGTGAAGGCGCGCTCAGCGGCGGGCGGAGACGCCTCGTCCGCTACTTCGGCTTCCCGGGAACGGACGGCTCTTCCCTGCGCGGCATGCGGCAGGTCCCCTCGAACTGCGCCCGCTCCTGGATAACGAACGACGGCGAGGACACGCTTCCGAGGAACATCGACCCGCCCATCAGCTCCACCTTCGACCCGGCTTCGATTTCCCCCTCCAACCTTCCATGCACGACCACCTGATGGGCGCCCACCTTCGCCTTCACCACTCCCTCGCGCCCGACGAGCAGCGTGCCGCGCACGACGATCTCGCCGTCGAAGTTCCCGTCGATCTGCACGCTCCCCGAGCCCTCGAGCTTCCCCGTGTACTTCGTGCCCGGACCGAGGAAAGTATTCAGGCCGGACCCTTTCTCCGTCGCGGCGAGCGCGGCTTCCTCCGGTCTGTCCTTGACGTCTTTTCCGAACATGACCGCTCCTTCGTTGTCCGATTCGTCTCGAGATCGCTCCCGTGCCGTCCGCAGTCCTTCGATCGATGGGCGTGCGCTCACGAGCGTTCCTTTCTCTTCAGGAGGTAGAGCGGGTCGATCGCATACCCGGTCTTCCTCGTTTCGAAATGGAGATGCGGGGCGCTCGATTGGCCCGTGCTTCCGACGAGGGCCACCGTGTCCCCTTCCTTGACTCGATCTCCCTTGCGCACCAGGAGGCGAGCGTTGTGACCGTACACGGTGATGAGACCGCCGCCGTGGTCGATCACCGCGACATTACCATAAATCGGATGCCATCCGGCTTCGATCACGCTCCCCGCGAGCGGCGTTTCGACGGGGGTGTTCCGCGCCGCCGCGATGTCGATCCCGACGTGGACCCCGCCCTCGCCCCTTTCCTCGCCGAACGACGAGGTGACGAAGCCGTCGACCGGCCAGGCGAGCGCTCCGCGACGTCCGCGGAGAGCCTCCTCGAGGCCGGTGCGGGTTTCTTCATCCGGAACGACCGCTTCGGAAAGATCGATCGTTGCGCCAGGAGTCCCTGCTTCCTCGTTCCGCGCAGCGCTCTCCTCGCTCGACGAGACCGCCGCGGGAGGCTCCGGAAGCCCGAGGAGACTCCGGACCCTCCGGTCCATCTCGCGCAGTCGGCTCACTTCTTCCTCGAGCTCCCCCACGCGCGCGACCTCGCGCTCGAGATCCCGGCAGCGCGCCTCGAGGCTCTCCCAGGTGCTGACCTTTCGGGTGAGAACGCCGTGCGTCGCGGCCAGAAAGACCAACGAGGCTCCCGCGAGACAAAGAAGAACCGCGGCGGCGAGCACGACCCGCCGAGAGACTTGGAGGTGATAGCTTCGGCTTCCGTCCGACGGCGCGACGATGATCGAGTAGCTCTTCGGGGGCATTGTCTCCGTCCGCCCGCTCGCGGGGAAGAAAGAGGATCCGCGCTCGGCGCCAAGACAGTAGTCGGCGCATGTCGGATCGTCAAGCGAGAGACCCTTCGGACTTGTGGAGGAAGTCGAGGCGGGAAGCGCGCGGCGAGACCGAACGATCGGAAAAGAAGAACGGGGGCAGGTCCTGGGTCCTAGATATGGGTGCTACCGTTTGCGATTGAGTTCCCCAAACTTCCATTCCGGACTGACCTGACCCCCGTTTTTCCTCTCCTACTCTCCGCTGGCAGACCCCCTTTCCAGCCTTTCGGCTGTCTTGGAATCTCGTCCCGCCGCCGGGAGCAGGGTACCGGGAGCTCCCACATTCCCGGCACCCGCTTTCTCGTGCGCTGGAGGGCAGATGCGCCGAGCCTTGCTGCTTCCCGACAGGCTGCTGCTCGCTAGGATGATCAAGAGACGTGCCAACCCCTCGTTGCCGCCGCGGGACGAAGAGAACCTCTCAACTCCTTGAAATCAAATGAGTTCGAAAACCGGTCCACACGCTCGCCGAAACGGCCACGATCGCGAAATGTACAAAAAAGAGGACAATGTGGACTGGCCCGGTTTCACCGCAAGCCGCGAGCGCGGGTTTCGGGAACCGGACGGCCCCGCGCCGCGTGTCAGGAGCGGTACGACCGCCCGCGCTTCAATGCTCTGCCGCATTCCCCTCGCGCGCGGCGAACGCCCGGGCGATCGTGCCCGAGAAGACAATCAGCGAGCGCGCCTCCGATTCCCTTGAAGCTTCGGGGAACTGGGTCTAACTTGAGACCGGGAGAAGGTCCGCGAGAGGAAGGAAGAGATCCCCCGCAAAGCGCGGCGTCGCGGACTTGGAAATCAATCTCGGAAAGATGTGCGAAGGAGGTCGGTTTTCACTAGTATTCAGGATAGAAAAATGATACGGATCGCGTTGGGCCGGAAGAGCCCTCCACTATCCCAGCACTACGGGAAATTCGGCAATGTAGAGGGAGAGAGTGGCTCAACCCTCTCTCCTCCTTCTCAAATCTCCTAACCGCTCTTCCGGCCTTTTTCATTTCCCCGCCTCGGCTCTTCGCGCGCTGGAATCGATCTTGACAAGAAGCGCGACCGCATAGGCGGCGATCCCTTCCTTGCCGCCGATCGCACCCATCCCCTCGTTCGTCTTCCCCTTGACGAAGACCGATCCTTCCCCGACCCCAAGAGCCTTCGCGAGGTTTCTGCGCATCGCCTCCCGGTGCGGGAGGATACGCGGCTCCTCGGCCACGACGACCGCGTCGATGTTTCCGACCCCATAGCCCAGGCGCCGAACCTCCTCGGCCGCGCGCTCCAAGAGCTTGATGCTCGAAGCATTTCGAAAGGCATTGTCCGTGTCGGGGAAGAGAGAGCCGATGTCGCCCGCGCCCGCCGCGCCGAGAAGCGCGTCGATCACAGCGTGAACGAGAACATCCGCGTCCGAATGACCGTCGAGACCCCGCGGATGGGGAATCGCGACCCCGCCGAGGACCAGCGGGCGCCCCTCGCGGAAGCGATGCGAATCGTAGCCGATCCCGACACGGGTCATGCTCATCTGCGAACCTCCCTCGCGATCCACTCCGCGAGAAGAAGATCCTCCTCGACGGTGATCTTCACGTTCCAGCGGTCCGCCTTCACGATCCCCACCCTCGCCCCGATCCGCTCGACGAGCGCCGACTCGTCGGTCCCCTTCCATCCCTCATCGATCGCCCGCCGATACGCCTCGCGGAGAAGCTCCGCGCGGAAGGCCTGCGGGGTCTGCGCGAGCCGAATTTTCGCGCGGTCGAGCGTCGCCGTCACCTCATCGCCGTCCACGCGCTTCACGGTCTCCACCGGCGCGCTCACCGCCGCCGCGGCTCCGATTGTCCGCGCGAGGGCCACGGTCTCCTCGATCTCGCGCGCCGTGACGAACGGGCGGACTCCGTCGTGCACGACGACAATCTCGGCATTCTCCGGCACCTCGAGAAGACCCCGATAGACCGAGTCGAAGCGTTCCTCTCCCCCCTCGATCGCGCGAAACCATGCGAGACCCGGCGGCGCGAGCGAGGCGGCGCGCTCGGTCTCTCCCGGAGCGACCGCCGCGACGATCCCTCCGACCGAC
>JAGUYC010000213.1 GCA_020061515.1 Gemmatimonadota bacterium
CTCGAGCGCGTGCCCGAACGCGAAGCCGAGGCGGTGGCTCCTGGGCCGCACGTTGTCCCCCGCGTGGCACTCCTGGCAACCGCCCTCCGTATGGCACCCTCCGCACGAGGCGCCCTCCACACGCGCGTCCGCGCCGTGAAACCAGAGCCAACCCTTCGTGTGCGTGAAGGGGAGAAGCGTCTCCGAGGGAGAATGACAAAGCGCGCAATCCGCGTAGCCCGCCGCGGTGGCGTGGCAGGTCCGGCAGAGCGCTTTCTCCGGAAGGCGCGGTTCCCTCGCCGGATCTCCGTGGCACGCCTCGCACGCCATCCCGCGCGCGGAATGCGCTTCATGCGTGAAGAACTGCGCGACCTCGGCGACGCGCGCCGCCTTTTCGGGCGCATCGGGGTTCGTGTGGCAGAGGCCGCAATCGGACGGGGCTTCGACGTCGTGGCAATCGGCGCACGTCCCCTTCGAGGGGAGAAGGTTGTCCGCGCCGGACCGCGACGTCTCCGCGGATCCGTGACAAACCGCGCACTCGATCCCGTTCTCGTGATGCGCCGGGTGGGCCGATCGGATCCGATCGGCCCCAAATCCTTCCACGCGGCCTCCCGCCTGGATCGCGAGAACGACGAGCGGAATCGCGAGAAGGAAGAGCCGTCTCATCGCAAACCCCCGCCTCTCGAAAGCCCGAAGGCGCCCGTTCCGCGGCCCATCGTGAGATCGAGCCCGGCCAGGACCCGCACGTCTTCTTGCTCGAGCGGGGTCTCCAAGCTCTGGATCTCGACGAGAAGCGCGGTCCCCGATCGCGGAACGACGCGAACTCTCCCGAAAGCAATGGTGACCTCCCGCTCCTCCGCTTCCGGAGCGTCCTCGAAGAGCGCGTAGGTCAGGATGGTCGCTCCTGCTTCGATGGAGAGCCAAGGGAGCGGGGCGAGCCGCACATCGCCGAACCAGCGGCTCTCCTCGCCCGCGTCGCCGATCCGCGCCGAATACCCGGCGCGCCCGAGGGGGAAGAGAACGGCCCCGCCGATTCGAGTGGACGTTCGATCGTCCACCCACGCGCCCGCGTAGTCGAGCTCGCCGCCGAACCTGTTCCGATGCTCGTACCGAACCGATCCGCGCGCGAGGCGCGACCGGTGAACCCCGGTGAAGCGCGCGAAGTAAGAGCCCGCGTCGATCGACGGATACCGATCGACGAACTGCGCGGTGAGCACGGGGCAGCCCGGGTTCCTTTGCAGTTGAAAGATTCCCTCCGCGCGGGTCCATCGTTCCCCTTGGAGATCGTACGCGAGGCGTCCGGTTGCGCGAAGGCCGAGGATCGGCCGCGCGGCCGCCTCGAAGCCGACCGGGCGCGCGGAGACGCGGTCGTCCTTCTCGAGGTAGGCGAACGAGAGCGAGGATCGAAAGCGGGGGGAAAGATCGTAGGAGAGGCGCGCCCCGAGGACCGGATCGTCTCCGAAGTCCCCGACGCGGTCCCGGTAGGCGAGCACGATCGGCGCGCGCGCGCCTCCATAGACGCGGGCGCGGAGCGGGCCGGCGGGGGAAAACGAGACCGAGAGGCCGTCCACGGTGAGCCCGGCGACCCCTTCCTGCACGAACTGGCGCCCGAGGCGCGCTGAGAGACGCGGGGTGATCATCGCGGACAGGTATCCGGAGTAGAGACGCGCGCGGTCGTTGACCTTCTCGGAGAGGGAGAGGTCGTCGTGCACGCGCCCGGAGACGTGCATCGAGAGGCGCCCGTTCGCGAGACCGGAAACCGCTCCGTCGATCTGCTGGTACGCGCCGAGACGGTCCAGGGTCGCGCCGCTTCTTGTCTCGGTTTGGAACGCGTAGCCGGTCGTGCGAAGGCGGAGCCACCAGGAGGTCGCGTCCGTTCCGTCGCCTGCGGCGAGGGGCGCCGCGAAGAGAAGCGCGAACCATACGGACCCCACGAGTCCTCTCAGCCGACGCTCCTTCCGATCGCTCACGACGTTCCTCCCCCGCGTTCGGGATCCCCCCTCGGGCGCAGACGACTACTCGACGAGCAGGCGCGCCTTCCCGAGCTTTCCCGTGTCCAGGAAGAGAATACTCCTCTGCAGGAGCTGGATCGAGTAGGTCGTGTTGTGCACGCCTTTCGATCCGTCATAGTCCACGAATGCCCAATTGTAACCGGCTTTCCTCTGGTCGACGGTCGTAATCGAGACGCTGCCGAGAAGTCCCGCGAAGTCGTCATGGTCGCCCGCGGCCGCGGCGAGCGCGTCGCGCGACTCCTGGCTCGTGCTTGCATCCACGATCGTCCATGCGAGCGTGTCGAGCAGTCCTTGGATCTCCTCCTGAACCCCCTCGACCACGCCGTCCCCGTCGAAGTCATCCTTCGCGAGGATCTCCGAGAAGCCGGAGATCGGTCCGTGGCACGGACTGCACGCGCTCGTCGTCGGTTCGAACGTATGGCCGGTGAAGTAGGGGAGGTTCTCCTCGACGCGGCTCACGTGGCACGTGATGCACGCATCCTGCACGAGGATGTGCTTGCTCGAGGCGAACGCGAAACCCGGGGCGACGTCCTCGTATCCGTTCGCTCCGGCGAGCATGTCCCCTTGGTTCGAGTGGTGCGGGCCGAAGTTCGAGGTTCCGTTGTCGATCTGTCCCTGCACTTGGGTGTCGGTGCGGCGCCCGTTGTGGCACGCCATGCAGAGGCGCCCGGCGCCCGCGCTCGGAATCAGCGGGGAGTTCGGGAGCGCGATGTCGGTGACCGACGCGTTCCGGAGCTGTCCCGGGTTGTCGTTCCCGTGCGGGTCGTGGCAGACGGCGCACGTGTGGGGGCGAGCCTCGGTCGGGTTCGAGGTCGGCGCCACATACGCGGCCGGATTGTCGAGGTACTTGTGAGCATAGAGTCCGTTGTGACAGTGAGCGCAGCTTCCGCGCAGGGCGGGGTATTCCTCTATCCTCGCGTGCGCCGACCCCTGCCATTCGTCCCACGTCGGATGGTGCTCGTCCGTGTGGCATGGACCACAAGTGGTGTCGCTGATCGTGACCGCGACGTTCTGCGTGCCGTCCCACGCCTTCCCGCTTCCCGCGTGGTTGCTCGCCGGGCCGTGGCAGTTCTCGCACTGCACCCCCTCGAGACGCTCGACGGCGGTCTCATCGTGCCCTCCGTTGTCGAGCGAGGCGTCGGCGAAGAGCCCGTAGCTTCCGACCGTGTGACACTTGAGACAGTAAGCATTGTGGTTCATCCCGATCGCTTCGAGCGACTCGATCGCGTGCGCGTGCGCGGTCTCCGACCAGGATGTGTGCTGATCGCCTCCCGACCCGCCCGCGTGGCAGACGGCGCATGTCCCCGCGCCGAGATAGAAGGGGGAATCGGTCGGGAGATAGGTCCCGACGAAGACGCGGTCGGTCCCGATCCCCGCGTCCTCGCCGTCGGTCACGACGCAGGAGATCGTGTAGAGGTTGGGGTTGTCCGGCGCGATCCAGACGGTGCTTTCCGCGTCGGTTCGGACGAACGCGCCGCCCGTCGCTCTCCATGCGTACGCGAACGTCCCCGGATTCTCCGCGGTCGCCTTCGCGATGACGGAGACCCGGCCGCCCTGATCGACGCTGTCCGCCGAGGCGGTCACGGCTACACGGATCGCGGGCTCTTTCACAACCTCGACGACCTCTTCGTCCCCGCACCCCGCGGCGAGGAGAAGGAAGATCGGGAGGAGGCCGGCGAGCCTTCTGATGTCTCGAGCGCGCGTCATGTTCTTTACCTCCGTCCGGATCGGCGCCCCGTTGGGGGGCCGGAGAGCGTTCCGAGGTCGGATGCTTCCAAGCCCGTCCCCGCCGAGGCGCGGGAGAAAGAAAGGCCCGCTCCCGCGGGCCCACCTGTAAAAACACGCCGAGGAGTGCCGGGGGAGGGATGGTCTCCGGGCGCGTGAACGACAGTCTTCGATCGGCGGCCGAAAGAACTCACCAGCCGTCAAACCTTCCCGGAGGGACGGTCAAGAGTTTTGATGCTGCGAGGGATCTCTGTCAACTTGTTTTCTTTTTCTATGAGTTGATCAAGATCAAGAAGGGAATCGCGCCGCGCTCACTCCGCGAGAAGCGTGTGGAGAACCGCCGGGTCTTCTTCCTCGACGGCGAGGAGCGAGTGGCAGGTTTCGCAGGAGCTGTCGATCTCTTGGCCGTCCTCGCTCACGTGCTCGCCCGAGTGGCAGCGGAAGCATCCGCTGTTCTCCTCATGGCCGAGGTGGCTGGGGTAGGTGTTCCATGTGATGTTCATCGATGGAAAGATGTTCGCCGCATAAAGGTTTTGGATCTCCTCGCCCGCTTTCCGAACGGACGCGCGCATCGCGTCGAACGTCTCCGGGTCGGATTCCAGGTAGTGGCGATCGAGTTCCATCGGGATCGCGGCGAGGGCCGCCTCCTTCGACGGATACTCGCGCGTCAGGAGATCGAGACCGAGCGACTTCAGCCCGGGCAGCCTTGCGTCGAGTCTTCCCGACGCGAAGGCTCGGTCGAGCCCTCTCTCCGGGGAGTCGTAGATGTGCGTCGGGCGGTTATGGCAATCGATGCAGTCGAGAAGCCGCTTCTGCGACCGCGCGAGAAGCGAGTCGGGGACTTCCCGGCCCCCCTTCGTGTAGACGGTTTTCCCGCCGTCCGGGCGCTCGACCTCGACCCAGACGATCTCCTCGCGCTTCTCGTCCGCGGCCGCGTAGCGCACGCGGTTCTCCACGCTCGTGTGCCAATGGATCCCCGACGGGTATCCGCTCTCCGCTCCGCCGCCCCCGACCTTCAGGATCATCACGGTCTTCCGCTCCGTGTTCGCCTCGTCCTCGTCATAGAGAGTCTTCACGAGGAACTTGTCGCCGTGAAACTTCTCCGGCCAGTGGCACTGTTCGCAGGTTTCGCGTGCCGGGCGCAGGTTGTGCACCGGCGTCGGGATCGGACGGCTGTACGTGTCGAAGAGAACCGCGAAGACCTGCGAGATCCCGTTGATCTTGTAGCGCACGAAGAAGTCCGCGCCGGGACCGATGTGGCACGAGACGCACGGAACGCGCGAATGGGGAGAGCGCTGGTACGCCGCGAACTCGGGCTCCATCACCGTGTGGCACACCTCGCCGCAGAACCGGTTCGAATCGGTGAAGTGCACCCCCTGGTACGCCGCCACAGAGAGAACGACCAGATTGACGATCGTGAGGAGGAGAAAGAGGACGACCCGCCTCTGCTGCTCCGACTCGGTGAGGTCGACGACGACCCCGCGGCGTTCCCTTCGCGCCTGAAGCACCCGCGCGATCGGAATGAGAGCGAGGCCGAAGAGAAAGACCCCCGGGAGAACGAGGAACGTGAGGATGCCGACGTACGGATTCCGTTGAAGCCCGAGGAGCTCGAGCCCGAAGAGCCCGGCGAAGAGCACGAAGGAAACCGTCGTGAGGAGCACCCCGAGGAAACCGACCGGGTGCGCCGTGAGGACCCGGAGAAAGCCGGACCATCCCGCGGGAAACCGCATGCGACTCTCCATCCGGGCGGGTCGCGGAGGTTGCGCGCAAGAGCACTCGACGCGCTGCCCTCCGCGCGCCGCCCGTGTTCCGTTCGGGGGGCTCGACTCCCCGCCAGGATAGACGAGCGCGCCGGACGGGTCCAAGAGAAAACTGTCGCTCCGCTTGCCGCCGCCCCGCGTCGCGGCTACAATACCGGGCGTCCTCCATCGGAGAGGTTGCGATGCTGGTCGGCTTCGCCGGAAACTGCGGAACCGGAAAATCGACGATTTCGTCGGAGGTGGCGCGGCACTACGACGGAATCCTCGTCCTCGAGGACGAGAAGGCGAACCCCTGGTTCTCCGATTTCATTTCGGGGCGTCGAGAGACGGCGTTTCAAGCGGAGCTCTGCTTTCTCTCGAACAAACTCTCGGACATCCGAAACGCGAACCCGCAGAGAATGGTGGTGGTCGATCGGATCCCGGCCGAGGACGTGGAGATCTTCGCTCCCTATTGGGCGGACGAGGGGCTGCTCGATCCGCTCGACTTTGATCTCTACCGGCGCGTGGCGGAGCAGATGCTCCTCTCCATTCCAGCGTTCGATGTGATCCTCTATCTGCACGGGCCGATCCAGCTTCTCGTGGAGCGCCTCCGCGCGCGACGGGGGAGCGCGTTCAACGAACGGGTCGAGAGGATGGTGCGCGCCCTGCAGCCGCGCTACGAGGCTTGGGAGAAGAAGCTGCAAGGACCGGTCATCCGCCTTCCGATCGAGGAGCACGACTATCTGGGCCCCTCGTGGAAGGAGGACCTCGCGAGGCTTGTCGCCGCGATCGAGCAGTTTCGTTTTCCGCTACTCAGCGGGGAGGTCCGACCCGCGATGCCCTGAGAGGATCTCGCGCGCCCTCTCCGCGTCTTCGGGGCGAACGAGGATGCGCACCTCTCCCACGCCGTCGATCGTGATCGGATGAACCGACTGCACGAGCGTCGCGCGGAAGATCGCCTCGATTCCGTTCGCCTCGAGAAGTGACCGAGCGACGAGCGCCTCGGAGTCGTTCTGCATCTTCGCCACTTCCACGAGCTCCATCTTCCCGTCCTTCGAACCGGTTTCACAACCTCCTTCTGCTGCGATCGGCTGCGAAGCTCGCCCGCGGCGTCCTCGGGCGAAAACGTCCTCGAGCAGCCTTCAGAGGCCGCCTCCGGGCGTTTTCACCCTCGTTCCTTGCTGGCGGGCTTCTCGCTCGATCTCGCGACGAAGCAGGTTATGAACCCGATTCTCGCGTTCGAGACTCGCGTCATCTCCGTGTCCATAGTAATAGGTAGATCCAATTGGCGGCGAGCGCAATCGGGATCCCCCAGAGGGCCGCGCGTGAGGCGGTCCTTCCCCAACCCGCGGGGAGTTCCCTCCTGCCCGCGAGGAGGAGCGCGACGGAGAACACGCCCCACGCGGCGAGGAGAAGCGCGGCGAGCGCGAAGAAGGGATGGAGCGCGATCGCCTCGCCGATCCGGCCGTGCGCGAGAGCGGCGAGCGCCCGAAGGCCGAAACAGGTCGGGCACGGGACTCCGGCGAGAGCGTGGAAAGGGCAGGGGACGGAATAGCCGATCGTCTCGGACAGAAGTCGCGCTCCGCCCGCGATCGCGAGCGCGCCTCCGCCGAGGATCGCTCCCCAAACGAGTTCGGAAGAACGCCGGTTCGCCGATCGCGTCTCCCTCGCCATTCGACTACCCCGGGAAGAGGATGCGCCCGGCGAGCGCGATCCAGAGGAGCGCTCCGAAGCAACCGCCGAGAACGAGGACCGGAAGAAAGACGGCGACGATCGCCTGCCCGATGTTCGCGCGGTGACACTCGCGGATGCCGATCACAACGAGGACGAGAGCCCACGCCTTCCCGATCGTCCCTCCGCAGAAGGGGAGAAGGCCGAGGAGAAGAGGGGGCGTTGAGTAGCAGAGGATTCGGAGCGTCGTCTCGAAGGGCCGGGCCGCCGCGCCGAGAAGAACGAGCCCTCCGTGGAAGATTCCGGCGAGAAGAACGAGGCCGATCGCGGCGAGGACCGGCGCGGACAGAACCTTGATCCATGAAGAGAAAAACGCGACCGCGAGCGGGAGGCCGGGCGAGATCCCCTCGCGGGAGAGAATCAGGAACGGGATCGGCGTGACGACGAAGACCCACGCGACCTGAACGAGCGTCGTGAGCACGACGATCCCGATCCCGAAGAGGGCCGCGTCCGCGAGGTTCCCCGCCGGGCGGAGCGAGCGAAAGAAAGCGGCCGGGTGGAGGGTCGACTCGACGACGGTGCCGAGCAGCGCGCGGAGCGTTCCGATCGCCGCTCGCGCTTCCCACGGCGGACCCTCGCGCGACGGCGTCTTCAACCCCTCCATCTCATCTCCTCCTTTTCTCGATCCGGAGTCCTTCGCCGCCCCCGCGGACGAGGAACGCGTCTACTCTCGATGCGATGCGTGCTCTCTTCTTATCTTCTCCACCGCGATGTGCGCGAGCCGCGTCGGTTCGGGGAGCCGATAGCCTCGGCAACAGGCGAGCACGAGTCGCCGGGCGAGCGGAAGCGCGATCCGATGCCCGACGGAGACGTACAGCGGGCGGACGCCGTTGCGTGTGCGGAGCGCCGACCCGACGACCCGTCCCTCGTAGCGGATCTCCGCGTGCTCCCCTCTTCGATGCCCGACCTCTCCGTGGACGCCGACGAGAAGCGATTTCGCGCACCCGATGCTCGGCCGGTCGAGAAGGAGACCGACGTGCGAGGCGAGGCCGAACCCGCGCGGATGAGCGATTCCTTGACCGTCGAAGAGAATGAGGTCCGGGTCCACGTGCAGCTTTCGAAACGCGCGAAGGAGAAGGGGAGCCTCGCGGAACGAAAGGAGCCCGGGAACGTACGGGAATCGGCTCGGACCCGACGCGTGCGCTTCCTCACGAACGGCAAGGGTCTCTCCGTCGAGGAGAAGAACCGCCGCGTAGAGCCGGCCGCTCTCCCGGTCGTAAGCGATGTCCGCGCCTGCGACGAGCCGCGGCGGGAGGTTAGATCGGAAGAGC
>JAGUYC010000072.1 GCA_020061515.1 Gemmatimonadota bacterium
GGTTCTCGCCCGAGCCGGCTGCCGCGTCTTCTCGGTCGAGCGGATCCCCGAGCTCGCGCAGCGCGCGCGAAGGCTCCTCGACGCGATCGGCGCGTCGAACGTGGTCGTGCGGATCGGGGACGGATCGGAAGGTTGGCCCGAGTTCGCTCCGTTCGACCGGATCCTTCTGACGGCGGGGGGGCGCGCGATTCCTGAATGCCTAAAGGATCAACTGGGCGAGGAGGGTATCGTCGTGGCCCCGGTGGGAGAGCGCAGCCAGGAGCTCCTGCGCGTTCGGAAGGAGAGAGGAGGGGAGCGGGTCGAGACGCTCGGCCCCTGCCGGTTCGTTCCCCTCGTGACCGGAGGGGAACGGGAGCGAAAGACGGATCGAGCGGAGCCTGCGGAGGAGACGGATTCTCCCCGGCGCCCGCCGGACCTTCGGGCGCCGAGAGGGGCGGCGGATTTCTCGGCGCGAAAAAAAGGGAAACTGGGGGGTTCTCACCCTCCGCCAAACCCGCTATAATCCCTTCGCTCCCGGCCGTCCGCCGCCGGGATCTCGCGCGCCGGGCTTTCGGCCCGCCCGCGGAGATCCGGACGCGCGGAGCCTCCCCAAGGAGGCAGGCCGGCGACGACGCAAAAACTCGGGTCGGGGCGTAGCGCAGCCCGGTAGCGCACCTGCTTCGGGAGCAGGGTGTCGGAGGTTCAAATCCTCTCGCCCCGACCACTTCCACTCGACGATCGTTTCGACATCAAGAACTTGGGCGCGGCGGCCGGGATCGAGAATCGCGGAAAGCCGGGAGGAGTTTCGGCTCCCGCCGATCCGCCCGTCGCGAGCAGACAATCCGCGCAAGCCGCTTCGCGAAACGCCCCCCGCGCGGACGTCCCCGGAGACGGAAAGGCGGACGGACGATGCAGGTCGGCGTGATCGGGGCGGGCCGCTGCGACGAGGCGACCGCCGAGAAGGCGGAGCGGGTCGGGCGTCTCCTCGCGCGGAGAGGCGCCGTTCTCGTGTGCGGAGGGATGGGCGGGGTGATGGAAGCGGCGTCGCGGGGGGCGCGGGCGGAAGGGGGGATCGCGGTCGGCATCCTCCCCGGACGGAATCCGGCCGAAGGGAACGCCCACCTCACGGTGCGCATCGCCACCGGGTTCGGCGACGGCCGCAACATCCTCATCCCGCAGTCGTGCGACGGGGTGATCGCGATCGCGGGCGCCTACGGCACGCTCTCCGAAATCGCCTTCGCGAGGAAGCTCGGAATCCCACTGGTCGGAATCTCCACATGGGAACTGGACGGTTCCTTCCCCGTGACGGATGATCCGGACGAGGCGGTCGAGATCCTGTTCGGGAGGATCGGCGGATGAGCGAACGAGAGATCCGCAAGCGCGTGATCGTCTCCGGACGCGTCCAGGGGGTCGGCTTCCGCTACCACATGAGGCGCGCGGCGGAGAACCACGACGTGTCCGGCTTCGTTCGCAACCTCGACGACGGCGCGGTCGAGATCGAGGCGCAGGGCTTTCCCGGCGAGGTGGATGCTTTCCTCGCCGAGGCGCGGAGAGGCCCGCCCGGCTCGCGCGTGATCGACTTCCGAGTAGAACCGGCGCCGATCGAGCCGGAGGCGCGCGGATTCCGTATCCGCTACTGATTCCGATGAAACACATTTCGAAACGGAAGCACCTGGAAGGCCTCGCGAAGGAGAGCCGGAACCTTCTCCGCCGCGGGGCAGAGCGCGGCTTCATCCGCTCGGAGGAGGTGGACGATCTGGCTTCCTCGGGGCGCCTGGAGGAGGGAGAGCTCGAGTCGTTCCTCGACGCGGTCGACACGCTCTCCATCCCGATCGAGGACCAGGAGAAGGAGGAAGAGCGCGAGCTCCGCCCCAAGGCGGCCGCCGAACCGCTCCGCATCTATCTCGACGAGATCGGAAAGATCACGCGACTCACGCCGAGCGAAGAGGTGACGCTCTCTGCGCGCGTGCGCCAAGGAGACGAAGAGGCGAGGAAACGGATGATCCTCGCCAACCTTCGCCTTGTGGTGACGATCGCCCGCCACTACTGGAGCCGCGGCCACTCGTTTCTCGACCTCATCGAGGAAGGGAACATGGGGCTCATCCGCGCGGTCGAAAAATTTGATGGGTCGAAAGGTTATCGATTTAGCACCTACGGGTCGTGGTGGATCCGGCAAGCGATCTCGCGCGCGATCGTGAACCACGGGCGCATCATCCGGATCCCGATCTACGTCATCCAGCTCGTCGGGCGATACGAGCAGGCGCGGCGGAGGCTCCTTCACGCGAAGAGAAGGGAGCCCGAAGTCCGGGCGGTCGCGCAGGAGCTCGGCATCTCCGAGAGGAAGGCGAGGATGACCGCTCAACTCATTGAGAGCGTCCGCGCGCTCGATTCGGTGGCGAGCGTGGAGACGATGCAGCGGATCGTGCACCAGGTTCCGGACCGGAGAGAGCCGTCCCCGTACGATCTCGTCGATCTCCAGCTCGAGCACGAGCGCCTCGGCCGACTGCTCCAGCGCCTTTCCTCGCGCGAGCAGGCAATCCTGAGGATCCGCTTCGGTCTCGACACCGGCCTCCCGAAGTCGCTCTCGGAGACCGGGGACACGTTCGGCCTCTCCCGGGAGAGGATTCGCCAGATTGAGAGACGCGCCCTCGGGAAGCTCCGCCGGCTGCTCGAGATGGGAGGCGGGCGCTCGACCCAGTGACGCCCGCCCGCCCCCCGCGGACCGAGGGCCGAACCCCTTGTCCCGGCGGCGGCCCGGTGCTATCGTCCCGCGGGGGTGGGAGCAGGATGGATCTCAAGAGCCACATTCGAAACGTTCCGGACTTTCCCAAGAAAGGGATCGTCTTTCGGGACATCACGACGCTCCTCGAGAACGCCGAGGCGTTCCGGGCGGCGGTCGACGCGCTGGAGAAGCTCCTCGCGGATCGGCCGGTTGACAAGGTGGTCTGCGTCGAATCGAGGGGGTTTCTCTTCGGCGCGCCGCTCGCGCTTCGCCTCGGGTGCGGCCTCGTTCCGCTCCGGAAGCCGGGGAAGCTCCCAGCGGAGACGATCCGGGAGACCTACGCGCTCGAGTACGGAACGGACGCGATCGAGATGCACCGGGACGCCGTGAAGGAGGGAGAGCGGGTCGCGATCGTGGACGACCTCCTCGCAACGGGCGGCACCGCGGCGAGGAG
>JAGUYC010000298.1 GCA_020061515.1 Gemmatimonadota bacterium
GCCTCCTGCTTCGCCGCCTGCGCCTCCGCGATCACCTTCTCGGCGATCTCCCTCGGGACTTCCTCGTAGTGCGAGAACTCCCGCTCGACCCCGCCGCGCCCCTGCGTCAGCGAGCGGAGATGAGTCGAGTACTTGTAGAGCTCCGAGAGGGGGACCTGCGCGCGGATCGCCTGGAACGGACCCTGTACGTCCATCCCGAGGATCTTGCCGCGCCGCGACGAGAGGTCGCCCATCACGTCCCCCATGAACTCCTCGGGAACCGTCACCTTCACCACGTAGATCGGCTCGAGGAGCACCGGGTTCGCCTCGAGGAATCCCTTCTTGAAGGCCATCGAGCCGGCGACCTTGAACGAGTTCTCCGACGAATCGACGGCGTGGTAGGAACCGTCGTAGATGATCACGCGGAGGTCCACCACCTTGCATCCGGCGAGGACGCCTTCCTCCATCGCGGCGACGACCCCCTTCTCCACCGCCGGGATGAACTTCCCCGGAACGACCCCGCCCACGACCTCGTCGACGAACTCGAAGCCGCCCCCCCGCTCCTTCGGCTCCAACTTGAGCCACACGTCGCCGAACTGGCCGCGTCCGCCGGTTTGCTTTTTGTATCGACCTTGAACATCGGAACGACCGCGGATCGTCTCGCGATAGGGAATCCGCGGCTTCACGAGTTCGACTTCCACCCCAAAACGCTCCTTGAGGCGCCGGGCCTGAATCTCGAGGTGCAGCTCGCCGAGCCCGTGAATGAGCGTTTGGCGGACATCCGCATCGTACCCGGCGTGGAAAGTCGGGTCCTCCTCCTGCAACCGCGCGAGCCCGTTTGCGATCTTGTCCTCCTCGCCCTGGTTTTTGGCGACCACGGCGAACTCGATCACCGGCTTCGGGAAGGGGATCGGCGGAAGGAGAAACGATCCGTTCGCTTCGCATACGGTGTCCCCCGCCTTCGTCTCGCGGAGCTTCACCGCCGCGCCGAGATCTCCCGCGCCGATCCGCGGAGTATCCACTCGCTCGCGCCCCTGAAGGAAGTAGAGCTGCCCCATCCGCTCTCCCTTCCCCTTGTTCGCGTTCGCGTAGTCGCGCCCCGGCTCGAGGGTCCCCGTGAACACGCGAAAGACGGTGAGTTCCCCCATGTGCGCCTCGGAGACGGTCTTGAAGGCGAGCGCCGCGGTCTTCTCGGAGTTCCCGACCTTGCGCGTTTCCCCTTCGGCGGAAACGACCTCGGGGCGATCGAGCGGCGAGGGACCCGCCTCCGCGATGGCGTCGAGGAGAAGATCGACGCCGACGAGCTTCGCGGCGGAGACCACGAAGGCAGGGCGGAGCGTGCCGCGGGCGATTCCGGCGCGGAACCCATGAAGCGTCTCCTCCTCGGTCAGCTTCCCCTCCTCAAGGTACTTCTCGACGAGGGAGTCATCGGTTTCCGCGATCTGTTCGATCAGCTTCTCGCGCGCGGCGTTTGCGGCGTCGGCGTGAGACGCCGGGATCTCGATCTCCGCCGCCTTCCCCGAGCCGTCGCCGCCATAGCGGAATGCCTTCATGTGCAAAACATCGATGACCGAAGAGAACGACTCCCCCTCGTCGATCGGGATCGTGACCGGGACGGCGCCGGGAATGAGCGCCTCGCCGGCCGACTCGACCGCTCGGGAGTAATCGGAGTGCTCGCGATCGGCCCGATTCACGACGATGAACGCCGGGAGGTTCCGCGCGCGCGCGAACTGGTAGCCTCTCTCGGTTCCGATCTCGACACCCGACTGCGCGTCGAGGAGAAGGAGCACCGCGTCGGCGACCTGAGCGGCGCCGACGACGTCGCCGACGAAATCGGCGTACCCGGGAGTATCGATGAAGTTGATCTTGCGCTTCTTCCATTCCACGAAGCCGAGGCTGCTTCGAATCGTGATCTTCCGCTTCTTCTCCTCGTCGTCGGAGTCGAAGTGGGAGGTTCCGTCGTCGACCTTGCCAAGACGGCCCGCGGCCTGGCCGATGAGAAGGAACGCCTCGGCGAGCGATGTCTTTCCAGAGCCCCCGTGGCCGATGAGGACCAGGTTGCGAAGGGCTTCCGTTCCGTACTCTTTCACGACGCATCTCCTTTTGCCTGTGGCAATTACCGCAGAAAGCGAAGGTTAGCATGCCGTTCCGCGGCTGTCAACGGAAGGAGAAAAACGCGGGGGAACGAGGGACGCGGGGAAGGGTGACAGACACCCTCTCCCTCAATGGTGTCTGTCACCTTCTCCGGAAAGGCGTTTCGCCGTCTCCGCGGCGAGCTTCCTCGCCCCCTCCCGCTCGTCCTCCCGGAGGCGGGAGAGGAAGCGCGCCACGGCGGGGCCCTGCTTTCTCCCGGCGGCCGCGAGGAGCGCGCCCACTTGGCGGCGAACGTCCGCGTCCGCGTCGTCCGCGAGGCGGCGCGCGAGCTGAAGCCCCTCGAAGAGCTTCTCCGGCGCTTTTCCCCGACCGAAGAGCGCCGCAAAGGCTGCCGGCCCGATCGCGCGAAGACGGGGATCCGGATCGGAGGACCACGCGTGGAACGCTCGCGACCACGAGTCGACGGATCCTTGCTCCATCGCGCGCGCGAGCGAATCCGCAGCGGCTTCTCGAACCGCGAGGAGCGAGGAGGACGCGACGAACGCGCGGACCGTCTCCCACGAGCGCCCTTCCTTCTCCTCGTCGTCGGTCGGGAGAAGAGGCGCGAGACAAAGAGCGGCCACGACCCGAGTCTCCGGAAGATCGATCGCCGCGATCGCCTCGACGAACGCGCGAAGCCTGTCCGAGCTCTCGACCGCCCGCTGCAGCGCCTCCGCCGCCTCTTGAAGCGGCTCGCGCGTCGTGCGAAGTCC
>JAGUYC010000246.1 GCA_020061515.1 Gemmatimonadota bacterium
CGGCGGGCGAGAGCTCGGCCGAGCCCCTCGCGCGCGCTCGGGTTCGACGGATCGAGAGCGGCGGCGATGCGGAACTCGACCGACGCCCGGTCGCCGAAGCCCTCCGCGAGAAGGAGCTCCCCGAGCCGGACGCGGGTCTCGGCCGACCAAGGGTCGACGGAGATCCTCGATCCGTCCGGTCCCTCGATCGCGCTCTCCTCGTTCGGATGCGCGCGGAGCGCGAGCATCGTCCGCGTTCTCTCCAGCCCGCGCTCCACCGCCTCTCGGAACTCGTCTCTCTTGATCGGGAAAGCGAGAGCGGCCTCGTAGAGCGGCTCCGCCTCGCCGATGCGCATGCTCCGCTCGAGGGCGTGAGCGAAGGCGACCAGGGGGAGCGGCCGGTCCGGGTGAAGGATGAGCGCCTCACGGAAGACCTCTTCCCCCGCCTCCCGCTCGCCGACCGTCCAGAGCCGATCGGAGAGCGCGAGGAGCTCCTCCATGCCGAGCGAGCCCGCGCGCCGCTTCGCCTCCATACGCGCGATCTCCGCGAAACGCGCTCCGAGATCCCGCCGAAACGGCGAGGCCGACTTCCCGAGCCGGAGGAAGTCCTGTTCCGCGATCTCGGGCTCGCCCTTCCGAAGACGAAGAAGACCCTGCGTCAGGTGAGCTTCATCGGTCGGCGCTCCTCGAATCTCCTCGATGACGTCGGCTGCGCGCTCCCAATCGCCGCGGAGCCGATAGAGCCGAAGGAGGGAATCCCATGCTTCATCGTCGAAGGGATTCGCCGCAATCCGACTTCGGAAGATGCTCTCGTCCCGTTCGGTGATCCCTGCGATGACCCGGAGGTTCGCGTCGTCCGGCAGAGAGCGGAACGCCTCACGGATCTCGGCATCCGCCCGCCAGTACGTGCTCGCCGGATCGGGCGCGGACGCCTCGAGCCATGTGATCGCCTGCGACCCGAGAAGGTGAAACGCCGCCTTCTCGTATCTCTCCAACGTCTCCGCCGTCGATTCGTACTCCTCGGCGATCACAAGATAGGGAAGGATGCTCGTCCGGTTGAAGAGCATCGCGTCGATGATCTCGGGGCGCGTGTAGAGCTCGCGCGAATACTCCAGGTAGGGCTTGTCGTCCGAGTTGACGGGGACGCCGCGCGTGTAGCGCTCGAGAGCGTGTTCGTCCATCAAGTGAAACGCGAGAAGACGGAGCGGATCCTCCATCGTGTAGCGCGCCAAGTCCTCGCGGACTCCCGGAAGGCTCGCTTTGCGCGTGAAGTCGTCGTAGTCGAGGCAAAGCGGCTTGAGGGCTCCGATCAGAACGAGATGGTTCGGGTTGACGTACCAGAGCGACGAGTGCGGGAACACCGAGAGAAACGTCCGAAGAAGGATCTGAAACTGTCTTTCGGTGAAGCTGTTCGTCGGAACCCACGCGCAGATCAGTCCCTTCTCGGTCATCCGCGCCCGGCATTCGGCATAGAAATCCGACGTATAAAGAGCCGGACTGTGGCTCGGGTGGATCGCGTTGAAGGAGATGAGATCGTACTTCTCTTCCGTGGCGAAGATGAAGGTGCGCCCGTCGTCGATGATCAGCCGGAACTTCGGATGTTCCAGAATCCCGCGGTTGACGCTCCGGAAGAACGCCGCGGTCTCGACCTCCTTGGGAACGAGCTCGACGCAATCGACCCGCTCGACGGACGGGTAGAGAACCGCTCCGTAGCAGGTCACGCCCATCCCGAAACCGATCACGAGGACCTTCTCGGGCTCCTCGGCGATGAGGAGCGGCGTGTGCGAAAGCATGAGATGGACCTGCATGTCCGTGTAGGTCGTGTAGGCGGTTGATTCGCCGTTGATGTTGAGCTCGAGATGGCCGGCCTTCTTGTCCCGAAGAACGGCGAGGGACGCCGTCGCTCCCTCGTCCGAGTAGAGGAGCTCCATCGGGCGGTCCGGGTTCTTGAAATGCCGGCTCTGGAGGATCATCGGCCTCCCGTGGGAGAGGAAGAGGTTCGCTCCTCCGAGAACGAGGAGCGAGACGAGAGCGAAAGACCCCGCGAGCCTGCGGGCGCCCCGCCGCGAGGAGAGGAGGATCACGAACCCTCCGACCGCGAGGTTGACGAGAGAGATTACGGCGATGCTTCGGGAAACGCCGAGAACCGGGAGAAGCAAGAAGCCGGCGAGAAGGGAGCCGAGGATCGCCCCCACCGTGTTCGAGGCGTACACGTTCCCGACCGTCTGCCCGTAGCCCCGGCCGGCGCGCGAGTAGAGAGCGGCCGCGACCGGAAACGCGAGCCCCATGAGAAGCGTGGGGAGGAGCATGACCGCGAAACTCCCGCCCGCTCGCGCGAAGATGAACCTCCACCAGTTATCATTGATGAACCCCCGCTCGAGGGACCGGATCACCTCGAACAGGCGGCCGAAAACGGGCACGGAGATCATTCCGAAGACGCCGATCGCGATCTCGATCGCCGCGAATCCCGCGACGAGCCGCCGTCCGCCGCGAAAGACGACCGGGAAGAGAGCGCTGCCGAGCGCGATGCCGAACAGAAATGTTGAGAGGATGATCGTAAACGCATAAACGGCAAACCAACCGAGGAAGGAGAGAAGGGCGCGCGTCCAGAGGACCTCGTAGGCGAGAGACGCGAAGCCGGCGGCCCCGAAGAGGAGAAGAACCGCGCGCGGGTC
>JAGUYC010000318.1 GCA_020061515.1 Gemmatimonadota bacterium
CCGGGCGAGAGGGCCGCGCCGGAAGCGGCGCGCGCGCCGATGCTCCGGCGCTTTCCCGGCGTGATCGGAGAAGGGCCTCTCCGGCCGCTTCTTCCCGGTTCCGGGCGATCCTACGCTGATCTCCTGAAGTCGCCCGAGGCGGCGCCGCAAACGACGATCCGCGTCGCGGTCTTTCGGATCGAGTTCGAGAACGACTCGGCCGGCGACGCGACGACCGGAGACGGGCGCTTCGTTCTCGCGGACGACGGCCGCGATTGGTTCATCGACGCGCCGCCGCACGATTCGCTCTATTTTCACACGCACCTTACGGTGCTCCGGCGATACTACGAAGCGCAGTCGTACGGCAAGCTCCGCATCGAATGGGAGATCTTCCCGAAGAGCCTGAACGCGGGCGAGTACCGGCTTCACGACACGGCCGACTATCTTCCCGCGGGGCGCCCGGACTCGTGGACGATCGACGACCGGGTCGACGGCCTCATCCGGCTTTGCAAGGATGCGCTCGCGCTCGTTGACACCGTCGATCCGGGCGTCGTCTTCTCCGCGTACGACGGCTACATGATCATTCACGCCGGACCGGATCTCCAGACCGACATCAACGGCGACTCGCCGGGGGACGTCCCAAGCTTCTTCCTCTCGTTCGGCGGCGAGGACTCGGTGGTCGTCGATCGGGGAACTCCCGACTCGGTCCTCGTGCGCGGCGTCACGATGATCCCCGAGTACAACAGCCAGGACGGCTTCTCCTTCGGCCTGAACGGCGTGATCGCCCACGAGTTCGGGCATCAGCTCGGTCTTCCGGATCTCTACAACACCGAGCGGAGCTGGCCCGCGATCGGGGTCTGGGGCCTGATGGACAGCGGCGGCATGATCGCGATCGACGCGGGGGACGTCTACCTCGGAAGCGTGATCCCCGCGTCTCTCTGCGCTTGGTCGAAGCTCTATCTCGGATGGGCGACGCCCGAGATCGTGACGACCTCGCGGGATCTTCGGATCGGGTGCGCGACCCTCGCGGACCCTCCCGAGGGCGCCCCGCGCTACGCGCTCATCCCGCTGAACGACGAGGAGTACTTCCTGATCGAGAACCGATGCGGGCTCGCCCCGCTCGGCGAGTACGCGGCGAAGCTCGACACGCTGAACCGAGTGGTTCTCGGCCCCGTGACGAACGACTCCCTCGAATCGTTCACCGGCGACTACGACTACGCGCTCCCCGGCTGGGGGCTTCTTGTTTGGCACATCAACAATCGGAAGCTGACCGAGGAGGCGATCCTTTACACGAACGACGTCAACAACGACTACAACGACCGCGCGGTGGAGCTCGAGGAGGCGGACGGGATCAAGGACCTCGGGAACCCATACTCGGCCTACTGGGATGGAAGCCCGTACGACCCGTTCTTCGAGGGAAACGCGACGGTCTTTGGGCCCGGAACGGCGCCGAACTCGGATCTCACCGACGGCGGGAAGTCGCGGGTCACCGTGCGAGGGATCGGACCGTGGGGCGCGGTGATGAACCTTGCGATCGACGTCGATCGGAATCTCGACGGTTGGCCGATCCCGCTTCTCCCCGACTCGTCCGCCGCGGCTCCGGAGGGGATCGCTCTCGCGCGGTCGGACGGGGCGGTTCATGTCGCCGCCTTCTGGACGGCCGGCGATTCGACGGAGGCGCGAAACGGGGTCACCGTGGCCGCCGCGGGGGAGACGCTCCGCGTCGCCCGGGCGGAGCTTCCCGGACCGCTCGCGGGGAACGCAGTCGCGGGCGACCTCGTCGAGACGATCGCGGGGGAAGAGATCTACGCGATCGCGGGGGGGCGCGTTCTACGGATCGATCCAATGGACGGGACTCTTCTCCGCGACCTCGGCGCGGCCCCGAGCGATGAGGTGAGCGGAGGTCCTCTTCTTCTCGACATCGACGGGGACGGCGTCTCCGAGCTTCTTGTCGCCGCGGGAGAGAGCCTTTTCGCGTATGCCGTCCTCTCCGATTCGATCGCTCGTCTTCGAAGCGATCCGCTTCCCGGGCTCCCTTCCTCGAATCTTGCCGCGGCGTCGGACGGGGGCGGGGGCGCCCGCGTGTATTTTCTGTCTCAAGGTTCTTTGTACGGGCTCGCGTACGGCGAGAAGGCGGGCGCGGGTAGCGTTCGAGCGGGCGGGGCGGACGGCGTCTCGGAGGGCTCCGTGCTTCTCGCGGATCTCGACCGGGACGGCGCGCGGGAGATCGTGGTCGTCGCGAACTCCGGCGCCGTCTATGCTGTGTCGGAGGACGGAAGAGACGTTCCCGGGTGGCCGGTCTTCCTCGGCAAGGAGCCGACCGGTGAGTCTTTCGCCTGCGACCGGGACGAGGATGGTTTCCCCGAGATCGCGATCCCCGTCGGCCCCGACCTCGTGCTCCTCGAGAAGAACGGGATTCGGCAGATGGACACTCCGCTTCGCATCCCGCCGTATCTTCACAAAGGGCGCGTCCTCGCGGGGAACGGCGTGACCGCGCTTCGGGAGGGGGGCCGCCCGCTCCCGCCGATCGCGGCGGACGACGGAGGGCGCTTGTGGATGTGGGAGGAGAGGGAGAGAGTCTCTCCCGGCTGGCCCTTCTCGACCGGGACGGCGAACCTCGCGATTCGCGGAGGGCCGGCGCCGGGCGGAGAGGGGGCGGCTCTCTACGCGCTCTCTCGCGACGGATTTCTTTATGGGTATCCTTTTGAAGGAGCGGAGGCGAATCGCTTTCTCTGGTGGGGACCGGGAGGGAACCCCGGCGCGAGCTACGCGCTCGCCGATTCGCTTCTCGCCCCGCCGGCTCCCGCCGGGGCGCCCCCGGGGCGGATCGTGCGCGCGTTCTGCTACCCGAACCCTGTTCGCGGAGACCGTGCGCTCCTCCGCTACGAGATCACGGCCGAGGCGGACGTCATGATCGCCGTGCACGATTCGTCGGGGAAGCGCGTGGCGCGGATCGATCGGGCGCCCGGCGCGCCCGGCGAGAACGAGATCGCTCTCGACGCAGGGGCGCTCGCGAGCGGTGTGTACACGGTGCGGATCGACTCCGGCGCGGAAGTCCGGTTTGTGAAGATGGCGGTCGTCCGATAGCGGCCGAGGGAAGGGGGATCCGGTGCGGCGACTGTTGTTCGTTTGGATCGCGTGCGGATGGCTCGCGGCTCCCGCGGCGGACGCCTCGGGAATCGAGCGAATGCTTCGCTCGGAGATCCGCCGAATCCCCGCTCCCGCGCGCGAGGAGCGGGCGGGCGGAGGGCGCGTCTCGACCCCGTCGCCGCGCAAGGCGTTTCTCTATTCGCTCGTCGTTCCCGGTCTCGGGCAGCTCTATTCGTCCGGTTGGGACCCGGTCTCTTGGACCTCCGCGCGCGGCCTCGCGTACGGCGCCTTCGAGGCGGTCGCTTGGATCGAGCAGCAGGGGAACCACGGGCGCGGAATGGACATGCAGACCGAGTACCGCGCGTTCGCGGACTCGAACTGGCACTGGAGCTTGAACGCGTGCACGGTCCTCTATAACGGAGAGGGAGCGATCGACGACGATCCGTTCCTCGAGAACGACCTTCCGGGGGATCCGAACGACATCTTCATCGATACCGAGGCGGAGTACCTCGAGTTCTACGAGGACATCCACAAGCTGCAGAAGTGGATCTGCGGGTGGAAGGATTACGCGGACGAGCGATACTTCGCGACCTCCTCGGATGAGACAAACCGCGTCTGGTCCACACCGATGCAGCTTGAGTACCGCGCGATGCGGCAGAGGCAGAACCAACTCATGAGCAACGCGGATCACTGGCTCTGGGCGATTCTCGCAAACCACCTCGTTTCGGCGTTCGACGCCTACCTCGTCGCTAGGGCGCACGCGCAGGGCGACGATCTTTCCGCCTTGCCCGCCGTCCGCTTTGAGAGGACAATGGCGGGAGACGGCGCGGCAGTCGCCGTCGCGTGGAGCTTCCGATGACGGCGCGTCTCTTTGCGATTCTTCTCGCGCTTCCTCTTCTGGCTCCGGACGCGCGCGCGTCCGATCTCGATTCCCATTTTCGCCGCGCGTCGCGCGCGGAGTCGGATGCGCGCTTCGAGTCCTCCGCGACGGAGAGTGGGGGCGGGACCTCTCTCTCCCCTTCGCGACGAAAGGCGTTCCTTCTCTCGGCCCTTCTCCCCGGCCTCGGCCAGAGGGCGAACGGCTCGGAGCTTCGGAGCAAGGCGTTCTTCGGTTTGGAGGCGATGATCTGGACGAGCTTCATCGTTTTCAAGATCCAAGAGCACAACCGCACCGACGACTTCGAGGAGTACGCGCGCGCGTACGCGGGCGTTCCGGAGGGGGAGGAGGAGACCGAGTACTATCGGATCCTCACGATCTTCAACAGCGTCGAGGAGTACAACGAAGCGGTCCGCATCGAGGCGCGCGCTCTGTATCCGATCTCGCGGTATCCGCAAGAGACGCGCGACGCGTACTACGCGGAGAACGCCTACGGCCCCGACCGTTCCTTCCGATGGAGGACGAACCAGAATCGTCTCGAGTATCGGCTCATTCGGAACGACGCGCTGAACTCAGGGCGGCGCGCGGACTACGTGCTGGTCGCGGCGGTCGTGAACCGCGCGATCAGCGCCGTGGAGGCGGCGCGGGCGGCCGGGTCCGGAGGAAAGCTCGCGGAAGCCGTCACCCATCTCCGCGCGTCCGCCTCCGGCGAGGGGGAGCCGGCCATGCTCCGTCTGGGCGTCGGGACGCGCTTCTGATCGCCGCGGAAGAGGAGCCCCTCTTGTCCGATCGTCTCCTTCTCCCGTTCGTTCTTCTTCTCTCTCTCGTCCTCCCGGCGCGCGCGGATTTCGTCCCCGTTCGCGCGTTTTCCGGATCCGCGGAGGAAGCCGCCCGCTTCTCGCCCCGCGGCCTCTCGATCGGCTACGGCGGGCTTCTCTACGTCGCTGACGGAGGAAACGACCGGGTCGTCGTCTTCGATACCGCGGGCGCGGTCGTCTCGACCGTCGGCTTTGCCGGATCGGCGGGAGGCCGGTTTCTCGATCCGACGGATGTTGCCGCCGCGGAGGGACTCCACCTTTACGTTCTCGACGCGGGGAACGAGCGGGTGCAGCTCTTCGATCGGTACGGGCAGTTCCTCGAGGTGCTGCTTGCGCGCGAGGCGGGGACGATCGGAACGCCGCTCGGGCTCGAGGCGGATTCCTTCGGACGGCTCTACGTGACCGACGCGGAAGCGGACCGGGTCCGGGTCTTCCGATCCTTCACGGGTCAAGAAGAGTTCTCCTTCGGCGGGTACGGGACCGAGCCGGGGCGCTTCCGAGGGCCCGCCGACGCCGCGGTGGACCGCTCGCGCCGAATCTACGTCGCGGACGGGGGGAACCATCGGGTGCAAGTGTTCGATCCGCTCGGCGGCTTTCTCCGCTCGATCGGAGGAGCGGAAGGACCCGCGCGGCTTTCCGGACCGACGGGGGTCGCGGTCGACCGGGAGGGGAGGGTCTTCGTCGCCGACGCGGGAAACGCGCGGGTGGTCGTCTTCGACGGGGCGGGGAACTTCGCCGGCGAGATTCGGGAGGGAGCCGGCGGGAAGCCGCTCGTCTCTCCCCGCGGCGTGGCGGTCGACGGCGCCGGTCTCCTTTACGTCTCCGATTCCGCCGGCGGGTTCGTTCATCTCTTCCGATACGGGGCCGCCCCGTAGGGGGGGTCTCCCGCGCCGAAGGCGGGGTGAGCCATGCGGGCGTTCTTGGCGCTTCTTCTCGCCTCGGTCTTCGTCCAGCCGGTCTCCGGCGAAGGAAAGGCGCTCCTCAGCGAGAAGACCTACCGCCTCGGGTACGCGTCCGTTCTTCTTCCGGGGGAAGATCGGACCGGGCCGTATCTCCTTCCGCACCGTCCGATCCTCCGCGGATCGGAGACCGTGCTCCTTCATGGACGAATACTTGAACGGGAAACGGACTACTGGATCCGAAACGACCGGGGCGAGATCGTCTTCGCCGCGCCGCTCGTCGCGGGGGACCGGGCGGAGATCCGGTACCGTCATCTGCCGCTTCCCCTTCCGCTGGAACGCTCTCTGCACCCGCTCCGTCTCGCGGAAGGAGAGGAGGAGACGGTCCTCGCCCCGCGCCCGCGCCCGGCGATGGCCGGACCCCTCGACACCGGCGCGCTCCGGGTCGGTGGGAGCAAGTCATTCTCCGTGCTGATCGGTTCAGACCGCGCCCTCACGCTCGAGCAGGCGCTCCGGGTGAGCGTGACGGGGAATCTCGCGCCGGACGTTCGAGTCACGGCGCAGCTCACCGACCAGAACCTCCCTTTCCAGGCGGAAGGGCGATCCGAACGGCTCGAGCAGCTCGATCAGGTCCTCGTGCGGGTCGAGTCGCCGCGCTTCGACGCGACGCTCGGCGACTACGAGATGCGCTTCGCGGAGACCGAGTTCGGCCGCTACGACCGGGCCTTGAAGGGAGCGCTCGGCCGGTGGAAGGGGGGACGCTACGAGATCGAGGGATCGGGCGGTCTTTCGAAGGGGACGTATCGATCGGTGGAGATCCGCGGGGTGGACGGGAAGCAGGGTCCGTATGCGCTCCTCGGCGTCTCCGCGCTTGGGCAGATCGTCGTCGCGGGGAGCGAGCAGGTTTGGGTCGACGGCGAGAAGGCGACGCGAGGGGACGGCAACGACTACGTGATCGACTACTCGGAGGGGACGATCACCTTCAATCCAGGGCGGAGGATCTCCTCGGACAGCCGCATCGCAGTCGATTTCCAGACGACGGGGGACGAGTACCGACGGAGCTTCGCCGCCGGCCGATTCCGCGTCGGCGGCGAGGATGAGCGCTTCACGCTCAGCGGCGTGCTCCTCTCCGAAGGGGACGACGCGGACCAGCCCGAGGCGCTCGTCCTGGACGAGGCGGACTACGACTCGCTTCGCGCCTCCGGCGATCGGAGACCGCTCGGGTCGACGGCGCGATTTTTGGGGGCGGGCGGCGATTACGACACGACCAGCGGGGTCTTCGTCTACGCCGGACGGGATTCGGGGGACTTCGCGGTCTCCTTCCGGGAGGTCTCCGCCGGGGAGGGGTCGTACGTCGATTCGATCTCGGAAGTTTGGGGTCAAAGGATCTTCGTGCACGTCGGTGAGGGGAAGGGAAACCACGAGCCTTCCGTTCCGGTCCCTCTCCCTTCCTCCCACAAGCTCTTCGCGCTCGCCGGCGCGGCTTCTCCCTTCCGCGGCTTCCGTCTGGCCGGAGAGGCGGCGTGGAGCGATCTCGATCGGAACGTGCTCTCGCCTCTCGACGACGGGGACAACGCCGGAAGGGGGCTTCACCTTTCCGCGCGCTTGTCCGAGGCGGTTCTTCGGCTGAAGGGGGCCGAGGTCGGGTCGCTCGATCTCGCGGGGAGCCGCCGAAGCGTGACCGAGCGCTTCGAGCCGCTCGGCCGCTACCGCGAGCCGCATCGGGACGGTCGATGGATGACGCCCGATCTCCGGCGCGTGATCGGTCCCGGAAGACAGGCGGACGACCGGATCGGGAGCGGCGAGGCTTTCGCCTCGCGGGGCGCGGAGACGACGACCCTCGCCTCCGGAACGTTCCGGCGAGAGACGCCGATCGGGAAGATGACCTTTTCCGGTGAAGGGGGGGAGCTCGAAGCGGAGGGGTTCCTGTCGAAGCGCGGGTCCTGGAACGGCGCGTTCGAGGACCCGAGGCGATACCGC
Source organism: Gemmatimonadota bacterium (assembly GCA_020061515.1). GTDB lineage: Bacteria > Orphanbacterota > Orphanbacteria > Orphanbacterales > Orphanbacteraceae > VGIW01. Next base: position 7,644 of record JAGUYC010000318.1, read on the forward strand.
GCCGGATACGCCGAGGAACGGATCGCGAGCGACGAGGGCGATTCCCTTCATGGTGAAACGATTCGCCGGAACACGGAAGCTTCGGTTCGCTTGTCGATCCTCCGTCCGTCCGTCCGTGTGACGCGCGCGCGGCGGACCTTCGATCGCGAGGGCGCTCCGTTTCGGGGGACGCGGGATCGGGACGAGCGGATCGGCCTCTCGGTCGAGCGCGGGACTCTCGAGGCGGGAGGCGCGGTGACGTTCGAGGAGAGGGACTACATCGATTCCGCGACCTCTCTCTGGGAGCGATGGTACGAGGGGCGGACGGACGAGGCGAACATCCGGTGGAGGGCCCCCGTGAGCGTCGGCGCCGAGTACGCGCACCGCACGCTCGTCTACGGCGAGACGGTGCCTGAGGGGAGCCGGGGGAGCGATCTCGGGCGGCTCGAGCTCCGGCACGGCGGCTTCGGCGGGATCGTCCAGGGGAGCTGGGATTACCAGGTGACGACCGAGGAGCGAAAGTCCCGCCGGCGTCTCCTCCTTCGGGCACCGGCCGGACAGAAGGCCGACTACGATAGCCTGGGCAATTACTTTCCAGGTGAAGGAACATTCAACCAGGTTCTCATCGAGGGGGAAGCGGAGCCGGTGATCGATCTCGAGGTCGGCGCGACGATCCGGGTCGAGCCGGCAAGACGGCGCGGAGGCGCCGGCGGCGGATGGTGGGAGGGACTTGGGTCGGAGACGTTCGTGCGCGTCCGGGAACGGACGACGACCGACGATCGGGCGGGGCTTCTCCTTCTTCGGCCCGGCGCTTTCCAGAGAAACGACGTCACGCTTCGGGGCAGCACTGTGTTTCGACAGGAGCTTCGCTGGACCGATCCGCGGTCGGAGGGGAGCCTGCGCGTCCGCTTTCAACGGGAAGACCGGGAGGAGAACGAGTACGCGAGCCTGAACCGGGACGATCTCGTCCGCACGTGGCTCGTTCGGGGGAAGGCTCCTCTCGGAGACCGTCTTGCCGGCGAGATCGAGTGGAACCGCCGCCTGGAGGAGGAGCAATCGAACGACGAGCGTGCGGTCGATCTGACCGGGGACGATTGGAGGGCGACGCTCCTCTTCGACCCGACGCCGCGCCGCCGCTTCCGCATCCCCATCGGGTACCAGGATGAGCGGGAGGCGGTCCGGGGGGAATCCGTGCGGTCGGTGCGGATCGAGCCGGAGGCCGCTCTGAACCTCGCCTCGAGAAGCCGTCTCGACGCCGGGTTCGTGTGGACCCATTTCCTCGAGGAGGACCTGGACCGCGCCGGTTCGTTTCTCCGGAATCGAAAAGAGGGGATCCGCTGGCGTCTCCAATTCGTTTACGAGTGGAACACCGTCCTTTCCTCGACCGTTGCCTACAGCGGGGAGAACTTGAAGGGCGAAGAGCTCTCGCAGCAATTCCGCGCCGAGATGAGGGCGTTCTTCTGATGCGCGCGTGGTCGATCGCACTCTTGTGGCTTCTTTCGCTTTCGCTCGCCGCCGCGACGGAGCGGCCGATCGAGTCGGTCGAGGTGCGGGGGGCGGGGGCGCTTTCCCGCTCGGAGATCGAGACCGTTCTCGCCCTCCGGAAAGGAGACTCCTGGAGCGCCGAGGCGGAAGAGGCGGCGGCCGAGCGGCTCCTCGCCGCGTACGCGTCGAGAGGGCATCTCGACGCGGAGGCGGACATCCGGGCGGTCGAGGAAGGAGAGGGAGTGCGTCTCACGATCGATGTCCGCGAGGGGCCTCGGGTCCCGATCGCGAGCGTCGACGTTCGGGGAACGGAGATCTTCGAGAAGGAAGAGGTCGAGGGGCGCCTCGACACGCGGCCGGGCCGATCGCTTGAGGTATCGAAGCTCGAGGCGGATATCGACCGGCTCCTTCGGGCCTACGCGAGGGTCGGGCATCCGTTCGCGCGCGTGCTCCTCGGCGAGATCGGGCGCGAGAACGGGGGCGGTCTCGATGTCGCCTTGCGCGTCGTGGAGGGCCCCTTTCTCGTCCTCGGCGACCTCCGTGCGCGAGGGAACGAGAAGACGAGGGGCCGGACGATCCGGAGACTGACCGGTCTTCGGTTCGGAGAGCCGTACGATCAGGATGCCGTCGATGCCTGCCGCGCGAGGGTGCTTCGAAGCGGTCTCTTCCGAACGGTCTCCGAACCGTCGGCGCGGATCGACTGGAAGAAGAAGGAAGCGGTGGTCGAGATCGAGGTGGAGGAGGCGCGCGCCAACCGGATCGCGGGGGCGATCGGATACGCGCCGGGACCGCAGGGAGAAGAAGGAATCATCAGCGGTCTCGCCGATGTCGAGTTCCGCAACATCCTCGGCACCGCGCGGAAGGGAGGGGCGCGTTGGGAGCGGCCCTCGCGCGAGACGCGGCTGGTCCGCCTCTTCTATCGGGAGCCGTGGCTTCTCGGGAGTCCGTTCGCCGTCGGGGGCGACCTCGCGCAGGACATCCGGGATTCGACGTATGCGCGCGTCTCGGGCGGGCTTTCGGCGGATGTCGATCTCTCGCGGCGCGTCTCGGCATCGTTCTCGGCCGGACTGGAGACCATGCGGCCGCGCGTCGAGTCGAGCCCGATCCCGCGAAGCACGAGAAGGCGAGGCGGTGTGGGGATCGTCTTCGAGGGACGGGACCTCCCTTTGAACCCGACGCGCGGTATCTTCCTTCGCGTCGGGTCTGATTACGGGGAGAAGAAGATCGAGGAGGAGCCGGAACGCGGAATCCGAGGGGAACGGGCGCGGCAGGCGACGTTCGACGGGGGGATCGGTCTCTACCGGGGGCTCGGCCCGCGAACGGTGGTCGCCTGGGAGTCGTTTGGTGTTGGACGGTTCAGTAATGAAGAGGTTGTCCCCGCCTATGATCAGTTCTATCTTGGGGGCGCGCGCACGCTCCGCGGATACGAAGAGGATCAGTTTCGCGGGGCGCGCGTCGCCTGGACGCGGCTCGAGTATCGTTATCTCCTCGGGGCTCTCTCGCGGGTCTTCTTGTTCGCCGACTGGGGTTATGTCTTCGCGGGGAGGATGGAGGAGGGGCGGGCGGTTTTCTCGGAGACGACGAAGATCGGGTTCGGGTTCGGCATTCGGGTCGATTCGCCGATCGGTCTCCTCGGCGTGGACTACGGGCTCGGCGAGGGGGACCGCTTCGGCGAGGGGAAGATTCACGTCAGCGCGGAGGGGGACTTCTGACGTTTTCGGAAGGCGCGCCCCTCGAACGCGCAGGAAGGACACCTGCCGACGCCGCCTGCGCGAGGCTCGGTCGTTGGACGGCGGGACCTGCCCGTGGCTGTCCGCTCGATGCTCTCCATTCGCCGAGCCTCGGTGGCTGCGCTTCTCGCGGACACCTGCCGCGGTCACCCGCCGTGGCTGAGTCGTCGGACG
>JAGUYC010000340.1 GCA_020061515.1 Gemmatimonadota bacterium
GGCGCGCGAGGCGGAGCCGTGCGTCGACCCGGTCGGGCCGCGCGCGGGCGATCTCTCGGTAGTGGACGATCGCCTCGGAGCCTCGGCCGATCTGCGCGAGCGTGCGGGCGAGGTTGAGCCTGGCGTCGATGGAGCCCGGGTTCGCGCGGAGCCCCGCCTCGAACTCGAGAACCGCCCCGGCCGGATCCCCCGCGCGGACCCGCGCCATTCCCCGGTCGGTGTACCCCCACGCGGGATCCGGTTCGTAGGGCGCGAGGGGGAAAGAGGTAAGGACATAAAGCGATCCCCACCCGAGGAGAAGGGCCGCGGCACGCCGCGGCTCCCGGGCGCGGAGCGTGCGACCGATCCGGGCAAGGGCGTACGCTCCCGGGAGGAAGACGAGCGGGAGAAGCGGAACGCGGAACCTTGCCGCCGCGAGAAACGGAAGATACGAAAGAAAAAGCATGCCGACGTAGAGAAGAATGAGCCGGAGCGTGCGCGCCGACTCGTCGGAGAAGACAGGAGGTCCGTCCTCCCGTTTTCGGACTCGCCCGCGATCCCGAAGAAGGAGAAAGAACCCGAGAAGCGAAGCGGACCAGACGAAGGGGAAGGAAGGGTTCCATCGAAGAACCCGGCTTTCCCGCTTCTCGAACCCGATCGCCTTGTTGTTCGAAACTTCGGCCGGCCCGAAGAAGAGCGCCGCCTTGCGGAGCGTGAGAGCGAGAAACTTCCCCGGATGCTCGGCGGCGAACGCGAAGGCTTTTCGCACGAAGAACGAGGAGACGTCGGAATACTTCATCTCTCGTTCTTCTCGTCTCGAAAGACCCTCGACGATTCGATCGTAGGAGAACCAGCTCCAACCGCTCATCCCCGTGAGGGCGGCGAGGTCGGGGACTCGGGAGGAGACGCCGTCGCTCGATTCGTTGTTGGCGATGTACAGGGTGATCGGCGCGTTGCAGGAGACGAGGCAGAACTCCCCCGAGACGACGGCGTTCCGAAGTGTGACGGGAAGAACCGCCGCCGCGGTCCCCGCGAGGAAGACGGCCGCGTGAAGAAGGGGGCGCTCTCTTCCCGCGCGGCGGCCCGTCCGCACGATCCACGCGAGCGCGAATGGAAGGAAGACGAGGTCGTTCCCGCGAAGGAGAACGGCGGCGCCGAGAAGCGCCCCGCCGAGAAGAGCGGAACGGAGCCTCGGCCGCATCTGCCAGGAATGAAGGGCGAGGAAGAGGAGAAGCGCCGCGGTGACGAGGAGCACGGGCGGCAGGAGTTCGCCCTCGAAGTAGATGAAGCTCCAATAGAGCGCGGAGAAGCCGGCGAGGACGAGACCGGTCGTGCGCCCGAGAAGGGCGCGTCCAAGAAGAAAGGCGAGAAGCGCGTTGAGAAGCCCGACTGCCATCTGGACCGCGCGCGCCCCGGCGAAGCTCTCCTTCGTGAGCGCGTACACGGCGGCGAGGAAGTACGGGTATCCCGGAGGCCGGAGAAAGGGGACCTCGCGGATCCTCGGATCCCCCTCGCCTCTCGGCAGCTTCCAGTCGCCGGTGAGAAGCGCGCGCGCCCAGTAGTTATGAAACCCCGCGTCGGCCGCCGGTCGCTCGAAGTCCGGACGTTCGGAGATCTCGGCGATATACGACACGCGAAGAAAGAGTCCGGCCGCGAGGAGAAGCGTGAGCGGAAGCCACGTTCGTAAGGCGGACCGCGCGGGAGAGGGTTGAAGCGGAGACGACGTTCTCTCGGCCGCGGATGGGTTCTCTTCCGTCATCTCGTCCTACCGTCTCTCGGATCGGCCGTCCGGGCCGAGCGAACGTCCACCGGCGCGGAACCCGCGCGCTCGGGAACCGATGGTTGACCCCAGCCTACCACGGGGAACGCGCGGAGAACAGGGGAAGACCCGATGGGCGCGAATCCTCGCGATTTGATACGATGAGAAGCGGGGAAACGGCGGACGTTTTGCGAAGGAAGGGACGCGGACTCGTCCCCCGCCGCGGAGGGAGACGCCCGATGACGGATGGGTCGACTCGCTGGGGAGGTGCGCTCCACATCCTCGCAAGCGTTTGCGCCGCACTGTCGATCGCGTCCAGCGCCGCAGGAGCCGCGATCGAGCTCACCTCGGTCCCCGTTTGGGGGAGCGAGGATGACCTCCGCGGGCGCGTGCATGGCGTCTCTCCATCCGCGCACAAGATCGTCGTCTACATCTTGGTCGAGAAGGCGGGCGGCTGGTGGGTCAAGCCGACCGCCGAATCGCCGCTCACCCCGATTCTTCCGGACAGCACCTGGTCGACCGACATCACGACCGGAGGCATCGATCCGTACGCGACGCGGATCGTCGCCTTCCTCGTTCCTTCGGGCTACGATCCGCCTCGTTGCGCCCCGTGCTCGCTGCTCGCCGATTCGCTTTTCGAGCATCCGTGGGCGCCCGCGTGCAGGCCGCACGGGTCGAGACGGATCTCTTTCTCAGGGATCGACTGGATCGTGAAGAGGGCGGACGCGCTCCTCGGCCCGGTCGGGCCGGGCCCGAACTACTTCTCCGACGATCCTGAGGACGTTTGGGTGGACACGGATGGGCTTCACCTCAGCCTCTCGCCGCACGGCGGCGATTGGTACGCGAGCGAGGTGATCGCGGACACTTCCTTCGGTTACGGAACCTACGGGTTTCGCGTGCGGGGCGCCGTGGACCGCCTCGATCCGCCCGTCGTTCTCGGGATGTTCACGTGGGATGATTGCTCGCCGCTCCACCCGAACGACCCGGACAGCGCGTTTCGCGAGATCGATATCGAGATCGCCCGATGGGGGAACGCGGCGACCGACACGAACGCCCAGTTCGTCGTGCAGCCGTGGCACGTGCCCGGGAACCTCTATCGTTTTCCGATTCATATGGAGATGGACGATCGAACGATTCATTATTTTGAGTGGGCCCCGGACACGCTTCTTTTCTGGAGTCGATGGGTCGATTCCGAAACGTCCGAATGGAAGGGCGAATCGTGGCTCTTCGTCGGGGACGAGGTGCCGCGTCCGGGGGGCGAGAACCCGCGCATCAACCTCTGGCTCCACGAAGGGAATGCGCCCGAATCGCGCGTCGAGGTCGTGATCACGCGCTTCGAGTACGTTCCGCGGGGAGCGGTCGGTCTCGGAGGCGGCGGCGAGACCGCTCCGTCTTTCCTCCACCGGCTCGAGTCCAACCGTCCGAACCCTTTTCGCGCGGCGACCGAGATCCGCTTCGCGCTCGGGACTGCTGCCGACGTGAACCTTTCGATTTATAACGTTCGTGGACAAAAGGTCCGAACGCTCCTTTCCGAGAGAATGCCGAGCGGCGCCCACGAGGCCCTCTGGAACGGAACCGACGACTCCGGCGCCGGGTGCGCGAGCGGCGCTTACTTCTACCGGATGGAGGCGGGGGGCGAGGCGCACACGGGGCGGATGCATCGGGCGCGGTAGAAGCGGCGAAGGTTCGAGACAGGCGTCCCGGGTTCGTCTCCCGGCAGCGTCCCGGCGGGCATTGTCGATTCTCGCGATCAGCGGTCCCTGAGCAGAACCACCCGGCGGCTCTCGACGAACCCAGGGCCTTCGAGGCGGATGAAGTAGATTCCCGAGGGGAGGTCGCGCTCCCGGGAGCGTCCTTCCCACGCGATCTCGGTCGTTCCGGGGGAGAGCCGGATCTCCTCGGGTCCGTCCACCCTTCTTCCTCTCGCATCATAAGCGGCGAAGCGAACCGCGATCGATCGCGGCGTTCGGATCGACCAACGAACTTCGGCGCGGCTCGGGTTCGGCCCGGGAGAGGAGATCGACACCTTCCCGATCTCCGTGTTCCGCCCGCCCCCTTGCAAGGAAACGAGGAGTCGTTCCGTTCCGTACGCGCGCTCCCAGACCTGGAACCTGTCGTCGCTATCGATTCGATCCTGAAGGGTCCAACCAAGAACCGTTGAGCTCAAATCGATCGGCTCCGGCGGATCGGGGCGTTCGATCCACTCGCCGTCGGGCGTTCGGCCGGAGAGGAGCCGGAGGCGGGACGGGTTCGTCCACTTCTCGAAGACGAGGACGAGCCGATCTCCCTCGATGCGCGCGGAAAGGAGCGCCGCGCCGTCCGGTTCGTCGAGCCGCATCCCGTAGCCGTGAAGAATCCCGTGTTCATCCCAGACGCTCCCATGTCTGGATCGAAGACCGCGGAAGGAGAGCGAGACGTAGGGCGCGTCCTCCGGGAGAACGAACCGCGCGGAGAGGAGGTCGGGATCCGCCTCGCGGGGGACGAGAGGATAGTACGCGGGCGGCCCGCCCCCGCCGGAGAAGAGCCGGAGTGCGATCTCCGTATCGTCCGGATCGAGGGCCGACTCGCTCCGGCGGATCGAAACCTCGATCGGTTCCCCCGGCGCGCCGCGGTAGGGGCTCCACGCGACCACCCCCTCTCCCTTGTCGCGTCCGATCCGGACGAGAGCCGTTCGCGGAAGCGGATCGGGAACGGTGATCGCGCCGAGGAATCGCTCTCCGCTCCGGAGCGAGAGGGTTCCGCCTCCAGAAAGCTCGATCACGGCTCCTCCCGGCACACGATCCACGATGCGTCCGTTCGTTCGAAGATCGGGCGGATCGAAGGGAAGGCCGTTCGGATCGATGAAGACGACCGGCGTCCCCCGAGGGCCGGAGAGCGTGGGATCTCGGGACGCCGGCACGAGGATCCAGTTCCGGGCCCGGAGCTCCCGTCCGTCCGTCCCCGTCTCCTCCGCCTCGACCCGATAGGCGCCGGGCGGGAGGGAGCGGTCGCGGATCCAGGCGAGATCCCTGTCGGGGGCGACCCGGAAGGTCTCGCCTCTTGCGTTCGTGAGGACGATCGGATGGGAACACGGACGGAATTGGAAACGGGAGCCGCCGCTCCGATCGAAGTGGAGGATCCGGACGGAGGGAGGGTCATAGCCGCCGTGCGGACCCGACGCGAAGAGGGCGAGGAACGAACCGTTCCGGACGGCCGGACACGCGATCGGTCGCGCTCGGATCCAGCGGCTCGGAGGGAAGACGCCGTCGATCGGCGCGTCCCAGGCGCGATCGACCGCCGCCCAGGGATCGCAAACCTCCGGAGCGCGCATCTCGTTCTCCAGCTCGCGCATTAGTCGTTGGATCGGATGGGGGGTCGGTCCCGAAGCGAGCATCTGTGCGATGCCGGAAAGGAGCAGAACCCCGCCCGCGTTTCGGTAGCAGGTCCACGACTCGACCCGATCGATCAGCCGGCCGCGCCCGCCGAGAACCGGCGCCCCCGCCGCCTCGATCCCGTCGAGACCGGCGGTGGCCGCGCCCCCGTCGCCGCCCGGGAGAGGCCGGGAGCAACCGTCTCGGGCCGCTTCATGAGAAACAAACCACTCGTTCGCCACGGCGAACGCCTCGATCCACCAGCCGTTCACGATCCCCGAGGAGAGAAGCCCTCGTTGCCACGCGTGCGTCGCTTCATGGATAAACATATTATCCCAAGAGGGCGAGGTGTCCGGGTCTTCGTCGATCCGCCCGTCGCCGTCGTTGTCGATTCCGTCGTATCCGTCCTCGTCGATCAAGCCGTCTCCGTCGGAGTCGCGGAAGAGGCCCCGGCCGACGCGGGGCATCACGACCATCCCTCCCGACGCGTAGGCTCCGGTTACGAGGGTCGTGTCGATTCGGACTTCCAGCGTGTCGATCCCGATCGGAGGCCCGAGCACGCGTTCCAGATACGGGGCGACCGTCCGGTAGAGGCGAACCACGTAGATCGAGTCGGTGAAGCCGACGGAGGAATGAAGAAGAAGAGGAAGCGTCTCGTGGTCGACCGCGCGCGACCCCGAAGAATCGGCCCGCGCCTTCTCCGCCGACTCCTCGCGAACGCCGAGACAGACGAAGCGGGGCTCGTCCTCCGCGGATCCGAACGGGGAAGCCGCGAGAGGAGATGCGAGAACCGCCGAGAGGAGAAGCACCGCGGCCGCCCTTGCCCGGACCGGGGAGGGAAGTTCAGCCGCCGCGCAGATGGGTGAAATGTTCATGCGGAATCCCGATCGAAGGTCCTGGCCGTTCGGCCGATCGACTCGAATCTATCATACGCCCCCGAGTTTCTTCCTCCCTCGGCGCCGAAGACGCGGCGGCCCGCACGAGCGGGCGCCTTCTATCCGAGCGCGGCGAGAGAGCGATACAGCGGGCCGAGAGCGCGGAAACCCTCGTCGAGGAGCGGAACGAGACGGGGCGAGAAGAGGGTTCGATCGATCGAACGGTCGGCGACGAGATAGAAGCTCTTCCGCTGCGTCCACTCTTGGATCTCTTCCGCGTGCCGGCTCGGGAGGGGTCTCTTGTATGTCTCTCCTCGAAGGTCGAACGGGCTTCCCTTCTTATGAAAAGCGATCGCCCTTCGGAAGGAAGTGGGGTTCTCGTCGATCGAGGCGCGGAGCGCGTCCATCGTCGCGCGCGAGGCGCTGTAGTACCCCATCCCGTACCGATAGAACGAAGGGGTGATCTCGAAGAAGTACGACGGCGCGTCGGTCCACTCCCGGCTCGGCCTCTTGAAGGCGATCCACATGCTGTCGCGAAAGAGGGACTTGTCTTTCGAGAAGCGCGTGTCGCGGTAGATTCTCGAGATCGCGCGCCCGATCGACGGCCGTAGTTCGAAACGCGGGTCGATCCGACGCATCGTCGGCGTGAGATCGAGGACGAGCGCCTGGAAGGGGAGGACGAGAAGCTCCCGGTAGCGTTCGCGGTTCTGTTCGAACCACGCCTTGTCGTCCCGCGCGCGGACGATCTCGAGAAAGGAGAGCGCGGCGGGAGAGAACCCGCGAAATCGTTTTGTCTCTTGACGCGTCACGCGCCGTTCCCCGCCGCTCGGCGCGGCCGAGCCTATCGAAAGGTCTGCTCCATGAGGCGGCGGCTCCGCTCCGCTCCTTCCCGGTCCCCGCGGGCCGCGGCGAGCTCCGAGGCGGTGCGATAGAGAAGCCAGCGCTCCTCGGCCGGATAGGTGCGGATCGCGCGGTATTCCCCTTTTCTTTCGAGATAAACGATCTCGGGCGGAGTCCTTTTCTCGACCGCGCTCAGCACCGGCCTCAAGATCTCCTCGGCGAGGTCCTCGTCTCCGGTCGCGATCCACGTGTGGGCGAGGAGGATCGTCGCCAGATCGTTGTACGGCGCGAACGCGAGGGCATCGGCGAGCCGGCGCCTCGCCTCGACCCATTCCTCGCGGTAGATGGCGAGGAGTCCCGCCGCCGTTTCCGCGTCGGCGCTTCTCGGTTCGAGAAGACGCGCCTCCGCGATCTGCTTCTCCGCTTCCTCGAATCGCCCGTGGCGGATCAGAAAGCGCGCGTAGTCCGCCCGAAGCTCGGCGACTCCGCTCCGCTCGCGGATCGCGCGCACGAAGGACGCGGTCGCCTCCGCCGTGTCCGAGGCGAGTCCTCGCGCGGCGGCGATCCCCCAGAGCGCCTCCGGGTTGTCCTCCTGGTAGCGGAGGACCCAACCGAACGCCTCCTTCGCCTTCTCGAGATCCCCCCGGCCGAGGTACGCCTCTCCAAGCGCCCGCTCGATCAGGTAGCGCTGGCTCGACTCGACCTCCTCGCGCGCTCGGATCAGAACCGCGATCTGATCCGAGCGGGAGCCGTTCTTGTGAAAGACGGCCCGCGCGTTCTCGATCCACGGCCCCGCCGATTCCTTGTGCGTCTTGACCGCGTCCTCGGCCGTTCGAATCGCCCGGTCCGGATCGCCGAGGAGAAGGTGCGTGTAGGCGAGCAGGGAAAGGCCTCCTTCGTCTCTCGGAGAGCGGGCGAGCGCCTTCTCGAGAAGAGCGAGCGCCTCCTCGGGGTTCCCGTTCTCGATCCGGTCGTAGGCGGCGACGACCTGCGCCGGGATGTAATACTTGCCGACTGAAGTATCCGCGACGAGCTTCTCGATGAGATACTCGAGGTCCGGATCGAGCTCGTGGAGGCGCTCGCTCACGATCTCGCGCATGTCGTACGGCCCGCTCCGCGGACTCGAATAGGAGTTCATCCCCTCCGCGAAATACTCCCAGACGCTCGATCCCTGATAGCGGGAGAGGAATCGCCGGTTCCCGGAGTGCTCCTTCTCCTTCGCCGCCCGGTAGGTTTCCTGGATGAGGCGCTTCTCGTCCGGCGTGAGAACGTAGTGCACTTGATGCGTGAGCTCGTGAAGAAGCGTGTTGTACTTCCGCTGAATCGAACGCTCGACATCCTCGATCCCGGTCACCGTGTGATAGCCGCCGCATCCGCGGACGTCGTCCCAAAGCCTCGAGTCGTACGAAATGCGGAGATCGCGCAGGAGTTCCTGGTGGGGCGTTTCCGAAAGGCGTTCGTCGAGGGGCTTGATGTAAACGGAGGCTCCCGCCTCGACGAAGACGGGAACGAAACGCGCCCACGGTTCGATGGAGAGCGCGACTCGTTTCCTGTGTCGTTCGGAGAGCGAGCGGTAGTTCGAGACGAAGTCCTCGATGCGCGGGATCTCCGGGAAGGGGGTTTCGGCGAACTCCCGTTCCCCCGCCGTCCGGTGCACGCTCGCGCGAAGGCGTTTCCCCTCCATCGCCTTGGCGAATCCGTTGTGCGCGCGGCCGTGCTCGGGACATCGTTCGAGCGCCGCCCGGAAATGCACGATCGCGGTGTCGTGGCTTCCCTCCTCCCAAGAGAGCGAGCCGAGAAGAATGTGCGGATCGACGAGCGCCGGTCGGCTCGATCGGATCGCGCGAAGATGGCTTCGCGCCTCTCCCCGCCTCCCGGCGGCGAGGAGTCCGCGGATCTCCGCGAGAAGCGGCCGGGTGGAGGCGTCCGGGAACGCCTCGGGGAACGCCTCCTCGAGCTCGGTGTAGGTTCGCTTCGAGAAGCCGTTGCCGAGGGAGTAGTGCGCCTCCTCGTTCCACGGATCCCACGCGAGGGTCTCGCGCGCGATGTCGATCCCCTCTCCGTTCTCACCGAGCCGGAAGAGGAGCGAGGCGATCGCGTTCAAGATCTCCGGATCGGGCGTCCCCGCGTCGAGAGCCTTCGACGCGAGATCCGCGGCCTCCTCATAGGCGCCCTTCTTCTCGGCGATCCGGGCGAGACCGGTGAGCGCCCGCACGCCGTTCTCGGGATGCACGGCACGAGCGAACGCTTCTTCGAACGCGCTCTCTGCCTCGTCGATGCGGAGGAGACGGAAGTCGAGGAGCGCGCGGCCGAGAAGCCCCGCGACCGACTCCGGATCGCGCGCGAGCCGCCGGGCGGTCAGCGTGTCGATGCGGGCGAGATTCTCCTGATGGTCGAGAAGCGAAAGTCGAAGACGAAAAGCTTCTTCCGAAAAGCGGTTAAGGCGCTCCGCCTGGGCGATCGCCTCCTCCGCCTCGGCGAAGGCGTAGCGACGGAGACCGGCTTCCGCCCGAACGAGGAGGAGGTCCCGACGCTCGTCGCTCGTCGCGGGGCGGAGGGAATCGAGAACCCGTTCCGCCTCTTCGGTCCGGCCGATCGACACGAGGAGGCGCGCCTTCTCGAGAGGCTTCAGCGCCGGATCGTCCGCCTCCTTCTCGATCAGACGGCGCGCCTCGACGATCCGGTGCAGGAACCGCGTTCTCGGGACGAGGGCCGTATCGGCGCCGCCCGCGCTCGAGGAATCCGCGAAAAGAGCCTCCGTCCCGGAAGGGCGCGCGGGGTCGATCGAGCGGGAGCTCTCCCCGCGCGCGAGCGTGAAGAAGAGACAGCCGGCAAGAAGTGCGGTCGCCCAGTGGCGGTGCATCCGAAAGAAAACCCCCATCCGCGGGAGATCATTCTCGTCCTCCCGAGCGGAGGAGAGAATACGACAAGGCCGGCGCAGGCTCAAGATCGGATGGTGCGGACGCTCCGCGCCGCGCCATCCGCCGCGGATGGAGAATCCGCATGCTGTCCGGCGCTTCGCGCCGGCCATCATGCGGCTGGAACGGACGGGCGGCCCCGAGAGCGTGCTCACGGACCCACCCGCCGCTCATCCGCGGCGGTTCCCCATCGAAGCCGTCCGAATCTCGCCGCCCGGCATCGAAACCGGAAGCCGTGATATCCTGCGGTCGAATCCCTCGCCGCGAGGGATTCCGTTCCGCAAGAGGAGAGGAGGCGCGAAATGAAGGTGATCGCGGATTTCAGCGTCACGCCGCTCGGGGTCGGGGTCTCGGTCTCGAAGTACGTCGCGGCGTGCGAGAAGGTGCTCGAGGAAGCGGGGCTCCCGCACCGCCTGCACGCGTACGGCACGAACGTCGAGGGGGAGTGGGAAGCGGTGTTCGCGGCGATTCGGCGCTGCCACGAGGTCGTTCACGCGATGGGGGCGCCGCGCGTCGGCACGGTGATCAAGGTCGGCACGCGCACCGACAAGGACCAGACGATGGAGGACAAGATCCGGAGCGTCGAGGCGAAGCGGAAGGCAAGAGACTCGTGAGCGGCCGGTCGCGCGAGGGCAACTCGCCGTGAAGGGCTTCTCCTCTCGGTTCGCCCCTGCTAGCATGGTCCGATGAGCCGAGATCGAGCGAGCTTCGTCGAGATCCTGTTCCGCTCCGTCGGGTTCATCGCCGTCGGTTGGACGGCGGCGGGGCTCGCGAAGACCATCGTCGAGTCGGTCCGCCACGGCTACGCGGGGCACGGGCATCTCTACTTGGTTCTCTGGAGCGGGGCGAGCACGTATCGTTCCCTGTTCGTTCCGTTTCTCGCGGGAGGGGCTCTCGTCTTCGCGGTCGTTCTTCTTCTCCGCCGCCTGCCGGAGAAGCGCCGCTCGATCGTTCTTCTTCTCCTCATCGCGGCGGCCGCGGCCGCGGCCCTTCTCCACTTCGGCTACCGCGTGAACCGCTACGAGCTGGCCGCCTTCTGGAAGGAGGTGCGGAGCACGCGCTCCCTTCCGGCCGCGTCGAGCACGGCGCTTGTGTCGGCGGCGAACCTCGGGGTCGCGGTTCTCGTGCTCTTTCACGCGTTCCTCTTCCGGCGGGTTCTCGGCGCGCTCGCCGGAATCCGAGGGCGTAGGCTGCATCCGCGGTCCGGCCTCTTTTCGGCGGCGGCGCTCCTCTTCGCCCTTCTCGTCCTCGGAGGCGAGGCGGCGCTCCGCCCGTCCGCGCGCGGGCGCCCGAACGTCCTTCTCATCGCCCTCGACACGACCCGGCAGGATCATCTCACCTCGGCCGGCTACCCGAGGGAGACGGCGCCGCGCATCGCGCGCCTCGCGCGGGAGGGAACCCTCTTCGTCGAGACCGTTTCGCAGGCGCCGTGGACCCTCTCCTCGTTCGCATCGATGCTCACCGGGCTCTATCCCTCGACGCACGGCGCGTACATCGGCACGGAAGAGAGGCTTCTCCGACGCGACCACGTCCCGTTCGTCGCCCCGAGGCACGCCACGCTGGCGGAAATCTTCAAGAACGCGGGCTACGCGACCGCATGCGAGGCGGCCAACACGTATCTCCGTTTCGGTCTCGAGCAGGGCTACGATCATTGCCGCGTCGAGCTCCGGCCGGCGGGAGAGACGGCCGGCGCGCTTCTCTCCTGGCTCGAGACGAACTCGGGGCGTCCGTTCTTCGCCTTCCTCCACTTCAACGACGCGCACATGCCGAACGTGCCTCCGTCTCCGTACGATCGGATCTTTCCGACATCGACGGGCCGCGCGCACACGAACGAGGAAAAGTGGGATTGGCAATACACGAAAGGTAAGGACTTAAACGAACGGGCGTTCGAGGAGTTTCGCGAGCACAAGGTCGCGATCTACGACGGCTGCATCCGCTACATGGACTCCGAGATCGGCCGCGTACTCGCGTGGCTCGGCGCGCGGGGGCTCGCGGAGAACACCCTCGTCGGCATCGTCTCCGACCACGGAGAGGAGTTCTGGGATCACGCGGAGGCGCAAGCGGCCGCGTACCGGGATCCGCGCGGGCTCTACGGCGTCGGCCACGGGCACACGCTCTTCGAGGAGCAGCTCCGCCTGCTCTTCGTCTTGCGCGGTCCGGGCGTCCCCCGCGGAGAGATCGTGTCGAGCCGCGTGCGCGCGATCGATCTCACCCCGACGTTTCTCGATCTGGCGGGATTCGAGCCGCCGGAGGGGATCGAGGGACGATCGCTCGTTCCTCTTCTCAAGGGGGCGGAGGAAGGCGACCGCCCGGCGTTCGCGGAGGCGGTCATCTACGGGCCGGACCGAAGGGCGCTTGTTCGAGACGGGTACAAGTACGTGTGGTCGCCCGACGAGCCGCACTTTCTCTTCGATTTGGAGGCCGATCCGGGCGAGACGATGAACCTCCTGGAATCGGAGCCGGAACGGGCGGAGAGCATGCGGAGCGAGATCGAGGCGTGGCTCGCGCGAGGGACGGGGAAGAGGCCGGACGTCCGGGAAACGCTCGACGAGGAGACGCTGGAGGAGCTCAAGGCGCTCGGCTACATCGAGTGACGAGCGGCGCGCGCGAGGTCCCGGGCCTCCCGCGGGGCGCGTCGATCCCGGCTTGGATTCGACGGACGATCGGCGCTAGGCTAGAATGTGCGCGGCGAGTCTTCATTCCTTCAACTTACGCGGGGAGAGCTGCTCATGCCGGAGGATGTCTTCGTTCACGAGAAAGGGCTTTGCGAGTCGGATCGCGTCGGCAAGGGGACCCGGATCTGGGCCTTCGCGCACGTCATGAAGGGGGCGGTGGTCGGCGAGGGGTGCAACATCGGCGAGACGAGCTTCGTCGAATCGGGCGCCGTGATCGGCAACCACTGCACGATCAAGAACGGCGTGTCGGTTTGGGACAAGGTGACCCTCGAGGATTATGTCTTCATCGGCCCGAACGCGGTCCTGACGAACGACCTTCTCCCCCGGTGCAAGCACAAGAAAACGCCGGACGACTTCCTTCCCACGCTCATCAAGGAAGGCGCCTCGATCGGCGCGAACGCGACGATCGTGTGCGGGGTCGTCATTGGGCGAAACGCGATGGTCGGCGCGGGAGCGGTGGTGACGCGCGATGTTCCGGACCACGTGCTCGTCATCGGCAACCCGGCGCGCCAGCGCGGGTTTGTCTGCGACTGCGGCCGCAGGATGGAGCCGGGCATCCGGTGTTCGTGCGGGAGGCTCTACCGCGTGCGCGAGGGGCGCGTTCGGGAAGAGAAGTGACCGATCGCTCGGCCGCGCCGGGGAACCGAAGCCCGGCTTCATCCAATCGATCGATGAGCGAAGGATCGCTTCGCATGCGCGCAAGGATGGGACGCCGCTTGCTCCGAACGCATCTCGCCGTTTGGTTTGTCGCTGTGTGGTGCGCGTCGCCGGCCGGGGCCTTCGACGGCGCGCGCGCCCAGGCGATCGTCGACACGATCGCCTCCGACGCCTTCCAAGGAAGAAAGAGCGGCCTCGCCGGCGGGCGGATGATCGAGGAGTTCGTCGCCTTGCGCTTCCGCGCATGGGGTCTCGAGGGGGGCGGGACGGACGGCGGCTTCTTTCACGAGTTCCCGATGCTCGTCACGGAGGAGAGAAGCGCCGCCCTCGAGCTTCTCGACGGACCGTACGCCCCGCTCGCATTTCTCGACGGCGATGATTTCGTTCTCGCGACGAACTCGGGGAGCGGGAACGCGGTCGCGGAAGTCGTGCTCGCCGGACACGGCGTGTCGAACGCGAGGCGCGGCCGGGACGACTACGGCGATCTCGACGCGGGCGGGAAGATCGTGGCGATCGTGCGCGAGGAACCGGACCGCGTGTACGTTTGGGAGCCGGCGATCTCGCGCGATTCGACGCTCGAGGAGGCCCTTCGCCGCGGCGCCGCGGGCGTCCTTTGGCTTCGAGGAGAGCGCGCGATCGCGGGAGGAGCGGTGCACGAGGGTTCGTACCGCGCGGACATTCCCCTCGCCTCCATCGGAGAGCGCGTGCTCGGGCATCTTCTCGCGGGGACCGGCTACGACGTGAAGCGTTATCGATCGGAGCTAGCGAAGGGGCCTCTCCCGCTCGCGACGGGGAAGCGGATCCGTCTCTCGGCCGATGTCCGCCTCGTCGAGAACGGATCCGCGCGGAACGTCGCCGGGATCGTCCGCGGATCGGATCCTCTCCTTCGGGGCGAGACGATCGTCGTGGGTGCGCACGGGGACCACCTCGGGATCGGCGCGCACGGGCTCGTCTACAACGGCGCGAACGACAACGCCTCCGGAACCGCCGTCGTGATGGAGCTCGCGCGCTCCTTTGCGGAAAGGGACCCGAGGCCGGCGCGCACGATCGTGTTCG
Source organism: Gemmatimonadota bacterium (assembly GCA_020061515.1). GTDB lineage: Bacteria > Orphanbacterota > Orphanbacteria > Orphanbacterales > Orphanbacteraceae > VGIW01. The sequence continues at coordinate 14,110 of JAGUYC010000340.1, forward strand.
TCGTCTTCGCCGCCGAGGAGCAAGGTCTTCTCGGATCGCGCGCGTTCGTCGCCGATCCCCCGATCGACCTCGGCGCGGTCGTCGCCATGATGAATCTGGACGTCGAGGGACACGGAAACGGAAAGACCGGCATCGGCGGCGCCGGGTCGTTCCCCGCGATCTGGAGGGATTTCCGCGAATCGCTCGGAGCATCGCTCGCCGAGAGCCTGACCGTGGGGCGCGCCTGGGGAGGGGAATCGAGCGATCACGCTCCCTTCCGCGACGCCGGGATTCCCGCGATGAGCATCTGGAGCGACGGCGAGCACCGCTTCTATCACACGATCGAGGACGATCCGGAGTGGGTCACTGAGACGATTCTCGGGTCGGTTGGGCGGATGACGGAAAGGTGGATCCTCGCGCTCGCCGATTGGAAGGAGCCGCTTCTTCGCCCGCATCGGGCCGGCCGCGCGTGGCTCGCCGACTCGGATCAGGTCGATCTCGACGGATCGCTCCGCCGGGACGTTCCCCCGTTCGTTCGCGGCGCCGTCCGGTGGTTCGATGCGGGCGAGGCGGGGAGCGAGGCGTTTCTCGACTCGATCGGGAATCTTCGCGCCCGCGCGGAGGGAAGCGACTCGATCGCGGTCGTCTCCTCGATCCGCGAGATGCGCGGCGCCTCGCGCGGAGGCGCTCGCGCGGTCCTCGTCGGTCTCCGCGCGGACGAGGGATCGATCCCGCGCGCAAGGCTCCCGCTCCTCGGCCCTCTCGGCGTCGGGATCGCGTCAAGATCCTCGCGAGAGGGAGAGTTCGACCTCGAATCATTCTGCAATCAAGGAATCGATGTTCTCCTTCCGCACGAAGCCGGACGGCGGCCCGCGCTCCCCGCGGGCGCCCGCGCGTACGTCCGATTCTTTCCGGGGCAGGGAGAGGAGATCGCCGAGCCGGATTCTTTTCCGCGCGGATCGGTCCTCTTTCTCGCGAGCCTCGAGGCGGGAGCGGATCCTCGCCTCGTCGCGCGCGCGATTCGGCGCCTCGATTGGGACCGCGTTCATCTAGATCTCGTCCCCTGGATCGCCCTCCGGAACGACGAGGAGGGGATCGCGATCTTCCTCGAGGAGCTCCGGGACGCGGGAGGATTCGAGCCGCGCGAAATGCGCGCGCTTCTCGGGGAGAACCTCGCTCGTTGGTGAGCGGTCCGATTCTTTCTGCGTTCGCCCGTCTTCATTTCGCGGCGCGAATCCCTTGCTCGATTCCCGACCTCCTGGTAGATTCCAGACCCGTTGTGCGGAGGGTGCGCGCCGAACAATGAGAAACGTCTGCGTCTTCGCAGGATCGAGTGTTGCCGCGTCCAAGGTATGTCTCGGCGCGGCGCGCGCGACCGGAC